>DASQAW010000046.1:0-9854 GCA_035635495.1 Burkholderiales bacterium
GCTCGCGCTCATGAGCCGCTTCTCGAGCCAGGGGCGCGCCGACTACAGCCGGCGGCTCCTCGCCATGATGCGCGCCAAGTTCGGAGGCCACGAGATCAAGCCCGAATGATCGTGGTGCTGATGGGCGTCTCGGGCGCCGGCAAGACCACGATAGGCGAGCTGCTCGCCCAGCGCCTGGGCTGGCGCTTCATCGAAGGCGATGACTACCACCCGCGCCAGAACGTCGCCAAGATGGCGGCCGGCATCCCGCTGGAGGATGCCGACCGCTGGCCGTGGCTCGATGCGCTGAACGCCATCCTCCGCGGGCAAGGCGACGCGATCATCGCCTGCTCGGCGCTCAGGGAATCCTACCGCCGGCGCCTGCTCGCCGGCATCGCCGAGGCGCGCGTCGTCCACCTGCGTGGCGCCAAGGCGCTGATCGCCTCACGCCTTGCAGAGCGCAAGCACCGCTACATGCCGGCGTCGCTGCTCGACAGCCAGTTCGCGACGCTCGAGCCGCCCGCCGGCGCCCTGAGCATCGACGTCGCCGCCGATGCCGAGGACTGCGCCGCGGCGGTCGTCGCCGCCCTCCAGCGCTGAGCGCTCGCGGCGCACCCGTTCGAAGGTGCGCCGCACGTCCGTATCGAAGCTCGGCGTATAGCGAAAGTCCGGATCGAGGATGCGTTTCATCTCTCACTCCTCCTCTTGCGACGCGGCAGCAGTCCGAGCTCGCCGGCGCGCCTGACCGCCGCCGCGGCGCGGTGCACGCCGAGCTTCCGATAGGTGTTCTTCACGTGGGTGCCCACGGTGTGCACAGAGATCTCCAGCCGGGCTGCCACCTCGCCATAGGTGCAGCCGTGGGCGAGGAGGAGGAGCACGGCGCGCTCGCGGTGGGTCAACATCAGTTCCCCACATGCACCTGGTAGCGCGCGCCGTCGGAGAAGTGGCACGTGCCGGCGCCGCGCACGAGCGAGGCCATCTGGTACTCGCAGCTCATGAACGAGCCGTTCGGACCCCAGGCGCTCGCCACGCCCTTGCGATCCTCGCCGGAGACGCGCGTCGCCTCGCCGGTCAGCGTTTCGCCGCGGTAGGTGACCTGGAAGCGGCCCTTGCCGTTCATCATGCTGGTCACGGTGCCCGAGACCATGCCGCTCTCCGTGGCGATGTCGTTCGCCGGATAGAGCCGCGCGTAGAGCGTGGTCGGCCCCGCCGGAATGGCGATGGCGGCCGGCACGACTTTCGGATCGACGGTCGGCTTGGCCGCCGACGTCGGCGCCGGGGCCGGCGCTGCGCTCGGCGCGTTCTGCACCTGCTCAAGCAGCGTGTTGAGCTTCACCATCGCCTCGGGGCCGACCGGCACGATGTAGCAGCCGGAGACGAGCGCCGGAAGCGCGCAAGCGATCGCGGATTGCAGGATGGTTTTCTTCATGACTGCCTCCTTCAGGTTGGGTAGCGGGTGGAACCGAGCAGGCCGAGCTCGACCGCGCGCATCACCGCCGCCGCGCCCGAATGCACCTCGAGCTTGCGGTAGGTGTTCTTGATATGCGTGCCCACGGTATGCAGCGAAATTCCGAGCTGCGTACTGATCTTCTTGTAGCTGCAGCCGCTCGAGAGCAGCCGCAGCACGTCGGTCTCGCGCACGGTCAGCATGGCCTCTGTCCCCTCCGTCGTCGCGGGCTCTTGCCCCGCGCGAACCATGCTGCGCGGCGGGGACTTTCAGGGGCGCCATCGATGGCTTACAGATGGGTTACAGTTAGGGCGGGCCCTGGAGGGGAGTGCCGGGACATGAGCGATAACGCCTTTCCTGACGCGTTGCCGCCGCAGTACGGGCTGCACTGGTACGTGCTCGAGCGCGTGCTCGGCCAGGGCGGCTTCGGCATCACCTACCTCGCCCGCGACACCAACCTCGACCAGCCGGTCGCGATCAAGGAATACCTTCCGGTGGAAGTCGCCACCCGGCGGCCCGACGCCACGGTCACGTCGCGCACCGACGAGCACGACGAGCGCTACCGCTGGGGGCTCGAGCGCTTCATCCGCGAGGCGCGCACGCTGGCGCGCTTCGACCACCCGAATATCGTGCGGGTGCACTCGGTGTTCGAGCTGAACAACACCGCGTACATGGTGATGCGCTTCGAGGAAGGCGAGACGCTCGCCGCGCTGCTCGAGCGGCGCCACGCGCTCGGCGAAGCGGACCTGATGCGCGTGCTGCTGCCGATCCTCGACGGCCTGGAGCTGGTGCACAACGCGGGCTTCATCCACCGCGACATCAAGCCCGACAACATCCACATCCGCTCCGACGGCACGCCGGTGCTGCTCGACTTCGGCTCGGCGCGCCATTCGCTCGGGCACTCGCGCACCGTCACGATCCTGGTGGCACCGGGCTATGCGCCCTTCGAGCAGTACTACTCGAGCGGCGAAAACCAGGGCCCGTGGACCGACATCTACAGCCTGGGCGCGACCTGCTATCGCGCGATCGCCGGGCGCGCGCCGCTCGACGCCATCGCGCGCAGCAAGGGCATCCTCGGCAGCACGCAGGAGATCCTGGTGCCGGCGACCGCGGTGGGCAGCGCGCGCTATTCCGACCGATTGCTGAAAGCGCTCGACCATGCGCTTTCCTTCGCCGAGAAGGACCGCCCGCAAAGCATCGCCGAGTGGCGCAAGGAGCTCGCGGGCGGCAAGCCCGCGCCGGCACCGGCAAAGCCGGCGCCCGTCATTCCGGTCTCCACGGTTTCCTCGTCGCGCATCGCGCCGATGGTGTGGGGCGGCGTGGGCGCGGCCATCGTCATCGGCGCCCTCGCGGCGTTGCCGTGGCTGGTGCCGGGCAAGCCGCAACCCGTGGCGCAGGCCGAGCCCGCACCCGCGCCGAGCCAGGCCGAGGTGCTGCGTCGCATGATGGCGGACGAGCAGCAGAAGTTCGCCGAAGAGCGCAAGCGCATGGAGGAGGCCGCGCGCGAGCTGCAGTCGGAGCGCCGGCGCCTCGAGGAAGAGCGCGCAAAACCGGCGCCGTCGGCCAAGCCGCGCAGCGAGCCGCCGCCCAGGATCGCCCGGGCCACGCCGATTCCCGAACCGGCAGCGCCCAAGGCTGCGGAAGTCACGCCGCTGCCCCTGCCCGCGCCGACGCCGCAATCTGCGCCGCCGCCCGCCGCTCGTGCGCCGGGACCGGCAGAGCTGCTGGCAAGCGCCGAACGCGCGCAGGCGCGCGGCGACTACGGCGAGGCCGCCACGACGTTCAAGGCACTCGCCGAAAACGGCAGCCCGCGCGCCATGGTGCGGCTCGGCGATCTGTACCTGGTAGGGCAAGGCGTCGAGCGCAGCGACGAGCTCGCGCTTCGCATGTTCCGCGGCGCCTACGAGAAGGGCGACAGCGAAGCGCAGCAACGCCTGGGCGACATGTATGCCAAGGGGCGCGGCGTGCCGCAGAACAACTTCCATGCCTACGCCTGGTACAGCGCCGCGGTGCTGTCGGGCAATGCCGCCGCCAAGGGGGAACAGGAGCGCATCGGAGCCACCCTGCAGACCGTCGAGGTCGAGCAGGCGAGGAAGCTCGGCGAGCGTTACGCGCGAGCTGCCAAGGAACGCTGATGCGGCGCTTTGCGCTTTGCCTGCTGAGCGCGGCGCTCGTCGTGGGCTGCGCCACCGACGATCAGAAACGCAACGCGATCAACGACGTGAACTCGGAGTTCCGTGTGCAGTACGAGCGCATCCTCGCCGAGCTCGGCACGCGCGTATACCGCACGAACCTGGACGATGCCTTTCCGGCGCTGCGCAGCGCGCTCGGCCGGGTCGGCATGCGAGTCGGCGACCAGTCCCCGCGCATGGGCTACCTGAGCGTGGTCGGGCCAGCGCCTGCGCCGCTCACCGACGCCGAGTGGCGCAGCGCCGCCGAGCGCGACCTGCCCAAGCTGCGCGAGATCGCGACGCAGCATGTCGGCGTGCTGGGCCGTTTCGTCTCGTTCGAGCCCGAAGGCCTCGAAGTGATCATCAACGCCACCGCGCTCGAGGTGCGCAACGGCGTCGAGATCTCGCTCACGGCGCGCATGCGCGAGATCGCGCCGCCCAAGTCGGGCATGCCGCGCCGCGAGTACCTGCCGCCCTCCGCGGTGCGCATGGGGCTGGAGAAGATCTGGAACGAATTCGAGCGCGAGCTGCGGTCGGCGCGCACGCTCTAGAGGGCGGCGAACACCGCCTGGGTCTCGGGCGAGGGCATCATCTTGAGGCGGGTCGACAGCACGGTGCGCAGCCGCTCGTAGACGGCGCGCGCCTCGGCCTGCTCGGCTCGCCGCTGGAAGAGGAGCATCAGGTTGCGGTAGGCGGCCTCGAACAGCGGATCCGACTCGATGCAGCGCACATAGAGATCCGCGGCAGCGTCGCCGCGCCCGGCCTCCTCGTGAGCGCGCGCCGCGCGCATCAGGCAACGGAGCAGGCGCGCGCGCAGCTGCTCTCGGCAGGCGATATAGCTTGGCTGCTCGGATTCGTCGGGCAGGAACGGCCCGCGGTAGAGCGCGAGCGCCTCGTTCATCAGCCGCTCGACCCGGGCGGCGCTGGCCGAGGGGGCGCGCAGCGCCTCCTCCAGCTCGGCGAGCGCCTGCTCGAGCGCCCAGGTGTCGACCCAGACGAGCGCGGGATTGAGGCTCAGGCGGCCGTCGCGCAGCGTCAGCGCGTCGTCGTCGCCGAGGAGCTTGCGCAGGCGGTGTAGCGTGGCGGTGAAGGACTTGTGGGCGTAGTCGGCGTCGACATGCGGCCACAGCGCGTCGCCGAGCTGCTCCGCCCGCACGCCCTGCCCGCCATTTGCCACCAGCACCTTGAGAAGCTCCATCGGCCGGCCCGGTCCCTTGCCGGAGAATTCCACCGGCGTCGTGCCGCGCTCGATCTGGGTGCGGCCGAGGAGCGAGAAGCGAAACGGCCAGGGCCAGTCGGGCACGCGCAGCGGCGCGGCGCGCGGCATCAGCACGTGCGTGCGCACAAGCGAGCGGGCGAACTCGCGCTCGATGCCATAGCGCAGCGCGAGCGCGCAAAGCTCGGCCGCCGCCTGCGCCCGCCACCATGGCAGATGCATCGTGCCGTGCTCGCGACCGATGCGAAAGGCGCGTGCTAGCGCGGCGCGCGCCGCCGCCTCGTCGTCGCCCTGCCGCGCGATGTCGGCCGCGGCGAACTCGACCGCGAAGCTGAGCAGCGCGCTGCCCACCGGTTCACTGAGAGCGCGCGCAGCGCGCAGCTGGGCGTCGGCGTCGCGCACATCGCCCGCCTCCGCCAGCAGCCCGGCCCAGGCCACGCGCGTCAGGCATTCGAGCACGGGCACGCCGGTCTCGGCGGCAAGCGCGCAAGCCGAGCGCGCCTCGCGATGAGCAAGCGCCCCATCGCCTTCGAGCCACGCCAGCCACGCGCGGAGGTACGCGAGGAGCGTGCGGTCGCCGCGTCGCAGCGCGCCACCCGCGCCTTCCAGGAGCTGCAGCTCGCCGCGCGCCGCGTCGCGGTCGCCGGCGCCGAGCAGCGCCGCGGCCGCGATCGCGCGCAACCAGCCGTCGAGCGCGTGCACGCCGTCGGACTCTGCGCGCGCGAGCGCATCGCGCGCCGCCTGGACCGCCTTGTCGTAAGCGCCGGCGAGAAGCGGGTGCAGGGCCGGTGTGGCACGCCCGAACAGCACCTCCAGGCCGAGGCCCGCGGCGTTCGCCGGGGCGCGTAGCAGCGTCGCCCTGGCGAGCGTGGCCGCCGCGGCGGGAGCCTCGCGTCCTACGAGGAGCGGCGCGAGCACGCCGATCCAATGGTCGAGCAGCGCGAGATCGTCGAACTCCACGATCAGCGCTTCGATCAGCCCGCAGCAGCTCGCCAGCATGCCGTCGGCGCTGCCGGCGCGCTGGAAGCCTTCGAAGGCGCGCTCGAATGCGCGGCGCGCCGCGCGCGGGCTAGTCTGGCCGCGGCAGGCGCCGAGCGCGTGCAGCAGGCGTGGATCGGCATCCACCAGCCCGGCGGGCAGGAGATCGAGCCAGCGGCCGAGCGTCTCGCTGCGACCTTGGGCGAGCATGGCGGCCGCCTGCTCGCCGGCGATCGCCGCCACCTCGGGCCAGCTCGCGCAATCGATCAGCAGCGACACGGCGTCCTCGACGTGCCCGGCGCCGCGCAGCAGCGCCGCGGCCCGCCGCCGGCTCTCGACGCCGAGCGCCTCGGGCAGCTCCTGCTCGGCGCGACTCCTCAGGAAGTCGCGCAGCAGGGGATGGAGCTGGAACACGCGGCCTTCATCGCTTGCAACCTCGGCCACGAAGTAGTCGTTGAGCGCGAGGTTGAGGAGCAGCCGCGCCGCTTTCGGCTCGCCCGAGAGCGCCTCGGCCACCGCCGCGGTCATGCGCGGCAGGCAGGCGATGCGCATCATGAACTGCTGCGTCTTCGGCTCGAAGTGATTGAAGATCTCGCCGGCGAGGTAGTCGAAGATCGCCTTCGGCGGCGCATCGTCCGGCAGCTCGGCCATGCGCCCGGAGAGCTTGGCGTGCTCGAGCATCAGCACGATGCCCGCGGCCCAGCCTTGCGTGCGCTCGTGCAGCAGGGCCGCCGCCTCGCCGGGCAGCGCGTGGCCGCGCACCTTCGCGAATTCGGCTAGCTCGCCGGCGTCGAAGTGCAGGCTGTCCGAGCCGACGCAGACCATCTCGCCGGTAACGCGCAGCCGCGCGAAGGCGGCCGGCGGCTCGCTGCGGCTCGTCACCACCACGCAGCAGTGCTTCGGGATCTGGCTGAAGGCGGCCTCGAGCACCGCGTGCAGCGGCGAGTCGGGCGGAATGCGGTGCAGGTTGTCTAGGACCAGCGCCACCGGCACCTTGGCGCGTGAGAAGAGCTGGCGGAAGAACTGCCGCGAAAAGGAGGCGACGTCGGCCCCGTACTGCGGGCTGAACGCCGGCAGCTCGCGCGAGCGGCCGCCTTCGAGCTTGCGCGCGGCGTGGCCGAGGTAATGGAAGAAGGTGGCGACGTCCGCGTCGTCTGCGTCGATCTGGTACCAGAGCGCCTTGTAGCGACGCGCCTCCAGGTAGCTCGCCGCGAGGCTGGTCTTGCCTGCCCCCGGCGGCCCGGAAATCCAAGCCACGGTGCGGCCGGCCATGCCGTCGAGCCGGGCGAACAGCCGCTCGCGCGGCATGATCGCGCTGATCGCCGGGCGCGTGGTTTTGGCGAATGCCGTCTGCGGATGGATTTCGCCCACGGGGACAGCATACCGCCGGGGGGCTTACAGATGACCTACAACCTCAACGCCCCAGCGCGACCCCTTCGCGGCGCGGGTCGGCGCCGCCCCGCCAGCCTCCCGGCACGCGCTCGATGCCGTGCAGGCCGCTCTCCATCTCCATGACCCGCAGCTCGTGCCCGCGCTCGGCGAGTTGGGGCGCCAGCGCCTCGTAGCGCGAGCCGCGCTCGATCTGCGTGGGCCCGTTGCGGCTGCCGAAATTCGGCAGGTCGATCGCCTGCTGAATGTCGAGCTTCCAGTCGAGCACGCCGACCAGCGCCTTCGCGACGTAGTTGATGATCTGCGAGCCCCCTGGCGAGCCGACGATCAGTACCAGCCGCCCGCCGGCGTCGAACACCATGGTCGGCGCCATGCTCGAGCGCGGGCGCTTGCGGCCGCCGACCTCATTGGGCCCGCCGGGCGCGAAATCGAAATCCGTGAGCTCGTTGTTGAGCAGGAAACCGCGCACCATGATGCGGCTGCCGAAGCCGCTCTCGATGGTCGTGGTCATCGCCACCGCGTCGCCGTTCGCCTCGACGATGGAGAAGTGACTGGTTCCGGCCTCGAGATCTCCGGGCACGGCCCGCCGCATCGAGCGCTCGCCGATCAGGGCCGCCCGCTTCTCCAGGTACCGCGGGCTGAGCAGCCGCGCGAGCGGCACGGTAACGAAGTCCGGATCGCCGAGATAACGCGCCCGGTCGGTGTAGGCGAGGCGTCCCGCCTCGCTGAAGTAGTGCACCGCCTGTGCCGATTCGGCGGGCGCGGCGGCGAAGCGAGTGCGCTCGAGGATGCCCAGGATCTGCAGCACGCCGACGCCGCCCGAGCTCGGCGGGCCCATCGAGCACACGCGCCAGACCCGATAGGCACCGCACAGCGGCTCGCGCTCCATCGCACGATAGGCGGAAACGTCGGCCGCAGTCAGGTCGCCCGCCTTTGCATGCGAGCGCACCGCGCGCACCATGTCGGCCGCGATCTCGCCTTCGTACATCGCCCGCGCGCCGCGCGCCGCGAGCGCCTTGAGCGTCGCGGCGTACTCGGGGTTCACGATGCGCTCGCCGACCGCCTTGCCGTAGTAGATCTTGCGCGCCGCCGGGTCCTGGCGCAGGAACTGCTCGTCCTGCAGCACCGCGTGCAGGCGCGGCGAGAGCGGGAAGCCCCGCTCCGCCGCCTCGATCGCCGGGCGGAAGAGTTCGGCCCACGGCAGGCGTCCATGGCGCTGGTGCACGAGCTCAAGCATGCGGAGGACGCCGGGGACGCCCACCGAGCGGCCACCGACCACGGCGTCGACAAACTCCATGGGCTTCCCGTTCCGGAGAAACCTGTCAGGGCGCGCGGCTGCAGAGGCGGTCTCGCGGCCGTCGTAGCTGCGGAGCTTCTGCTCGCCCTGCGACCAGTGCAGGAGGAACGCGCCACCGCCGATGCCGGAAGATTCGGGCTCGACCAGTCCGAGCACCATCTGTACCGCAATCGCGGCATCCACCGCCGAGCCGCCGCGCGCGAGCACGTCGTAGCCCGCCTGCGCCGCCAGCGGATGCGCCGCCGACACCATGAACTCGCGCGCGACGACCGGCTCGCGGCCGTGGACGCAGAAGCAGAAAAAGAAAAAGGCAGCCGCAGCTGCCTTTTTGAGCGCGCGCAACGCGTCCACTAGACCATCAACGGTACGACGAGGAGCGCGACGATGTTAATGATCTTGATGAGCGGGTTCACCGCCGGGCCGGCGGTGTCCTTGTACGGATCGCCCACCGTGTCGCCGGTGACGGCGGCCTTGTGCGCGTCCGAGCCCTTGCCGCCGTGGTGGCCGTCCTCGATGTACTTCTTCGCGTTGTCCCAGGCGCCGCCGCCGGTGCACATGGAGATGGCGACGAACAGGCCGGTGACGATCGTTCCCATCAGCACGCCGCCGAGCGCCTTCGGCCCGAGGATCAGGCCGACGAGGATCGGCACGAGCACCGGCAGGAGCGAAGGCAGCATCATTTCCTTGATCGCCGCGCGCGTCAGCATGTCCACCGCGCGCCCGTACTCGGGCTTGGCGCGGCCTTCCATGATTCCCGGGATCTCCTTGAACTGGCGGCGCACTTCGAGCACCACAGCGCCGGCGGCGCGGCCGACCGCTTCCATCGCCATCGCGCCGAAGAGGTAGGGCACCATGCCGCCGATGAACAGGCCGATGATCACCATGTGGTCGGAGAGGTCGAAGGTAAAGGACTTGCCGCTCGCCTCCAGCGCATGCGTGTAGTCGGCGAACAGGACCAGCGCCGCCAGGCCGGCGGAGCCGATTGCATAGCCCTTGGTCACGGCCTTCGTCGTATTGCCCACCGCGTCCAGCGGGTCGGTGATGGCGCGCACCGAGTCGGGCAGGTTGGCCATCTCGGCGATGCCGCCGGCGTTGTCGGTGATCGGGCCATAGGCGTCGAGCGCAACGATGATTCCCGCCATCGACAGCATCGAGGTCGCGGCGATGGCGATGCCAAAGAGGCCGGCGAGGGAGTAGGAGGCGCCGATCGCGACGCACACCGCGAGCACCGGCCAGGCAGTCGACTTCATCGACACGCCGAGACCGGCGATGATGTTGGTGGCGTGGCCGGTGACGCTCGCGGCGGCGACGTGCTGCACCGGCTTGAAGTCGGTGCCGGTGTAGTACTCGGTGATCCACACGAGGAAGCCGGTGAGC
>DASQAW010000047.1:0-5525 GCA_035635495.1 Burkholderiales bacterium
CGATCAAAGCCGCCACAACGCTCGGCAAGCCGATAGTTTTACTCGTCGATGACAAGCGAGCGAACCTGCTCGCACTCGAAGCGCTATTGGGTGAGGACTACCAGTTGCTGTTTGCGAGCTCCGGCGAAGAAGCCGTGTCGATGGTCGGCAAGCAAGCCCACATCGACGTGATTCTCATGGACGTGCAGATGCCGGGAATGGATGGCTTCCAAACCGCGACGGCGATCAAGCAGATGGAGGCGGGCAAGGACATCCCGATCATCTTCGTCACGGCGGTCTTCAATGAGGATCCGCACGTGAAGCAGGGCTATGCGGCGGGCGGCATCGACTACTTCACCAAGCCCTTCGATCCGGAAATCCTGAAGCTCAAGCTTCGAATCTATTCGGCGTTCCGGACCCGGGAGAATCTGCTGAAGCAGCGCGAGCGGCAAGTCCAGGAATCGGAGGAGCTGATCAGGGTCGGTCGCAAGCTTTCATCGGTGCTGGAAAGCCTGACCGTGGGAGTCCTCATCGCCGACATCGAAGGCCGGATCTGTCAGACGACGGAGGAGGTTTCCCGGATCTTCAAATCCGCCGAGCCTGCGGCGAACGATACCTACGGCGAGATTCTGGGCTGGTGGGACAGCGCGGGGAGGATGATCAGCCATCAGCGCGGCCCTCTGGCCAGGGCGCTGCATGAAGGGGTCAGGTCGCACAGCGAACCGATCTCGATCCGATGTTTCGATGGATCGACGAAGGACATCCTCGCCTCCGCCTCTCCGTTACGGGGGCTCGATAACCGTCTCGTGGGCGCAGTGGTCCTGATCCGGGACATGACCGAGCCGCGCGCCATCGGCGAGGCGCTCGAGCATCGAGTGACGCGGCTGATCGGACTGGGCGTCGAACTCGAAGAGAGCGCGGTGCGCAGGCAGTAACCGTGGTATCAGGTAGTTAGAAGTGTTTCGCAGGGTTTGCAATCTCTGGGGCAATCCTTAACGGCGCGCGCCTACGCCCATCGCTACACTGCGGCCGGCTCTGAAAAGGGCAAACCCGTCGAAAGGCGGGGACGCAAAGTCACCGGTCTAACGAACGAACGTTCCATGACAGCGGGACCGCCAGGCAAAGGATCGCCTCGCATGCCGGCTGCCGGCTTTCGTCCCCTTCGCTCGTCGGGCCCGTTGATCAGGGCGCCTATTCAAATAACGACAAGCGGGAAGAACATGAAAACCACCAAACTCGAGCGCCTGAGCGCCGCAGTCGCCGCGGCGGCCATGACGTTGACGATCGTATGGACGATATCGGGCTACGCCTATCCGGAGTCCCCGTCGGCCTGGCTCGGCGAGCTCGCCAAGCGAATCGCCGTGCAGTCCGCGTCCTAGCGCGAGGATCTCGTGATTAAGCGCGGTAACGAACGGTGAGTCGGCGCCGCGGGGCGTAGCGTGCAAGGGGTGTTAAAGGGATTTCACCGGCCGTTCGGGATGGGCGCGTTGCACGATTTCGCCCTCGTCGTCGCGCGGCTCCAGCAGCCGAAAGTGAAATCCTCGCTCGGCACCTTGCGCGGTAGATACGGGGGCAATTCCGCGCCTCAGTTGCCGCACGCCGAGCCGGCCGAGGACCGCTGGTACGGCGAAGGCGGCAACACGCAGACGCGCCTCGCGAGGCGCGCTCAGGACGTAAACCAGCGCGAAGCGGGGTCCGGCAGCGCATGAATGAGCGGATGAATCGCTCCTTGATCGCGGGCGCGGTCGCCGCCGCGCTGATGCTCTTCTCGGGCAGCGCACCGGCGGAGGGCCCGTTCCCCGGCAACGACGCCGCGCTCACCGCTGCCGTGCAGCTCGCGCTCTGGACCGAGGGCTCGCTCGCGGGCACCGACATCCGCGTCGAGACCGCCGACGGCGCGGTCACGCTGCGCGGCTTCGCCGGCACGATGGAGGACATCGCCACCGCTGGCAGGCTCGCGCGCGCCGTGCGCGGCGTGCGCGGCGTCACCAACGCGATCCGTGTGTCGGTCAAGCCCTCACGGGCTTGAACGGGGTTCAGTCGCCGAGCTTTTCGAAGAGCCGCCAGAGGGGCATGCGGTAGCGCCCGGCGAGGGGCAGGCGCGGCATCGGACGGGGATCGAGCCTGGGCATCTCGCCCGCGGCTTCGATGCATTCGGGGCGCTTGACCTGGTCGACGAGCGGGACGGCGGTGAGCGGCGCTGGAGGCTTCATCGGCCGATGGTAGCCCGCGGCCGCGGGCGGCTCTGTGGGCTACCCCACAGAGAGGCACCTCAACCTCTGTGCGCCAGCGCACGGAAGCCGCTGCGCGGCGCGCCGAAAATCGTGCGGATGCGCAGGCTCTTCATCGCACTCGCCGCCACTCTGATTTTCGCGCCCTCGGGCGTGTGCGCGCAGCTCCTCGCGCCGGCGCCCGTACGCCCCGACGCGATGATGAGCACGCTCACCGCCGAGGTGATGGTGGTCCTCAACAAGGAGTCGAGCGCGAGCCGCGCGACCGAGCTCGCCCGGCTGGTGGACGCCCGTATCGTCCCGGTGTTCGATTTCGAGCGCATGACGCGCATCGCGCTCGCGCGCAACTGGCGGCTCGCCTCCGCCGCGCAGCAAGCCGAGCTCGCCGCGCAGTTCAAGACGCTGCTGGTGCGCACCTATTCGCGCGCGCTGCTCGAGTTCCGCGGCCAGACGATCGACTACAAGCCGCTGCGCGCGGGCGCCGGCGAGACCGAGGTGACGGTGCGCTCGGCGATGCGCCGACCCGGCGTCGAGCCGCTCACCATCGACTACGACATGGCCGACGGCGTCGCCGGCTGGCAGGTGTACGACGTGAAGATCGCCGGCGTGAGCCTGGTGCTCGCCTACCGCGAGTCCTTCGCCGCCACGGTGCGGGCAAACGGCATCGACGGGCTGATCAAGGCGCTCGAGGACAAGAACCGGCAGAACGAAGTCGCAGCGAGCGCGGCCGACGCGGCGAGGCTCGCCCCGGTATTCCTGATCTACGGCGTCTCGCGCACGTCCCAGTAGTAGCCGGCTAAGCGCTCCAGCGCACAGTGGCGGGCAGCGCCAGATGCGATGCTGTGCCCAAGCCATCAAAGGAGCCACAATGAACATCCGTCCATTGCACGACCGCGTAATCGTCAAGCGTCTCGACGAGGAAAAGAAGACTGCCTCCGGCATCGTCATCCCGGACACCGCAGCCGAGAAACCCGATCAGGGCGAGGTCAAAGCGATCGGCAAGGGAAAGAGGACCGACGAGGGCGAGCTCGTGCCGCTCGAGGTCAAGGTCGGCGACCGCGTGCTGTTCGGCAAGTACTCGGGGCAGACCGTCAGGGTGAAGGGCGATGAGCTCCTCGTGATGCGCGAGGAAGACATCATGGGCGTAGTGGAAGGAAACCAATGAGCGCCAAAGACGTACGGTTCCACGAAGATGCAAGAACGAGGATGGTCCACGGGCTGAACATCCTCGCCGACGCGGTGAAGATCACGCTCGGCCCGAGAGGCCGCAACGTGGTGCTCGAGCGCTCCTGGGGGGCGCCGACCATCACCAAGGACGGCGTATCGGTCGCGAAAGAGATCGAGCTCAAGGACCGGTTCGAGAACATGGGCGCGCAGATGGTGAAGGAAGTCGCCTCCAAGACTTCCGACGTCGCTGGCGACGGCACCACGACTGCGACGGTGCTCGCGCAGGCCATCGTGCGCGAGGGGATGAAATACGTCGCCTCGGGCATGAACCCGATGGACCTCAAGCGCGGCATCGACAAGGCGGTGATCGCCGTGGTCGAGGAGCTGAAGAAGATCTCCAAGCCCTGCAGCTCGTCCAAGGAAGTCGCGCAGATCGGATCGATCTCGGCCAACCTCGACCCGGAGGTCGGCAAGATCATCGCCGACGCCATGGAAAAGGTCGGCAAGGAAGGCGTGATCACCGTCGAGGACGGCAAATCGCTGCAGAACGAGCTCGAGCTGGTCGAGGGCATGCAGTTCGACCGCGGCTATCTCTCGCCGTACTTCATCAACAACGCCGAGAAGCAGAGCGCGCTGCTCGAGGACGCCTACGTGCTCCTCTGCGACAAGAAAATCAGCTCGATCCGCGACCTGCTGCCGCTGCTCGAGCAGGTGGCGAAGGCGGGCAAGCCGCTGCTTATCATCGCCGAAGAGGTGGAAGGCGAAGCGCTCGCCACGCTGGTGGTGAACAACATCCGCGGCATCCTCAAGACCCTCGCGGTCAAGGCGCCGGGATTCGGCGACCGGCGCAAGGAGATGCTCGCGGACATCGCGGTGCTCACCGGCGGCACGGTGATCTCCGAGGAGCTGGGCCTGACGCTGGAGAAAGTGACGCTGAAGGACCTCGGCCGCGTCAAGAAGGTCGAGGCCACCAAGGAAAACACCACCCTCATCGACGGCGCCGGCGACAAGAAGGCGATCGAAGCGCGGGTCAAGCAGATCCGCGCGCAGATCGAAGAGGCGACCAGCGACTACGACAAGGAAAAGCTGCAGGAGCGCCTGGCGAAACTCGCCGGCGGCGTGGCGCTGATCAAGGTGGGCGCCGCAACCGAGGTGGAGATGAAGGAAAAGAAGGCGCGCGTCGAGGACGCATTGCATGCGACCCGCGCGGCGGTCGAGGAAGGCATTGTCGCGGGCGGCGGCGTCGCCTACCTGCGCGCGCGCGCGAGGCTCAAGGATGTCAAGGGCGCGAACCACGATCAGGATGGGGGCATCAGCATCGTGCTAAGGGCGCTGGAAGAGCCGCTGCGTCAGATCGTGGCCAACAGCGGCGCCGAACCTTCCGTGGTGCTCAACAAGGTGGTCGAGGGGAAGGACAACTTCGGCTACAACGCACAGACCGCCGAGTACGGTGACCTGGTGGAGATGGGCGTTATCGATCCCACCAAGGTGGTGCGCTTCGCGCTTCAGAACGCCGCTTCAGTCGCGGGGCTGGTACTGACCACCGCCGCGATGGTGGCCGAGCTGGTCGAGGAGAAAACCGACGGCGCCGCGTCCCGCATGGGAGGCGGGATGGGCGGAATGGAGATGTAATGGCTCCGTCGCTGCTGTCCGGCGCGTTCGATCTGCCGTGGTGGGGTTACGCGCTGGCGGCGGTGGCCTTGACCCAGGTGACGATCGCCGCGGTCACGCTGTACCTGCACCGCAACCAGACGCACCGGGCGATCGACCTGCATCCGGCGGTGAGCCATTTTTTCCGGCTGTGGCTCTGGCTGACCACCGGCATGCGCACGCGCGAATGGGTCGCGGTGCATCGCAAGCATCACGCCAAGTGCGAGACCGCGGAGGATCCGCACAGCCCGCAGATCCTCGGCATCAACCGGGTGCTGTGGGGAGGCGTGCTGCTTTACGTCAAGACGGCGGCGGACCCCGTTGCCATCGCGCGCTACGGCCAGGGCACGCACGACGACTGGCTCGAGCGCAACCTCTACTCCAAATACGTGCTGTTCGGATTGACGCTGACAGGCGTGACCGACGTGCTGCTGTTCGGCATCGTTCCCGGCGCGCTGATCTTCATCACGCAGATCGCGTGGATCCCCTTCTGGGCCG
>DASQAW010000048.1:0-14925 GCA_035635495.1 Burkholderiales bacterium
TTCACCGCCGACGAGATCGACCGGCGCATCGAGGCGCGCAAGCTGCAGGAGCTGCGCTACTACAACGGCGAGACCCACGAGGGCGTGTTCGCCCTGCCGAACTTCGTCCGCGACCTGGTGACCCCGGCGCGCCTGAAGCAGCCGGCGAGAGGACGCCGGCTGGGCGTGGTGCGAGCCGCCGTCAAGTAGTCGCCGGGAAAAACGAAAAGGGCGCTTCGGCGCCCTTTTTTATTCGAGGTTCTGGATGACCTTGCCGACCGTCTCGACGATGCGGTCGATCTGCGCCTTCTCGACGATGAGCGGCGGCGAGAAGGCCAGCGTGTCGGCGGTATAGCGGGTCAGGACCCCCGCCTCGAAGCACTTGACCAGCGCGTGGTAGCCGCGGGTCCCCGGCGCGCCCTGCTTCGGCGCGAATTCGATCGCGCCCATCAGGCCGATGTTGCGGATGTCGATGACATTCCGCGCACCCTTCAGCGAGTGCAGCGCGTCCTCCCAGTGCTTTTCAACCGACGAGGCGCGCTCGAGCAGCCCTTCTTCCTGGTACGTGTCGAGCGTCGCGATGCCCGCCGCGCAGGCGAGCGGATGGCCCGAGTAGGTATAGCCGTGGAACAGCTCGATGCCGTCGGGGCCCTGCATGAAGGCCTCGTAGATGCTGTCGCGCACGAACACCGCGCCCATCGGCACCGCGCCGTTGGTCATGCCCTTGGCGGTGGTGAAGAGATCCGGCAGCACGCCGAGCCTCTGCGAGCCGAAGGGCTTGCCGATCCGGCCGAAGCCGGTGATGACCTCGTCGAAGATGAGGAGGATGCCGTGCTTCGTGCAGATCTCGCGCAGGCGCTCCAGGTAGCCGCGCGGCGGGATGAGCACGCCGGCCGAGCCCGACACCGGCTCGACGATCACCGCGGCGATGGTCGAGGGATCGTGCAGCGCGCAGAGCCGCTCGAGATCGTCGGCGAGCTCGGCGCCGTGCGCCGGCTGCCCGCGCGAGAACGCGTTGCGCGCGAGGTCGTGGGTATGGCGCAGGTGGTCGACGCCGGCAACGCCCGGGCCGAAGTGCTTGCGGTTGTGGCTGAGGCCGCCGACCGAGATGCCGCCGAAATTGACGCCGTGGTAGCCGCGCTCGCGGCCGATCAGGCGGAAGCGCTGCGCTTCGCCGCGCGCGCGATGATAGGCGAGCGCGATTTTCAGCGCGCTGTCGACCGACTCGGACCCCGAGTTGGTGAAGAAGACACGCTTGAAGCCCGGCGGCGCGATGGCGGCGAGCCGGTCGGCGAACTCGAACGCGATCGGGTGCCCCATCTGGAAGGTCGGCGCGAAATCCATCTCGGCCGCCTGCTTCTGGATCGCCTCGACGATCTTCGGCCGGCAGTGCCCGGCGTTGACACACCAGAGGCCGGCGCACGCGTCGAGGATCTGGCGCCCTTCGGGCGTCCAGTAGTACATGCCCTCGGCGCGCGCGAGCAGCCGCGGCGCCTTCTTGAATTGCCGGTTCGAGGTGAACGGCATCCAGAAGGCGCTTTGCTCCAGGCCAGCAGTGAAATCGGCGCGTTTATTCATACTTCCAGCTTACTCCTCGGCCGTACTGCCGCACTGCAGAAAACCTAGGCCGAGTAGGCCACCACACGTTGTTTTTGCTCACCCAGGCCTTGGATTGTGAGACGCATCACATCTCCGGGCTTGAGGAACACCGGGGGCTTCATGCCGAGGCCGACGCCAGGGGGCGTGCCGGTTGCAATGACGTCGCCCGGCAGCAGCGTCATGTAATGGCTGACGTGCGAGATGATCTTCGCGACGCCGAAGACCATGGTGCGCGTGTTGCCGCTCTGCATCTTCCTGCCGTCCACTTCGAGCAGCATGTCGAGCGTCTGCGGATCGCGGATCTCGTCGGTGGTGACGAGCCACGGGCCGATCGGCCCGGCGGTGTCGAAGCCCTTGCCCTTGTCCCACTGCGTCGTCGCCATCTGGAAGGCTCGCTCGGAGACGTCGTTGACGATGCAGTAGCCGGCGACGTGGTTCAGCGCCGCGGCCTCGTCGACGTAGCGCGCCTGCGTGCCGATGACCACGCCGAGCTCGATCTCCCAGTCGAGCTTGGTCGAGTTCTTCGGCTGGATCACCTCGTCGCTCGGCCCGGTGATGCAGGTGGTCGCCTTCATGAAGACGATCGGCTCCGAGGGAATCGGCAGCCCGGCTTCCTTGGCGTGGTCCGAGTAGTTCAGCCCGATGGCGACGAACTTGCCGATGCCGACGAACGGAACGCCGAAGCGCGGCGTGCCGTTCACCAGCGGCAGCGATTCGGGCTTGAGGCGCGTCAGCATCTTCAGCCCGCGCGGCGAGATCTCGTTCGGCCCGATGCTGTCGACGATCTTGGAGAGGTCGCGCAGCTTTCCTTCCTCGTCGATCATGCCGGGTTTCTCGTAGCCCGGCTTGCCGTAACGGCACAGCTTCATATCGTCATCCCCCCATCGATCGAAAAAACGTTGCCGGTCGCGAACAGGGATTCATCCGACGCGAGGTACACGAGGATGCCCATGATGTCGTCGACCGTGCCGAGCCGCCCCATCGGCTGGCGCGCCACGAAGTCCTTGCGCGCCTGCACCGGGTCGGCATACGAATTGATCCGCCCCTGCAGCGACGGCGTGTCCACCGTTCCCGGGGCGATGGCGTTGCAGCGCACGCCCCGGCGCACATAGTCCGCGGCGATGGATTTGGTCAGCCCGACCACCGCCGCCTTGCTCGCGCCGTAGACGCAGCGGTTCGGCAGGCCCTTGAGCGAGGAGGCCACCGAGGCCATGTTGATGATCGAGCCCTTCTGCTTCTTCAGCATCCCGGGCAGGAAGGCGCGCGACACGAGGAACATCGAGCGCACGTTCACCGCAAAGGCCTGCTCCCAGTCCTTGGCGCTCGCGTCGAGGATCGAGCCGTTGTGCACGATGCCGGCGCAGTTGAAGAGCACGTCGACGTCGCCCACCTCGCTGCTGGCCTTTGCAATGGCAGCCTCATCCGTGACGTCGAGGACGCGCGTGCGGATGCCTTCCTTGCCGTCGAGGCTCCTCAGCGCCTGCGCATTCACGTCGGTCGCCCAGACGCGGGCGCCTTCGCGCGCGAAGGCGAGCGCCGCGGCCTGGCCCATGCCCTGCGCCGCTGCGGTAATGAATGCCGTCTTGCCGGCGAGACGTCCAGCCATGCGATTTTCCTCGGAGGGCAGCGATTATACTTCGCGTACCCATGAACCCATTCGATTTCGCCGGCCGAACCGCCGTGGTGACGGGCGGCGTGCAAGGCATCGGCGCGGCGATTGCGAAACGCCTGCAAGCGGCAGGCGCGAAAGTCGCGATCTGGGATCTGGACGGCAAGCCGCGCGTCGATGTCGCCGACCAGGGCTCGATCGAAGCCGCCGTGAAGCGAACCCTCGCGGAGCTCGGCAAGATCGACGTGCTGATCAACAACGCCGGCATCGCCGGCCCGAGCCTGCCGGTGGTCGACTATCCGGTCGAGCAGTGGAAGCGCGTCATCGACATCGACCTGAACGGCCCGTTCCTCTGCTGCCGCGCGGTGGTGCCGCACATGGTGAAGGCCGGCTACGGGCGCATCGTCAACATCGCCTCGATCGCGGGCAAGGAAGGCAATCCCAACGCCGCCGCGTACGCCGCGGCAAAGGGCGGCCTGATTGCGTTCACCAAGGCGCTGGGCAAGGAGCTGGCGCAGACGGGGGTGCTCGTCAACTGCGTGACGCCCGCCGCGGCACAGACCGCGATCCTGGAGCAGGTGACGCCGGAGTTCGCCAAATACATGCTGTCGAAGATCCCCATGGGACGCTTCGTCAAGGTCGAGGAGATCGCGGCGCTCGTCATCTGGCTCGCTTCCGAGGAGTGCTCGTTCTCGACCGGCGCGGTATTCGACATTTCCGGAGGCAGAGCTACTTACTAGAGGGGAGGAGGAGCATGAAACGCAGTTTGCTGGTGGTGACCGCGCTCGCCGTGTCCACGGGGGCGCTCGCGCAGCAGAAGCTCAAATTCGCGCATGTCTACGAAACGTCCGAGCCCTACCACACGTACGCCGTGTGGGCGGCGGGCGAGATCGCCAAGCGCACCAACAACAAGTATTCGATGGACGTCTTCCCCGCCTCGCAGCTCGGCAACGAGACGCAGATCAACCAGTCGCTGTCGCTCGGCACGGTCGACCTGATCTACACCGGCCAGGCGTTCGCCGCGCGCACGCATCCGCCGCTCTCGATCGGCGGCGCGCCCTACATGTTCCGCGACTTCGACCACTGGAAGAAATACTCGCAGAGCCCGGTGCTCGCCGAGCTGCTGGACGGCTACTTCAAGAAGGGCAACAACAAGCCGATCGCTGCCTTCTACTACGGCGTGCGCCACACCACGGCGAACAAGGCGATCAACAAGCCCGAGGACATGAAGGGGTTGAAGCTGCGCGTGCCCGACGCGCCGCTCTACATCATGTACCCGAAGATCGTCGGCGCGAACGCCACGCCGATCGCCTTCGCCGAGGTGTACCTCGCGCTGCAGAACAAGACGGTCGACGCGCAGGAGAACCCGCTGCCCACGATCCTGGCCAAGAAGTTCTACGAGGTGCAGTCGCACGTGAACCTCACCGGCCACATCACCGAAATGCTCATCGCGATCGTCGGCGGGCACGTGTGGAGCAAGCTGTCTGATTCCGAGAAGAAGACCTTCGAGGCGGTGTTCAGCGAGGCCGCGGAGAAGTCCAACGCCGAGATCGTCAAGTCGGAGCAGCAGCTCGCCACCGATTTCGCCACCAAGTACGGCAAGACGGTGGTCAAATCGGACCGCGAAGCCTTCAAGAAGGTGTTCACGCCGTTCCTGGTGGGCAAGGACGTGCCCTGGGACAAGGCGCTGTACGACAAGGTGCAGGCGATCAAGTAGGTGGCTACCAAAAAACCCGTCCAGCGGCGCAGCGTCCAGTGGTTCGGCCGCCAGGACATCTACGGCTTCATCTACCGCAGCTGGGTGCGGAACCGCGGCGTGCCGAACGACCAGTTCGACGGCCGCCCGGTGATCGGCATCTGCAACACCTGGTCGGAGCTCACGCCGTGCAACACGCATTTCCGCGTCCTGGCGGAGCACGTGCGCAACGGGATACTCGAGGCCGGCGGCTTCCCGCTCGAGTTCCCCGTGATGTCGCTCGGCGAGACGCTGCTCAGGCCGACCGCCATGCTCTATCGCAATCTCGCGAGCATGGACGCCGAGGAGTCGATCCGGGGTAATCCGCTCGACGGCGTGGTGCTGCTCGGCGGCTGCGACAAGACCACGCCTTCGATCCTGATGGGCGCGGCGAGCGTCGACCTGCCGACGATCTTCGTCTCGGGCGGGCCGATGCTCTCGGGCAAGTACCGCGGCCACGACATCGGCTCGGGCACCAACACCTGGTCGATGTCGGAGGACCTGCGCGCCGGCAAGATCACGCTGGAGGAGTTCCACGAGGCCGAGTCGTGCATGCACCGCTCGCACGGCCACTGCATGACGATGGGCACGGCGTCGACCATGGCCTCGATGGTCGAAGCGCTCGGCGTCGCCCTGCCGGGCAATGCCGCCTATCCCGCGGTCGACGCGCGCCGCAACGTGATCGCGCGCACCGCGGGGCGACGCATCGTCGATCTGGTGAAAGAAGATGTGCGGCTCTCGCGCATCCTGACGAAGCAGGCGTTCGAGAACGCCATCCGCGCCAACGCGGCGATCGGCGGCTCGACCAACGCGGTGATCCATCTGATCGCCATCGCGCGGCGCATCGGCGTCGAGCTCGGCCTGGAC
Source organism: Burkholderiales bacterium (assembly GCA_035635495.1). GTDB lineage: Bacteria > Pseudomonadota > Gammaproteobacteria > Burkholderiales > SG8-39 > SCGC-AG-212-J23. The sequence goes on from DASQAW010000048.1 coordinate 5,790, forward strand.
GACTGGGACCGCGTCGGCAACGGCGTGCACACGCTCGTCAACCTGATGCCGAACGGCAAGTACCTGATGGAGGATTTCTGCTACGCGGGCGGGCTACCGGCGGTACTGCGCGAGCTGGGCGAGAACGATCTCCTGCACAAGGATGCGCCCACGGTGAATGGGCAGTCGATCTGGGACAACGTGCGCGATGCGCAGTGCTGGAACCGCGACGTGATCCACACGTTCAAGAGCCCGTTCAAGAAGAACACCGGCATCGCCGTGCTGCGCGGCAATTTGTGCCCCGACGGCGCGATCATCAAGCCGTCGGCGGCAACGCCGAAGCTGATGAAGCATCGCGGCCGTGCCGTGGTATTCGAGAACATCGAAGACTTTCACCGCCGCATCGACGATCCGGAGCTCGACATCGACGAGAGCTGCGTGATGGTGCTCAAAAACTGCGGGCCGAAGGGCTACCCGGGCATGGCGGAGGTCGGCAATATGCCGCTGCCGCCGAAGGTGCTGAAGAAGGGCATCACCGACATGGTGCGCATCTCGGATGCGCGCATGAGCGGCACCGCGTACGGCACGGTGGTGCTGCACGCCTCACCCGAGGCGGCCGCGGGCGGTACGCTCGCGCTGGTGGAAAACGGCGACCTGATCGAGCTCGACGTCGCGAAGCGCCGCTTGCACCTGGACGTATCCGACAAGCTGCTGGCCGAGAGAAAGCGAAAGTGGAGCGCACCCAAGCCGCCGCTCGAGCGCGGCTACTGGCGCCTTTACTTCGATCATGTGCTGCAGGCGCACCAGGGCGCCGATCTGGATTTCCTCGTCGGCAAGAGCGGCGCATTCGTGCCGCGCGACAATCACTGATGAAGGAATACCGCCTGTACTGCTTCGCGCAGTCCGGCAACGCGTACAAGGTGGCCCTTGCGCTCACGCTCGCCAGCGCAGACTGGGAGCCGCGCTGGGTTGATTTTTTCAACGGCGAGACGCGCAGCCCCGAGTACCGTGCGAGTGCCAATGCGATGGGCGAGGTGCCTGTGCTCGAGCACCGCGGACGGCGGCTCAGCCAGTCCGGCGTGATTCTCGACTACCTCGCCGGGGCGTTGCGCAGATTCGGCTGGAGCGACGAAGACGAGCGCCGCGAGATTCTGCGCTGGATCCTCTGGGACAACCACAAGCTGACGAGCTACATCGCGACGCTGCGCTTTCTGGTGCGCTTCATGAAGACCGGCGAGACGCCGGTGACGGAGTTCCTGCGGGGAAGAGTGAAAGGCTCGCTCGCCATCCTGGAGAGGCATCTTTCCGGAAAGCAATTCGTGCTCGGGGACAAGCTGACGATTGCCGACCTGTCGCTCTGCGGCTATCTCTACTGGCCCGACGAGTTCGGCCAGACCTGGTCGGACCATCCGGCGATCGCGGCTTGGCTCGAGCGGATCCGCGCGCAGCCCGGCTGGGTGCACCCGTACGAGCTGATGCCCGGGCACCCGCTGCCCGACCAGGCCGCGTGAGCGAAAAGCAGGAGCACGTCCTCGGCGCGGACGGCCAGTTCCACGTCGAGGACGAAGCGGTAGAACTGGCGCAGTTCGCGTTCGAGGACTGGGTCGCGTTCGCGCTTTTCTGGGTGATGGCCGCGGTTGTGTTCTACCAGGTGTTCACGCGCTACGTGATGGACGACCCGGCGGGCTGGACCGAGGAGATCGCGCGCTATTTCCTGGTGGCGGTGGTGTTCGTCGGCGCGGCGATGTCGGTGCGCAAGAACAATCATATCCAGGTCGACTACTTCTACCGCCTGATGCCCAAGGCCATGGGCCGCGTCCTCTCGACCCTGGTCGATGTGGTGCGCTGCGTATTCCTCGGCTACGCATCGTGGCTCACCTGGCTCCTGTTGCAGCGGATCGGCCGCCAGCAGATGGCGGTGATCGACATCCCCGTCGGCTGGGTGTTCAGCGCGATGCTGTTCGGCTTCGTGCTCATGTTCCTGCGCTCGCTGCAGGTGGCCTGGCGCCACTGGCGCCAGGGCTACAGCGTGCTCGAGCGCCCCGAGTTTCCCGAGGGCTAGCAATGGGCTCCACGCTGCTCGGCGGCTTCCTCGCGCTGATGGTGAGCGGGCTGCCGGTGGCCATGGCGATGGCCACCGCGGCGCTGATTTACGTGATGGTCTCGGGGAACATTCCGGACTTCGTCGTCATCCACCGCATGTACGGCGGCATCGATTCGTTCCCGCTGCTCGCGGTGCCGTTCTTCATCTGGGCCGGGAATCTCATGAACTCGGCCGGCATCACCAACCGCATCTACAACTTCGCGCTCGCGCTGGTCGGCTGGCTGAAGGGCGGCCTCGGCCACGTCAACGTGGTGGGCTCGATGATCTTCGCCGGCATGTCGGGCACTGCGATCGCCGATGCCGCGGGCCTCGGCACCATCGAGATCAAGGCGATGACCGATCATGGGTATTCCAAGGAGTTTTCCGTTGGGGTGACGGCGGCATCAGCCACGGTGGGCCCGATCATCCCGCCGTCGCTGCCGTTCGTGATCTACGGGATGATGGCGAGCGTCTCCATCGGACAGCTGTTCCTCGCCGGCGTGATCCCCGGAATCATCATGGGCATCACCATGATGCTGACCGTTGCGTATTTCGCGCACACGCGCAATTTCGGACGCGACGTGCCGTTCTCGGCGCGCAAGCTCGCGAAGGCGGCGCTCGAAGTCGCCACCGTCGCGTGCGTGCCGGCGGGTGCCTGGGTCCTGTGGCGCTTCGGCATTCCCGGCGGCTGGGCGGTGATCATCGCGTTCGGCGTGCTGCTCGTCCTGGACAAGCTGTTCGACTTCTCGGCGGTGATGGCGCTCCTCACGCCGGTGATGCTGATCGGCGGCATGACGATGGGCGTGTTCACGCCCACCGAAGGCGCGATCGCGGCGTCGATCTGGGCGCTGTTCCTCGGCCTGGTCTGGTACCGCACGCTCGACTGGCGCCGCCTGGTGAAGCTCACCATGGACACGATCGAGACCACCGCGGCGGTGCTCTTCATCGTGGCGGCGGCCTCGATCTTCGGCTGGCTGCTGACGGTGGCGCACGTCACGGACGCGGTCGCCGAGTGGGTGCTCGCCTTTACGCACGAGGCGTGGGTGTTCCTGCTGCTCGCCAACATCCTGATGCTCTTGGTCGGCTGCTTCCTCGAGCCGACCGCGGCCATTACGCTGCTCGTGCCGATCCTGATCCCCATCTGCCTGAAGCTCGGCATCGACCCCGTGCACTTCGGCCTAGTGATGGTGCTGAACCTAATGATCGGCCTCCTGCATCCGCCGATGGGCACGGTGCTCTTCGTGCTTTCGCGCGTGGCCAAACTGTCGTTCGAGCGGACTACAATCGCTATCCTGCCGTGGCTCGTGCCGCTGCTGGCAACGCTCTTGCTCTGCACCTACGTGCCGCAGATCGTGCTCTGGCTGCCGCGCCAGTTTTTCTGAGGACGCTGCAATGCTGCAAGCTGCCGACCTGACCATCCGCCTCCATCCGCAGGACGACGTCGTCATCGCGCGTGTCGAGCTGCCCGCGGGGACGATGGTGCCGAAGGAGAGCATCCGCGTCAGCGTGCGCGTACCGCCCGGGCACAAGATCGCGGTGCGCGAGGTGCCGAAAGGGCAGCCGGTGCATCGCTACAACCAGATCATCGGCTTCGCCACGCAGCCGATCAAAGCCGGCGACCACGTCCACGTGCACAACGTCGCCATGGGCGACTTCCAGCGCGATTACGCCTTTTGCACCCTGGCGAAGCCCACCGCCTATGTGCAGCCGCAAGCGACGTTCATGGGCATCAAGCGCGCCGACGGAAGGGTCGCCACGCGCAACTACATCGGCATCCTGACCAGCGTGAACTGCTCGGCGACGGTCGCAAGGATGATCGCCGACCACTTCAAAAATAATTTAACTGGGTACCCAAATGTGGACGGCGTCGTCGCCCTTACGCACAAGACCGGCTGCGGCATGGCGAGCGAAGGCGAGGCGACCGACGTGCTCCGGCGCACGATCGCCGGCTACGCGCGGCATCCGAACTTCTATTCCTCGCAGCTGGTGGGCTTGGGCTGCGAGGCGAACCAGATCAACATGCTGCTCTCCGCCGAGGGGCTGAAGAAGAGCGCCACGCTCGGCGCCTTCACCATCCAGGAGAAGGGCGGCACGCGCAAGGCGGTCGAGACCGGCATCGCGCGCGTGAAGGAGATGCTGCCCGAGGCGAACAAGGTGAAGCGCGAGCCGGTGCCGGCGTCCCATTTGATGCTGGGTCTGCAGTGCGGCGGCTCGGATGGCTATTCCGGCATCAGCGCCAACCCGGCGCTCGGCGCGGCGGTCGATCTACTAGTGAGGCATGGCGGCACCGCGATCCTGTCCGAGACGCCCGAGATCTACGGCGCCGAGCATCTGCTCACGCGCCGCGCGGTGAGCAGGGAGGTCGGCGAGAAGCTGATCGAGCGCATCCACTGGTGGGAGGAGTACACCAGGCGCAACGGCAACGAGATGAACAACAACCCCTCGCCGGGCAACAAGGCGGGCGGGCTCACCACCATATTGGAAAAATCATTGGGCGCCGTCGCCAAGGGCGGCACCACCAATCTGGTCGCGGTCTACGAGTACGCGCAGCCGGTGACGGCGAAAGGCTTCGTCTACATGGACACGCCGGGCTACGACCCCGTGTCGGCGACCGGCCAGGTCGCCGGCGGCGCGAACATGATCTGCTTCACCACCGGCCGCGGCTCGGCCTACGGCTGCAAGCCCGCGCCGTCGCTCAAGCTCGCCACCAACACGCCGCTCTTCGTGCACCAGGAAGACGACATGGACTTCAACTGCGGCACGATCGTCGACGGCACCGAGACCATCGCCGAAGCGGGCGAGCGCTTCTTCCGCCTGATTCTCGACACGGCGTCCGGGCGCAAGTCCAAGAGCGAGGAGTTCGGCTACGGCGACGACGAGTTCGCGCCGTGGACGCTCGGCGCCACCATGTAGAAAAAGGGCTTCAGGAAAAATTGCTCTGACCCCTTTTTTGTGGAAGCGATGAACCTGCCCGAGCTCGCCGTCGCGCTCGCGCTCGCCTGGGGCGCGGGGCTGCGCGCCTATCTGGTGATCTTCGCCGTCGGGCTCGCCGGCGCGATGGGCTGGGTCGAGCTGCCGGGGCATCTCGACGTGCTGCAGCACCCGCTGGTCATCTTCGCGAGCGGCTTCATGACGCTGGTGGAATTCGGCGCCGACAAGGTGCCGTGGCTCGACAGCATCTGGGACGCGATCCACAGCTTCGTGCGCATCCCGGCCGGGGCGGCGCTCGCCGCGCTGGCGTTCGGCGATTCCACCTCCGCCGTCATGGTGGCCGCCGGCATCCTCGGCGGCAGCCTCGCCGCCGCGATGCACGTGGCAAAGGCCGGCGGGCGCGCGACGCTCAACTTGTCGCCTGAGCCCTTCTCCAACTGGGCGGCGTCGCTCTCGGAAGACGCGCTGGTTCCGCTCGGCCTGTGGCTCGCGTTCGCGCATCCGCTGCTGTTCTTCGCTCTTCTGGCGGCGGTGCTCGTGGGCGTGTTCCTGCTCGCGCGCCTCCTGTGGCGCGGACTCCGGCGGCTGGTCGCTACCTCTTCCACTTGATCGAGCAGCCGACGGACGGGCGCTGCTCGCGCGGTCCCGTCCCGGTGCTCGCGACCTGCGCCATGGCCGTGGCCAGCTCGTCGATGCGGCCGTGGTATCGGAGCTCGAGGGCGCTGTCATACCCGTAGAACTCGGGCGTACAGACGACGCCGTAGGCGCGCGCCACGTCCTGGCTTTCGTCGATCACATAGGGGAACGGGAAGCGCTTGTCGGCGGCGAGCCGCTTCATGTTGTCGAACGAGTCCTCGGGATACTCGACGGTATCGTTGGGCATCACGGCGATCGAGCCGATGCCCTGCGCCGCGAGCTCGCGGCTGTCCTGCAGGATGCGCTCTAGCGAGCGCTTGACGTACGGGCAGTGGTTGCAGATGAACATCACGAGCAGCCCCTTCGGCCCGCGAGCGCTCGCGAGGCTGTGCCGCTTGCCGTCGACACCCGGCAGTTCGAAGTCCGGCGCCTTCATGCAAAAATCCTAGCATGCCGCGCTTCCATGTCGACGCCGCGCTGCGCGCCGGCACCAGCGTGCTGCTGCCGGAAGACAGCGCGCACCACGCGGTGCACGTGCTGCGCGTGCATGCCGGCGACGAGGTCACGCTCTTCAACGGCCGCGGCGGCGAATACGCCGCGCGCATCGCGTCGATCCAGCGGCTGAAGGTGCTGGTCGACCTGCTCGCACACCGCGCGGTCGAGCGCGAGTCGCCGCTGCGCATGGTGCTCGTGCAAGGCGTCTCCGCCGGCGAGCGCATGGACTTCACGGTGCGGAAGGCGGTCGAGCTCGGCGCCGCCGAGATCCAGCCCGTGCTCGCCGCCTCCTCCGTCGCGCGCCCAAAGGGAGAGCGCGCCGCCGCCCGGCACACGCACTGGGAGAAGGTCGCGATCGCCGCCTGCGAGCAGTGCGGCCGCAATCGCATCCCGCTGATTCACCCTCTCGTGGGCGCTGCGGACTATCGTGACCAGGGGACCGGAAAGAAAGTGCTGCTGTCGCCCGCGTCCGAGCTGCGCTTTTCGCAGGCGGTTAAAGGCGACGGCGTGGAATTCACCATCGCCGCCGGCCCCGAGGCCGGCTTCAACGCGCAGGAAGCGGCGGCGTTCCTCGACGCCGGCTTCGTGCCGGCGCGCCTGGGCGCGCGCGTGCTGCGCACCGAGACCGCAGGGTTGGCGGCGCTGGCCGCGCTCAGCGCTTTGCGGGGAGACTTCTAGAGATCAGCTCGGCGAGCTTCGAGTTGCCGTTGTCGCGCGCGATGTCGACAGCGCTGCGGCCGGTCCAGGTACGCGCGTCGAGGTTCACGCCGCGCGCGACGATGAAGAGCTCGGCGGCGAGCTGGTCATTGCGCTTCACGGCGTCGAGGAACTCGCCCTCGTCGTAGTAGCGCAGGCCCATCGCGTTCAGATTCTTGCGCGCCTGCAGGCTACGTTCGGTGGAGATCGTCTCGACTGCCGACGTTGCGGGGTTCTGCAGCGCAAGGCTGGCGATGTCCCGGCCGATGGAAGCGACGCGGTCGCGGTACTGCGCCGGCATCTCTGCAGTCGCGCCGGCAAACAGGCTGGCGATGGCCTGGTTGGCTTCGTGGTTGCGGCCGGCGAGCAAGTCTGCCATCGCCTGGTCGGGATTGGGGTTGGCGCCAATGCGCACGGCGGCCTGCACCAGGGTGAGCACGTGGCCGAACGCATCCCAGTCCTGCGCGTCGTCGGCGGCGCGCGCGGCCGTGCTGAACAGCAGCGAGAAAAGGAAGAGAGCGCGGATCGCGTTCATGTTGCCTCCAGGATGCGAAGCATACCGCGCGACGGATCGGGCGGATTACCCCGTACAATTTGAAAAAACTACAATGGCCGTTCAGTCGACCTCCGACCAGTTCGTCCGCTGGCTGCGCCAGGTGGCGCCGTACGTGCATGCCTTCCGCGGCCGCACCTTCGTCATCGGCTTCGGCGGCGAGCTGTTCACCGAGCGCCAGCGCTTCCTCAGCTTCGTCCACGACCTGAACCTGCTGGCGGCGCTCGGCATCCGGCTCGTGCTGGTCCACGGCGCCCGCCCGCAGATCGAGGCCGAGCTCAAGGCGCGCGGCGCGCGCTCGCGCTACGCGCAGGGCCTGCGGATCACCGACGAGGCGGCGCTCAAGGCGATGAAGCAGGCCGCGGGCGTGCTGCGCATCGAGATCGAAGCGGTGCTGTCGCAGGGGCTGCCGCGCTCGCCGATGGCCGGCGCTCAGATCCGCGTCAACTCCGGCAACTTCATCACCGCGCGGCCGATCGGCGTGAGGAAAGGCGTCGACTTCCTCTATACCGGCGCGGTGCGCAAGGTGGACGCCTTCGCCATCCGCGGCGCGCTCGACGCGGGCGAGCTGGTGCTGGTGGCGCACGTCGGCTATTCGCCGACCGGCGAGGTCTTCAACCTGTCCTGGGAGGATGTCGCCGAGAGCGTGGCCGTGGCGCTGCGCGCCGAGAAGCTCCTCATGTTTACCGACAAGCTGCCGCTCGACCGCAAGGAGCAGGTGATCAGCGAGCTCACGGCGCACGAGGCCGATGCCCTGGCCCGCAAGGGCGACGTCACGGCGCAGACTGCCCGGGCGCTGGAGCACGCGGTGCGTGCGCTGGCCGGGGGCGTCGGGCGCGCGCATCTCGTTTCGCGGCGCGTACCCGGGTCGCTGCTGCTCGAGCTCTTCACCCACACCGGCGTCGGCACCATGGTGACGGCGGATGCGCTCGAGAAGCTGCGCCCGGCGCGCATCGAGGACGTCGGCGGCATGATCGGCGTGATCGAGCCGCTGGAAGCCGACGGCACGCTGGTGAAGCGCAGCCGCGAGCTGCTGGAAGCCGAGATCGGCAACTTCATGGTGGTGGAGCACGACGGCGTGATCCGCGGCTGCGCCGCGCTCTACGCGTTCGCCGATGACAAGAGCGCGGAGTTCGCCTGCCTGGCGGTCGCCCCCGAATATCGCGACGCCGGCTACGGCGAGCGGCTGCTCCTCGCCTGCCAGGAGCGGGCCAAGGCGCTGAAGCTGCGCAAGCTCTTTGCGCTCACCACGCACGCCGCGCACTGGTTCATCGAGCAGGGGTTCAAGCCCGCCGACGTGAATGCGCTGCCGGCGCGCCGGCAGGAGCTCTACAACTGGCGCCGCGGTTCGAAGGTCTTCATCAAACGAATTTAGGAAGCGGGGGTGAGAATCGTCTGACCCCCGCACCCCCTTATAATCGCCCGATGGCTCGGATGGTGAAGTGTGTCAAGCTCGGCCGCGAGGCCGAGGGTCTCGATTTCCCGCCTTATCCCGGCGACCTCGGCAAGCGCATCTGGGAGAACGTCTCCAAGGAGGCGTGGGCGCAATGGCTCAAGCAGCAGACCATGCTGGTGAACGAGAACCGCCTCAACCTCGCCGATCCAAAGGCGCGCAAGTACCTCATGGAGCAGACCGAGCAGCACTTCTTCGGCCAGGGCGCCGACGTCGCCTCGGGCTACGTTCCGCCGCAGAAATAGCGGCTTGTACGACTCGGCGCGCCATGCGCCTCTGAGCGAGGCGCCGTGGGACCCCGCGACCGCGC
>DASQAW010000049.1:0-7701 GCA_035635495.1 Burkholderiales bacterium
AGGTGATCGGACACGGCGTTGACGCGCTCGTGGCTGATCTGCGAGATGTGCAGCAGGCCGTCTCTTCCCGGCAATAGCTGCACGATCGCGCCGAAGTCGAGCAGGCGCAGCACCGTGCCCTCGTAGACCTTGCCCACCTCGACGTCGGCGGTGAGCTCCTGGATGCGCTTCTTCGCCGCCTCGCCGCCCTCGGCGGAGACGCAGGCGATGGCGATCGTGCCGTCGTCCTCGATCTCGATGGTCGTGCCGGTCTCCTCCTGGATGCCGCGGATGACCACACCGCCCTTGCCGATGACCTCGCGGATCTTGTCCGGATTGATCTTCATCTTGATGATGCGCGGCGCGAAGGTGGAAAGCTCGGTGCGCGAGCCCTCGATCGCCTGCTTCATGATGTCGAGGATGCCGAGGCGCGCCTCGCGCGCCTGGTCGAGCGCGACCTTCATGATGCCCTTGTTGATCGACTCGATCTTCAGGTCCATCTGCAGCGCGGTGACGCCCTTGTCCGTGCCGGCGACCTTGAAGTCCATGTCGCCGAGATGATCCTCGTCGCCGAGGATGTCGGAGAGCACGGCGAAGCGGTTGCCCTCCTTGATCAGGCCCATGGCGATGCCGGCGACGTGCGCCTTGACCGGCACGCCGGCGTCCATCAGCGCGAGGCTGCCGCCGCACACCGAGGCCATCGAGGAGGAGCCGTTCGATTCGGTGATCTCCGACACCACGCGGATCGAGTAACCGAACTCTTCCGGCGTCGGCAGCAGGCCGACGAGTGCGCGCTTGGCGAGCCGGCCGTGGCCGATTTCGCGGCGCTTCGACGGGCCCATGCGCCCGGTCTCGCCGGTGGCATAAGGCGGCATGTTGTAATGCATCATGAAGCGCTCGCGGTACTCGCCCGCCAGCGCGTCGATGATCTGCTCGTCGCGCCCGGTGCCGAGCGTGACGGTGACCAATGCCTGGGTCTCGCCGCGCGTGAAGAGCGCCGAACCATGCGTGCGCGGCAGCACGCCGACGCGCACGTTGACTGGGCGCACCGTCCGCGTGTCGCGGCCGTCGATGCGGGGGTCGCCGTCCAGAATCTGGCTGCGAACGATCGACGACTCCAGGTTGAACGCGATTTCCTTGACAGCGTTGCCCGTGGGCCCGCCTTCCTGGCCCACGCCAACCGCCTCGAAGATCCGCTTCCAGATCGCGTCGATGGCTTCCGAACGCGCCTTCTTCTGCTTGATGCGGAAGGCTTCGCGCAAATCTGACTCGGCGAGCTCCCTGACGCGGGCGATCAGCGCCTCATCCTTCGCCGGCGGGTTGAATTCCCACGCCGGCTTGCCCGCCACCTCGGCGAGCTCGTGGATCGCCTGGATTGCGGCCTGCATGTGCTCGTGGCCGTAGACGACGCCACCGAGCATCACGTCCTCGGAGAGTTCGAGCGCCTCGGATTCGACCATCATCACGCCCTGTTCCGTGCCCGCCACCACGAGGTTCAGCTTCGACTCCTTCAGCTGGCTCATGGTGGGGTTGAGCACGTACTGGCCGTTGATGTAGCCGACGCGGGCGGCGCCGATCGGTCCGTTGAAGGGAATGCCCGAGAGCGTGAGCGCTGCCGAGACGGCGAGCATCGCCGGGATGTCGGAATCGACCTCGGGATTCAGTGACATTACCGTGGCGACGACCTGGACTTCGTTCAGGAAGCCGTCCGGGAAGAGCGGCCGGATCGGGCGGTCGATCAGGCGCGAGGTCAGCGTCTCCTTCTCGGAGGGGCGGCCTTCGCGCTTGAAGAAGCCGCCCGGGATCTTGCCCGCGGCGTAGGTCTTCTCCACGTAGTCGACGGTGAGCGGGAACCAGTCCTGCCCGAGCTTGGGTGTGCGCGCCGCCACCACCGTGGCGAGCACCACGGTGTCGTCCATGCTGCAGATCACGGCGCCGTGGGCCTGGCGGGCGATCTCGCCGGTTTCAAACGTGACCTGGTGGCTGCCGAACGTGAAGGTTTTCTTGATGGGATTCAAAGGGGATCCTCTGTTCTCGGCCGCAAAACAAAAACGCTCACCACACGGCGAGCGTCGGTTTACCGCGGCATCGGGAGATTTACTTGCGTAGGCCCAGCTTCTCGATCAGGCCGCGGTACTTGTCCGCGTCCTTGCGCTTCAGGTAATCGAGTAGCTTGCGGCGCTGGCTCACCATTACCAGCAGCCCGCGCCGCGAATGGAAATCCTTGACGTGCGTCTTGAAATGCTCGGTGAGGCCGTTGATGCGCTCGGTGAGGAGCGCCACCTGCACCTCGGGCGAGCCGGTGTCCTTGCCGGAGCGCTGGTACTGCTTGACGACCTGCGCCTTTTGCGGGACCTGCAATGCCATTCGTCTGTCTCTCTTTCGCTGTCTTCGATAAATTTTTTTGAGGTCGCGATTCTACCCGATGCGCGGCGCCGGTCACAAGGTTTTTCGATGTTTATCAGCCGCTTGGGTAAGCCCGCGGGTCAGACGCAGCGCTTTCAGCACACCTTCGGCCTGCGCCTGCCCCAGCCCGATCACCCCGCCGTCGGACCGGTAGAGCGCGCACAGCCCTTCCTCCAGCCCGCTGATTTTCAATGACTGCCCGTTACGCAGGCGCGCTTCGGCCGCGGCGTCGAGCTCGGTGCTCGGCAGGCCTTCGAGCAGGACTCGCAAGGGCAGGAGCGCGGTGCGCCGATTGGGCATGACACGCAGCTCCTCCAGAGTCGCCGCATCCCGTACGTGAAAGCGCCCCGACCCGGTGCGCCGGAGCGCCGCGAGGTGCGCGCCCGTGCCGAGCGCCGAGCCGATGTCCTCGGCGAGCACGCGGATATAGGTCCCTTTCGTGCAGCGGACGCGCAGCTCGAGGATCGGCGGCGCGCAGCGCAGGAGCTCGAGCTCGTGGATCTCGACGCGCCGCGTGGCGCGCTCGACTATGCGCCCGGCGCGCGCATGCTGGTAAAGCGGCACTCCATCGCGCTTCAGCGCCGAATGCATCGGCGGCATCTGTTCGATCGCGCCGCGGAACCTCGCCAGCACCGCGGCCACCTGCTCGGCGCCAACCTGCACCGGCCTCTGCTCGAGAACGTCGCCTTCGGCATCGCCGGTGCTCGTCGTCACCCCGAGCTTCACCGTGGCGAGGTATTCCTTGTCCGCATCGAGCATGGGACCGGCGAACTTGGTGCCCTCGCCCACGAGGATCACGAGCAGGCCGGACGCGAGCGGGTCCAGCGTGCCGCCGTGGCCGGCCTTTTTCGCGCTCAGCAGCTGCTTGGCCTCCTGCAGCGCTCGGTTCGAGGTCAGGCCCACGGGCTTGTCGAGCAGCAGTGCGCCGTCGATCATTTTCTGGGCTTGACCGCCTGATCGATCAACCGCGAGAGCCGGTCGCCGCGCTCCACCGATTCGTCATACTCGAAGCGCAGCTCGGGTGTCGTGTAGAGCTTGATCCGCTTGGCGAGCTGCGAGCGCAGGAACCCGGCGGCGCGCTGCAAGCCCCTGGACGCGTCCTCGACGTGCGCGGGATCGAGCGTGGTGTACAGCACCTTGGCGTGCGAGAAGTCCGGCGATACGTCGACCGCCGTGATCGTGATCATGCCGACGCGCGGATCGCGCAGCTCGCGCTGCAGGAGCTCGGACAATTCCCGCTGGATCAGGTCGCCCAGCTTCTGCGGGCGGCCCGAATTTCGCCCGCCGGCGTGCTTCACAGCGTGCGGGCGACTTCCAGCACCTCGAAGACCTCGAACTGGTCCTTTTCCTTGACGTCGGTGAAGTTCTTCAGCGACATGCCGCATTCGAAGCCGGCCTTGACCTCGCGCACGTCGTCCTTGAAGCGCTTCAGCGAATCGATTTCGCCGGTGTGGATGACGACGTTGTCGCGCAGCACGCGTACCTGAGCGCCGCGCTTCACCAGGCCTTCCAGCACGTAGCAGCCGGCGACGGTGCCGATCTTCGAGATGCGGAACACCTGGCGCACCTCGACGAGGCCCAGCACCTGCTCCTTCTTTTCCGGCGCCAGCATGCCCGAGAGCGCGGCTTTGATCTCGTCGACCGCCTCGTAGATGATGTTGTAGTACTTCACCTGAATGCCGGCGCTCTCGGCGAGCTTGCGGGCGGCGGCTTCGGCGCGCGTGTTGAAGCCGATGATCACCGCGCGCGCGGCCATCGCCAGGTTTACGTCGGACTCGGTGATGCCGCCGACGCCGGCGTGCACCACCGTGACCTTGACCTCGTCGGTGCCGAGCTTCGTCAGCGCGTGGATCAGCGCTTCCTGCGAGCCCTGCACGTCGGCCTTGATGACCAGGTTGAGCACCTTCTTGTCCTCGGCCATGTTCTCGAACATGTTCTCGAGCTTGGCCGCGTGCTGCTTGGCGAACTTGACGTCGCGGAACTTGCCCTGACGGAAGAGCGCAATCTCGCGCGCCTTGCGCTCGTCGGTGAGCACCATCATGTCCTCGCCGGCATTGGGCACTTCCGACAGGCCCTGGATCTCCACCGGAATCGAAGGCCCCGCGGCCTGGACCGGCTTGCCATTCTCGTCGAGCATCGCGCGCACGCGGCCGTAGACCGCGCCCGTGAGCACGATGTCGCCGCGGTGCAGCGTTCCGCCCTGCACGAGCAGCGTCGCGACGGGGCCGCGGCCCTTGTCCAGGCGGGCTTCGATCACCACGCCCTTGGCGGGCGCCTCGAGCGGCGCCTTGAGCTCTAGCACTTCAGCCTGGAGCAGGATCTGCTCCAGCAGCTCGTCGACGCCCTTGCCGGTCTTCGCCGACACCGGCACCACCGGCGAGTCGCCGCCGAATTCCTCCGGCACCACGCCGTGGGTGAGCAGCTCCTGCTTCACCTTGTCGGGGTTGGCCTCGTGCTTGTCGATCTTGTTCAGCGCCACGACCAGCGGCACGTCGGCCGCCTTGGCGTGGTTGATCGCCTCGATCGTCTGCGGCATGACGCCGTCGTCGGCCGCGACTACCAGCACGACGATATCGGTCACCTTCGCGCCGCGGGCGCGCATCGCAGTGAACGCTTCGTGGCCGGGCGTATCGAGGAAGGTGATCACGCCGCGCTCGGTCTCGACGTGGTAGGCGCCGATGTGCTGCGTGATGCCGCCTGCCTCGCCGGCCGCAACCTTGGTGCGGCGGATGTAGTCGAGCAGCGAAGTCTTGCCGTGGTCGACGTGGCCCATCACGGTGACCACCGGCGGCCGCGGCAGGAGTTCGCCGGCCGCAGCCGGCTCGGCCGTCTCGACGAGGAAGGACTCCGGGTCATCCAGCTTCGCCGCCTTCGCCTTGTGGCCCATCTCCTCGACCACGATCATCGCCGTTTCCTGGTCGAGCACCTGGTTGATCGTCGCCATGGTGCCGAGCTTCATCAGCACCTTGATCACCTCGGCCGCCTTCACCGACATGCGGTGCGCGAGCTCGCCGACGGCGATGGTCTCGGGGACCGGGATTTCGCGCACCACCGGTTCGGTCGGTTGCGCGAACGTGGTTTGCTCGCCGCTCGGCGCCTGCCGGTGACGGCCGCCGCCGCGCGCGTGCCAGCCGGCCACACCGCCGCCGGCGTCGCCGCGCGTCTTGATCGTGCGCCGGCGCGCGGAGTCGTCACGCAGCACCGTGGTGGGCTTCGCTTTCTTCGGTTTTTTCTCGACCTTGGCGTCGGCAGCCGGCTTCGGCGCGTGCAGCGTGGTGGCGGCTCCGGGCGCGGCGCTCGCCGCGGCGGCCGCGGCTTCAGCGGCCTTCTGCTCGGCTTCCTTGCGCTCGCGCTCCTGCTTCTCGCGCAGCTCGTTCGCCTGTAGCTCGCCGAGCTGCTGCTGGCGCTTCGCCTCTTCCTCGCGCAGCTCGATCTGCTTCTGATCGATCGCCGGCGGCGCAGGCGGCGGCGGTGGCGGCGCTTCGGCAGCGACCGCCGCCGCGGTGATCTCGTTCGGATCGCGCTTCACGAACACGCGCTTCTTGCGCACCTCCACCTGCACCGTGCGGTACTTGCCGGTGGCGTCAGTCTTGCGGATCTCGCTCGTCTGCTTGCGGGTGAGCGTGATCTTGGTCTTGGAGTCGCCGGAACCGTGATGACGCCGCAGATACTCGAGCAAGCGTGACTTGTCGCTCTCGCTGAGGGAATCCTCCGGCACCCGCTTGTCTACGCCGGCGGCCCGCAGCTGCTCGAGCAGCACCGACGGCGGCACCTTGAGCTCGGTGGCAAATTGGGCAACGCTGGTCTGGGCCACTATGCGGCCTCCTTGCTGTCCGTAAACCAGTGCGCCCGGGCAGCCATGATCAGCTTCTTGGCTTTCTCCTCGTCGAGCTTGGTCAGCTCGGCGAGCTCGTCCACCGCCAGGTCGGCCAGGTCGTCGCGCCTCTTGATGCCGGCCTCGACCAGCTTGGCGGCGAGCTGCGTGTCCATGCCCTCGAGCTTGAGCAGCTCCGGGTCGACCCCTTCCATCTTCTCCTCGTTGGCGATCGCCGCCACGAGCAGCGCGTTGCGCGCGCGGTTGCGCAGCTCGTTCACCGTATCCTCGTCGAGCGACTGGATCTCGAGGAGTTCATTGATCGGCACGTAAGCGATCTCTTCCAGCGTGGAGAAGCCTTCCTCGATGAGGATGTTGGCGACTTCCTCGTCGACGTCGAGCTTCTCCGTGAATTGGCTCTTGATGCGGCCGCTCTCCTCCTGCTGCTTCTTGGTCGATTCTTCCTCGGTCATCAGGTTGATCTGCCAGCCGGTGAGCTCGGAGGCGAGACGCACGTTCTGCCCGCTGCGGCCGATGGCCACCGCGAGGTTTTCTTCATCCACGACGACGTCCATGGCATGCTTTTCCTCGTCCACTACGATGGACGAGACCTCTGCGGGCGCCAGCGCGCCGATCACGAACTGCGCCGGGTCGGCGGACCACAGCACGATGTCGACGCGCTCGCCGGCAAGTTCTTGTGTGACCGCTTGCACGCGCGAGCCGCGCATGCCGACGCAGGTGCCGATCGGGTCGATGCGCTTGTCGTTGGTGTGCACGGCGATCTTCGCCCGGATGCCCGGGTCGCGGGCTGCCGACTTGATCTCGAGCAGTCCCTCTTCGATCTCCGGCACCTCGAGCTCGAACAGCTTCATGATGAATTGCGGCGCGGTGCGCGAAAGAATCAGTTGCGGCCCGCGCGCCTGGCGGTCGATCTTCGCCACCCAGGCTCGTACGCGGTCGCCGACGCGGAGATTTTCCTTCGGGATCATGTGTTCGCGCGGCAGCAGCGCTTCGAGGCGGCCCGATTCGATGATCGCGTTGCCGCGCTCCATGCGTTTCACGGTGCCGGTGACGAGCTCGTCGCCGCGCGACAGGAAGTCGTTCAGGATCTGCTCGCGCTCCGCGTCGCGGATGCGCTGGAGGATCACTTGCTTGGCGGTTTGCGCGCCGATGCGGCCGAACTCGACGTTCGGGATCGGCTGCTCGATCACGTCGTCGACTTTCGCATCCGCCTTGCCGCGGTCTTGCGCTTCCTCGACCGAGAGCATCTGCGCCGTATTCCAATCGGGCGCATCGTCCGGCAGCACGCGCCAGCGACGGAACGTCTCGTAGTTGCCGGTGTTCTTGTCGATCTGCACGCGCACATCGATGTCCTCGGTGTATTTCTTCTTGGTCGCCGAGGCGAGCGCCATTTCGAGCGCGCCGAACACGATGTCGCGCGGGACGTTCTTCTCCCGGGCCAGAACATCGACCAGCATCACCAATTCCCGATTACCTGCTAC
>DASQAW010000050.1:0-10265 GCA_035635495.1 Burkholderiales bacterium
CGGCGGAAGACCTCCTGCGAGCCGTCGCCGGCCACCGCCACGAGGTACATGTCGATGACCCCGGGACGTCCCGGCGCGAGCGCGGCGAGCGCCTGGTCGAGGAGGCGCCGCTGGGCGAGCAGCGCGCTCTCGACCGCGAGCCCCGCCTGCCGCAGGTCCTGGTCGTCGACCGGGCGCCAGTTGCGGAACAGGCCGCGCACCTCCGTGCGTCCGTCGGCCAGCGCCTTCGCGTAGGTGAGCGTGCCCTGACCGTCGAACGCGCCGTCCTTGAACTGGCCCTCGTAGATGTCGCCGTTGGCGTCGACATAGCGGCCCTCGCCGTGCAGGCGCCACTTCTGGAACTCGCCGCGGTAGCGGGCCCCGTCCGGGCGGCTGTAGCTGCCGCGCCCGGTGAACTCGCCCGCCTGGAAGTCGCCCTCGTAGATCTCGCCGCTCGGCGACTCGAAGCGCCCGCGGCCGTTGAACTGCCCGCGCGCGAAATCGCCGTTGTACAGGCGGCCGTCGGCGCCCTTCAGCCGGCCGCGGCCGCTGAAGACCCCGTCCTCGAACGCGCCCTCGTAAGCGTTGCCGTTGTCCCACTCGATGCGGCCATGGCCCTGGAACTTGCCGTCGCGCAGCGACCCGTGGTAGCGGCCGCCGTCGGGCGTGATCGCCGCCGGCGCCTGCGCCGCCGCCGGGTCGGCTGCCAGGACGACGAGGAGGACGGCGCTGCAGAGCGCGCGGCTCATGGCGCGACGTCCGCCGGCGCGGCGCCGGTCTTCACCCAGGAGCGCATGGCGAGCACGGTCTCGCGCTCGACGCCGACGAAGCCGTGCGCGGTGAACGCCTGGCAGGCACCGCCGCGCTCCGGCCCGCCGCCGCGCACCGTGACCAGCGGGGTGCGGGTCTTTTCGGCGAAGCGCCTGGCGTCGCGGTAGCTGGTGAACTGGCACGGATCGGATTCGTGGTGCACCCAGAGGAGCGGTGCCTTGAGCGCTGGCCACTCGACCGCAGACAGGCCGGGGCCATTGCGGGACTGCAGAAAAACCGATGAGGTGAGGATGACGCGGCGGGCGAGATCCGGATTCATGCGCGCCGCATGGACGGCGCTGACCGAGCCTTCGCTCGTGCCGACGAACGTCCAGTCTTCCACCCCGTAGCGCCGCCCGAGCTCTTCCAGCAGCGCGCGCACGTCCGCGCCGTAGCGCGCGGTCTCGCGGAAGCGCTGGCTGAAGTCGGTCCATTCGTCCGACGGCGCGTCGAGCACCGCGGCGAGCGTTTCGCCGTCGAGCCAGTGCCGGCGCGAGCGCACGAGGAAGTTGCCGCGCTGGTCGAACTGCGGCCGCCCCTCGCCCCCGGCGAGCCTGAGGATGCCCGGGTGCCCCGGGAACAGCGCGACGCCGTACTTGAAGCGCTGCACGCCTTCGAGATGGGTGGCCAGCGCCGCGATGCTGTGGCCGCGCAGGTCGACCTTCACCACCGTGTGCGGATGCGCGAAATTCGGGTCCTCGGCGGGCTGGGCGCGCGCGAGCGGCGCCGCCGCGAGCCAGCCAATGAGAAGCAGGCGGATCAGGGTGCTTTTTCCCGCATGGTGACGAACTCCTCCGCCACCGTGGGATGGATGCCGAGCGTGGTGTCGAACTGCGCCTTCGTCGCGCCGAGTTTCACAGCGATCGCGATCCCCTGGATCACCTCGCCTGCGTCCATGCCGATCATGTGCGCGCCCACGACGCGCTGGCTCGCCCGCTCGACGACCAGCTTCATGAAGACGCGCTCCTTCCTCTCGGTCATCGTCAGCTTGAGCGGCCGGAAGTAGGTCTTGTAGATGTCGACCTCGCCGTAGCGGCTGCGCGCCTGCTCCTCGGTCAGGCCGACGGTGGCGAGGTTCGGCTGCGCGAACACCGCCGTCGGCACGTGCTCGTGATCCACCGGCGTCGCCTCGCCGCGGAACAGCGTACGCGCGAGCCACATCGCCTCGGCGGTCGCCACCGGCGTGAGGTTGAGGCGGTTGGTGACGTCGCCGATCGCATGGATCGAGTCGACGCTGGTTTTCGAATAGCGGTCGACGACGATCGCGCCATCCGGGGCGAGCTTCACGCCGGCGGCTTCGAGGCCGAGGTCGGCCGTGACCGGCTTGCGGCCGGTGGCGAACAGCACCAGGTCTGTTCTCTGGTGCGGCCCGTCGGTATAGCAGACCTCGAGCTCGTGCGGATGCTTGATGATCGACGCCGGCTCGCCGCCGAAGTGGATCGTCATGCCGCGGTGCTGCATCTCGTCGGCGATGCGCTCGCCGAGGTCGGCGTCGAAGCCGCGCAGCAGCCGCTTGCCGCGATACGACAGCGTGGTCTGCACGCCGAGGCCCTGGAAGATGGAGGCGAACTCGAGCGCGATGTAGCCGCCGCCGACCACCAGCGCGCGCCTGGGCAACGCCGGGAGGTGGAACGCTTCGTTCGACGTGATGGCGTATTCCCGGCCCGGGATCGGCGGGATCACCGGCCACGAGCCGGTGGCGATGAGAATGTGCTTGGCCGAATGGCGGCGGCCATTCACCTCCACCGTATGCGGATCGACCACGGTCGCGCGGCCGCGGATGATTTCCGCACCGGCCACGGAAAGCACGTGCTCGTAGACGCCGTTGAGCCGCGCGATCTCCTTGTCCTTGTTCGCCAGGAGCGTCGGCCAGTCGAAGCGCGGGACAGCGGTGGTCCAGCCGTAGGCCTGGGCGATCTCGAATTCTTCGCGCCAGTGCGCGGCGTAGGAGAAGAGCTTCTTCGGGATGCAGCCGACGTTGACGCAGGTGCCGCCGAAAAGGTGCGACTCGGCGACGGCGACTTTCGCGCCGTAGGAGGCCGAGACGCGGCTGGCCCGCACGCCGCCCGAGCCGCCTCCTACGGTGAAAAGATCGTAATCGAAGCTGCTTATTTCAGGTTCTTCAGGTTGAGCTCGACGAGCTCAAGGTCGGTGGCGATGCGGTTGTGCTGCGGCTTGTCGGCGAGCCACTTGAGCGCGTTCTTCACGCGCTGCTCGATCTGGGCCTTGGGCATGCCTTCGACGCCGTTGAACATCGAGGCGAGTTCGGCGAGGTTGGAGGATTGGGCGGCGCTGCGCACCGCCGCGAGCTTGCCCTCGATCGCCGGGCGATCGAGGTTGGTGACCATCCGCACCGTCTTGTCGTCTGACATGGTCCTCCCTTGCAATGCCGATGTTATCCAGCAGTGCGGGATTTTACCAGCGAGTAGCGCGCTCCCGCCGTTCGTACGGCGCCATCGGCAGCCAGCTTTTCGAGATGCGCGGTGAGCGAGCGCGCCGCGACGCGGTGAATGCGCACCGGCACGTCGTCATAGACGAGCGGCAACAGCTCGTCGATCGACGCCGGCCCGATCTTCACCAGCGCGTTGACCACTTTTTCCTCGCGCGCGAGCCGGTGCGCGATCAGGCGGCGCAGCTCCCTGTGCGGCGCGCCGATGAGATAGCCGTGGCCGGGCGCGATGATGGCGATGTCCTCCTCGAGGAGTCTCTCCAGCGAGTGCAAGTAGGCGCGCATGTCGCCGTCGGGCGGGTTGATCACGACAGTGGAGCCCTGCATCACGTGGTCGCCGGTGAACAGCATCTTCGTCTGCTCGAGCAGATAGCAGAGATGGTTCGATGCATGCCCCGGCGTATGGATCGCGCGCAGCGTCGGTCCCCGCATTTCTCCTATTTGGACGCGTTGTCCATTCTCCAGCACGAAGTCCGGCTTGAAGGTCGCATCCTGCCCGGCCGGCGCCGGCCGTCCGAGCAGCTTGGCGCCGGTCGCCTTCTTCACCGCCGCGGCCGCCGGCGAATGATCCACGTGCGTGTGGCTGCAGAGGATCCACTTGATGTTACCGAAGGCCAGGATCTTATCGATGTGCGAGGCGATGTCGGGCCCCGGGTCGATCACCGCAAATTCGCTGTCGCCGACGATGTAGGTATTCGTTCCGGGCCCGGTCATCATTCCCGGGTTCGGCGCGATGAGCCGCGTGACCCAGGCGTCGAGCCGCTTGGGCTCGCCGGCGACGAGATCGTAGGTCGTGGTGCCGGTCTCCTCGGGGTCGCTCCAGTGGATCTCGAAATACTGCGGATCGGCGCGGCGGAAGATTTTCTCGCCTTCCTTGCCGAGCGCGCGGCAGGCGCGGTTCTCTTCGATCTCCTTCAGCGTGCGCACGTGCCGCATTGCCTCGCCGGCGGTGGCGAAGTTCTTCAGCAGGGTCAGCGTCTCGCGCGTCGCGTGCACCAGCTCGATCTCGCCGCGCGCGCCGCGCTCGAGCGCTTCGCGCGGCGTAATCCAGGTGTGGTGCACCGTCTCGGCTGCGTCGTGCGACCCTGCCTGGCCCTCGGGCGCCACGGCGACGAAAAAGCGCGTGTCGAAGCGCCGCGCGCGCCCGGGCGCGGTGATCCAGTGTCCGCAGTAGGCGAGCTCGCTCGCCGGCAGGTAAAGATCCTGCTCCTGCAGGAGCTCGATGAACGGGCGGCTGCGGTGGTGCGCGAGCTTCGCGGCGCGCTCGGCCGAGATGAACTGTCCCTGGGCGTCGCACGCGAGGAGCACGCCCGCTTCCTCGAAGCACTCGCGGATCGCCGCGATCCAGTACGCGACCGGCGGGTGCGGCACCGACAGGCCGCGCACGCGCGCCACGATCCGGCCGTCGTCGTCCGCCGCGTCGAGCGCGCCGCCGGCGAAGACGTAGGCGCCGCCGAGGAAGGCGGCGCTCTGCGTCCGCTGCAGCATCAGCACCTGCGGGCCGCCGGGGACATCCCGCAGCAATGCCAAGGTGGCGGCGGGCCGGGGAACCATCGGCGCCATCAGTGCACGATGCGCCGCACGAGCTCGGCCGCCGGCAGCACCGAGTCGATGAGATCCACCGCTTCGCCGGCGAAGATCAGCGCGGTGTCGAAGTCCTGGCGCTCGACCGCTTTGCGGTACCTCGCCCCCTCTGCATCTTGGTTGGCGACCAACTCGGCCTCCCGCCCGTGCCACCTATCGGTGAACTTGTTGCGCAGCGCGCGCCCGGTAGTGCCGGCCCAGCCGTCGAAGCCGCGCACGACGTCGAACACGGTGGTGCGGACCGTCGCGTCGCCGCTCGCCTCGACGATGCGCTTCTTCGCCGGCGCCGCGGTCAGCGCTTCATTGGCGGCGCTGAAGCGCGTGCCGACCAGCACGCCCGCCGCGCCGAGCGCCACGGCGGCGTCATAGCCGCGCCGGTCGGCGATGCCGCCGGCGGCCAGGACTGGTCTATCGATTGCCAGGTCTCTAACTGCTGGAAGCAAGGCGAACAGCGAGCGCTCGCCGCCATGGCCGCCGGCCTCGGTGCCTTGCGCGACCAGCACGTCGGGCCGCGCCTCCAGAGCCTGGCGCGCGATGGCCAGGCTCTGCACCTGGCAGAGCAGCTTCGCGCCGCTCTGGCGGATCTTTTCGGCGAAGGGGCGCGGATCGCCGAAGGAGAGCATCACGGCGCACGGCTTGTAACTCAGCGCGAGGTCGAGGAGCTCGGGTTGCTTGGCGAGGCTCCAGGTGATGAAGCCGATGCCGACGCGCGCGCCTTCGGCCTGCCGGAATTCACGGCGCATCCAGTCGGCGTCGCCGTAGCCGCCGCCGATCAGGCCGAGGCCGCCCGCGCGCGATACCGCTGCGGCCAGTGCGCCGCCGGAGACCAAGCCCATCGGCGCGAGGACCAGGCGTTCGATCATGCGGCGCCGTTATGCCGTCCTGCCGGCGCGGTCCTTCTCGTTCTGCGCCTTGATCATTGCACGCGTGCGCTCCCAATCCGCATCGGTGAGCGTGTCCAGCTCGGCGAAGTAGGCACCCGAACCGGTGGCCAGGTAACCCGCGCCGTCGACGGCGATCGTCTCGCCCGTGAGCCACTCGCAGCCGTCCGCCATGAGGAAGGTGGCGAGGTTCTGCAGCTCGTCCATCCTGCCGACACGGCGCATGGGGTTCATCTTCGACGAGTCATCGAACCCGCCGCCCGGCCGCAGGCGCTTGGTCGCGCCTTCGGTGGGGAAGGGTCCGGGAGCGATCGCGTTCAAGCGAATGCCGAAGCGTCCCCATTCGACGGCGAGCGATTTGGTCATCACGTGCAGGCCGGCCTTGGACATCGCCGATGGCACCACGTACGGCGAGCCGGTGTGGACCCAGGTGACCAGGATCGACAACACCGTGCCCTTGTTGCCGCCCGCGATCCAGCGCTTGCCCGCCGCATGCGTCACGTAGAACGTGCCGTGGAAGACGATGTTGGCGATGGCGTTGAAGCCGTTCGGCGTGAGGTCCTTCGTCGGGCTGATGAAGTTGCCCGCGGCGTTGTTGACGAGGCCCGTGAGCGGGCCGCCTTCATCCCAGATCCGCTGCACCATCGCATCGACCGCCGCGGCGTCGCGGATGTCGACCGATTGCGTGCGAACGCTGCCGCCGTGCTTCGCCGTCAGCTCCTTCGCGGTGTCTTCCAGCACAGCCCCGCGGCGGCCGGCGAGCCACAGTTCCGCGCCGAGCTCCAGGTATCTCCCGGCGATCTCCTTGCCGAGGCCGGTGCCGCCGCCGGTGACGAGGATGCGCTTACCCTTGAGGAGGTCTTCCTTGAACATGCGCGCTCCGCGAGTGGGAGCGCGTATTTTAAGCCGGGACCTTCACCTCGGCGGGTGCATAAGACGCCTCGCCATTGCCGAAGGACCAGTTTTCCTTGGCCACCTCGACCAGGTTGATCCAGGCGTCCTCCCGGCGCACGCCGAGCACAGCGAGGTTGTCAGCTATGCGACGGAAGAGCGCGCGCTTCTGGGCGAGCGTGCGGCCGGTGCTGATGGTGAGCTGGATGATCACGATGTCGTTGGTACGCGCGATGCCGAGGTAGCCCGGGTCGTAGACCAGGTCGCCCGGCTCGTGCTCGCTCAGGATCTGGAAGCGGTCGCGTTCCGGTACGCCGATCGTTTCGACCAGCGCGCGATGCACCGCGTCGCCCAGCTTGCGCCGGAACTCCGCCGTGCGCCCCTTGCGGAGCGAGATGCGCACCAGCGGCATGGCGTTACCGGCCGTGCTGAACCGCGAGCCAGCGCGACGGGCGAAGCGGCTTCGGGTGCGCGGTCAGCCGCTCGTACAGCCGCGCCAACAGGCCCCAGACTTCCGCATTGCGTTGACGATTGGCGGCGCGCACGATTTCCTGCCGCAGTTCGGGGTATTGCCGGAATTCTTGGATGCTCATGGCGTTTCCTTTCACGCGAGCGCCACGGCGGCGCTGCCGCCGAGCGAGTTGACCAGCGCGACGCCGCGCTGGCGCAGGCGGTACGACTCACCGGGGGCCAGCACGATGTCGTTCGGCTGGTTCTCTTCGGTGATCCAGACGGACCCTTCGATGGCCGAGACCGTGCTGCCGGCGCCGTCGACCACCTTGAGGGTCTCGTTGGGCGCCAGTCTCACGGCGCCCTTCTTCAATTGCAGTGTCATGTTCTGCTCCTTGTTTGGCATGCGTAGAATGCATCCCTGGCGTCTAGGGCTCAAACGGTAAATTCTCAAGGCACGCATGAGAAATAGGAATGTGAATGGCCTCGCGCAGCCCGCTGCCTGACCTGGACCTGCTCGCCGGCTTCGAGGCGGCGGCGCGGCACCTGTCCTTCACCAAGGCGGGCGAGGAGCTGTTCCTCACGCAGTCGGCGGTGAGCCGGCAGATCAAGGAGCTCGAAGACCAGCTTGGGGTGCCGCTCTTTCACCGCCGCCATCGCGCGCTCGCGCTCACCGAGGCGGGCCAGCAGTTCTATGCGGCCGCGGCGCAGGTGCTCACCACCGTGCGCACCGCCACGAACCGCCTCAAGGCGCTGGGCGCGCGCAAGCCGCTCTCGGTGACCACCACGAATTCGTTCGCCGCGCTGTGGCTGATCCCGCGCCTCGCCGGATTCACGCGCACGCACCCCGGCGTGGACGTGCGCATCATGGCCGAGACGCGGGTGCAGGACCTCGACCGCGACGGTCTCGACCTCGCGATCCGCCATGGTCCCGTCTCGCTCGCCGGGCCGAACGCCGTGCGCCTCTTCGGCGAACGCGTGTTTCCGGTGTGCAGCCCGAAGCTCCTGAAGAAGATCCCGCTGCGCGAGCCCGCGGACCTGAAGAACCATTGCCTGTTGCAGTACGACGACCCCGACACCCGTCATCCGTGGCTGCACTGGAAGACCTGGCTCGAGGTCGCGGGCATCCCCGATCTGCGGCCCGCGGGCACGCTTTCCTTCTCCGGCTTCGAGCAGATCATTCCGGCGGCCGTCGCCGGGCATGGCGTGGCGCTCGGGCGTAGCCCCCTGGTCAAGGATCTGCTCGCGACCAGGGAGCTGGTCGCGCCCTTCAAGACCAGCGCCGATCCGGCGCGCGCCTATTTCGCGATCACCTCGACGGCCGCCGCCGGGCGACCCGAGGTCAAAGGCTTCGTCGAGTGGCTGAAAGAAGAAGCGGCGAAGCGCTGACCACTACAGGGTAAGGACGATCTTCCCGATGTGCCGGGAAGATTCCATCAGGGCGTGGGCGTCCGCGGCTGCCTCGAGCGGGAAAGTCTTGTAGACCTGCGGCTTGATGCGCCCCGCCTCGATCAGCGGCCAGATCTTCTCGCGCAGGTTGCGCGCGAGATAGCCCTTGAACTCGGCGCTGCGCGGGCGCAGCGTCGAGCCGGTGAGCGTGAGCCGCTTGCGCATCACCGCATCGATGTCGAGCTCGGTCTTCGGCCCCCGCAGGTAGGCGATGAAAACCAGCCGTCCTTCCTCCGCCAGGCACTTCAGCTCGCGCGGCACGTAGTCGCCGCCGACCATGTCGAGGATCACGTTCACGCCTTTGCCGCCGGTCGCCGCGCGCAGCTCGGCGACCCAGTCCTGCGTCTTGTAGTTGAACGCCTTCTCGGCGCCGAGCGTTACGCAAGCCCAGACTTTTTCGTCGCTGCCCGCGGTGGCGAAGACGCGATTGCCGCTCGCCACCGCCATCTGGATCGCCGTGACGCCGATGCCGGAGGTGCCACCCTGGACCAGCAGCGATTCGCCGGGCGCGAGGCGGCCGCGGTCGTAAACACTGCCCCAGACGGTAAAGAACGTTTCCGGGAGCGACGCCGCTTCCACCAGGGTGAGGTTCCTCGGTACCGGCAGCGCCTGGGTCTCGGGCACGGCACAGTACTCGGCGTAGCCGCCGCCGTTCGTGAGGGCGCAGACCTTGTCGCCGCGCTTCCAGAGCTTCACGGCGGCTCCGAGCTCGACGACTTCGCCGGCGACCTCGAGGCCGGGAAGCGGCGACGCGTCGGGCGGTACCGGATAGTTTCCGGAGCGCTGCAGCACGTCGGGGCGGTTGACGCCAGCCGCTGCGACCTTCACCAGGATTTCGCTCGGCTTCGGCGCGGGCTTGGGCAAATCCACCACCTTCAGCACCTCGGGCCCGCCGGGCCGGCTGATCTCGACTGCGCGCATGGTGCTCGCTATTATCGCGCGACGAGGAGGAGCGCCGGTGGCCCAATTTCGCGTCGAGTTCGTGCTCGATCAGTCGAGCGGAAAGTATCTCGCCGAGCTGTACAACCCCGACAACACGCAGGAGCTGATCGTGCGCACGGAAGCGATGTATCCGTCGCAGGCCGCGGCGGTGCTCGGGCTGGTGCAGCTTTTCAAGGACGCGATCCTGCAGTTCCCCCAGCCCGGCCAGCCGCCGGCAAGGGTGGTGCGCATCAAGCCGCAGCGCGCGAAGAGGAAAAAGGCGCCGGCGAAAAAGGCCAAGAAGAAAGCCGCCAAGCGGCGCAAACACAACTAGGAGGAGGCAGCATGAGAGTCGTACTGCTCGCGGCAGCGATGGCAGCTGCTGCGCCGGCGTTTGCCGATTTCAGCGACAAGCAGCCGATCAACGCCACGGTCACCGGCGCGACGCCGAGCGGCTATCCGCGCACCATGGTGGAAGGGCTGAATGCCGTCGTGCGCGATGCGTATCCGGGCTCGGCGATCTCGTTCAAGCCGAATTCGCCGGGCGGCGGCGTGCTCGCGATCGCCGAAAAGCAGGCGGACTTCACCGCCACGGCGACCGGCACCGAGATCCGGCTGGCCAGCGAAGGAAGAGAGCCCTACAAGACGGCGCTGATGGGCAAGTTCAGCTACGTGATGATGCTCTACGACAACCAGTTCATGCACTTCGTCATGACGAAGGAATGGGCCGATGCGAACGGCATCAGGAGCTGGGCGGACATCGCCGCGAAGAAGCCGAAGATGCGCCTCGCCATCAACCGTCCCGACAATCCGCAGACGACGATCGGCGGACCGTATGAAGTGATGAAGGC
>DASQAW010000051.1:0-4186 GCA_035635495.1 Burkholderiales bacterium
CGCCGCCTGGCCGCGCCAGGCGTTGAGCGCGGGGTTCTGCAGCGCGCGCGAGTACGAGAAGGTGAGCGGCCAGGGCAGGTCCTTCCTCGCCGCCATGGCGGAGAGGTGCGCGGTCGCCGCTTCGTCGCTCTGGCCGCCCGAGAGGAAGACGATGCCGGGCTGCGCCGCCGGCACCGTGCGCTTCAGCACGCGCACGGTGCGTTCGGCGACCTCGTCGGGGCTCGCCTGCCTGGGGTTGTCCTTGCCGGGAACGACCATGCTGGTCTTCAGGATCAGGTACTCCAGCTGCACGTTGTAGGCGGCCAGCGCGGCGTAGAGCGCGCGCAGCGTCGCCTCGTGCACTTCCTCCGAGCGCTCGATGGTGTGGTCACCGTCCAGCAATACCTCGGGCTCTACCATCGGCACGATGGATGCCACCTGGCACGCGGCGGCATAGCGCGCGAGCACGTGCGCGTTGGCGTAGAGGCAGGAGTGCGTGGGGATGCCCGCGCCGATGGTGATCACGGAGCGCCACTTGGCGAAGCGGCAGCCCATCTTGAAGTACTCGTCCAGCCTTTTGGAAAGGCCGTCGAGCCCCTCGCTCACCTTCTCGCCCTTCGGCGCCAGCGGCAGGTCGACCAGGCCCTTGTCGACCTTGATGCCGGGGATGATGCCCTTCTTCTGCAGGAACTCGGGGAAGGGCGTGCCGTCGCTCGCCTTCTGGCGCGCCGTCTCGTCGAACAGGATCACGCCCGAGATGTACTGCTCGATGCCCTGCGTGCCGAACAGCAGCTGCCGGTACGCGCGGCGGTTTTCCTCGGTGCATTCGACTTTCACCGACTGGAAGCGCTTCTCGCAGGTGCCGCTCGACTCGTCGGCGGCGAGGATGCCTTTGCCTTTCGCGACCATGGCGGCCGCGGTCTTTGCCAGCAGTTTGGTGTCCATGACGGTTAGGAAGTTGCTCGGGGAGAAAGGGGCGAAGTCTAAGCTCAGTTTACTTTTTGTGCGCCGCAAAACGCAACCTCGGCATAGCGTACAATGCGCGTCCTTCGTTCGGGAAATCAATGCGTAATCTTCGCAACATCGCGATCATCGCCCACGTCGACCACGGCAAGACCACGCTCGTCGACAAGCTGCTGCAGCAGTCGGGCACCTTCGCCGCGCACCAGCATATCGAGGAACGGGTCATGGACTCGAACGACCTCGAGCGCGAGCGCGGCATCACGATCCTGGCGAAGAACTGCGCCGTGCGCTACCACGGCACGCACATCAACATCGTCGACACCCCCGGGCACGCCGACTTCGGCGGCGAGGTCGAGCGCGTGCTGTCGATGGTCGACGGCGTGCTGCTGCTCGTCGACGCGGTCGAAGGCCCGATGCCGCAGACGCGCTTCGTGCTGCGCAAGGCGCTTTCGCACGGGCTGAAGCCGATCGTGGTGGTGAACAAGGTGGACCGCCCCGGCGCGCGCTCCGACTGGGTGGTGAACCAGACCTTCGACCTCTTCGACAAGCTCGGCGCCGCCGAGGAGCAGCTCGACTTCCCGGTGATCTACGCCTCTGCCCTCGAAGGCTGGGCGTCCAAGACCGCGGAGCGGGGCACGGACATGGCGCCGTTGTTCGAGGCCATCCTGCAGCACGTGCCGATGCGCGACGAGGATCCGGACGCGCCGCTGCAGCTGCAGATCTGCTCGCTCGACTATTCGAGCTACGTCGGCAAGATCGGCATCGGCCGCATCCGGCGCGGGCGCCTGCGCCCGGCGACCGAGCTGCTGGTGCTGAACGGGCCCGACGCGGTGCCGATCAAGGCGAAGGTCAACCAGGTGTTGATGTTCGAAGGCCTCGAGCGCCAGCAGGTCGAGGAGGCCGAAGCCGGCGACATCGTGCTCATCAACGGCATCGAGGAAGTCAGCATCGGCACCACGCTGTGCGACCTCGACCATCCCGACGCCCTGCCGCTGCTCAAGGTCGACGAGCCGACGCTAACGATGAATTTCCTCGTCAACGCCTCGCCGCTCGCCGGCAAGGAAGGCAAGTACGTCACCAGCCGCCAGATCCGCGAGCGCCTGGAGCGCGAGACCAAGAGCAACGTCGCCATGCGGGTCGAGTACCCGGCGGACACCGACACCTTCATCGTGCACGGGCGCGGCGAGCTGCATCTCACCATCCTGATCGAGAACATGCGCCGCGAGGGCTACGAGCTCGCCGTGTCGCGCCCGCGCGTGGTGTTCAAGGACGTGAATGGCGTGCGCTCCGAGCCTTACGAGGTGCTGACGGTCGACGTCGAGGAAGCCAACCAGGGCGCGGTGATGGAGGAGCTCGGCCGCCGGCGCGGCGAGCTGCTCGACATGATGCCGGACGGCAAAGGCCGCGTGCGCCTCGACTACCGCATCACGGCGCGCGGCCTGATCGGCTTCCAGGGCCTGTTCATGACCATGACGCGCGGCACCGGCATCATGAGCCACGTGTTCGACGACTACGGCCCGGCCAAGGGCGAGCTCGACGAGCACCGCAACGGCGTGCTGGTGTCGCAGGACGACGGCGTCGCGGTCGCCTACGCGCTGTGGAAGCTGCAGGAGCGCGGCCGCATGTTCGTCAGCCCGGGCGACCCGGTGTACGAGGGCATGATCGTCGGCATCCACACGCGCGACAACGACCTCGTGGTGAACCCGATCAAGACCAAGCAGCTCACCAACATCCGCGCCTCGGGCAAGGACGAGGCGATCGACCTGACCCCGCCGATCGCGCTCACGCTCGAGTACGCGGTGGAATTCATCGGCGACGACGAGCTCGCCGAGATCACCCCGCAGTCCATCCGCCTGCGCAAGCGCTTCCTGAAGGAGCACGAGCGCAAGCGCGCCGAGCGCGCGGCCGCGTAAAAAAGGGGTCAGAGCAATTTTCCTGTAACTACTAACGCGCGTAGGTGTTACAGGAAAATTGCTCTGACCCCTTTTCAGGCATCTCCCTTGCTCCGCTGTAGGCGTAGGCACTCACCCAAAGGAGATGAAATGAGACTGAAAGCCATCACCGCCGCAGTAACCGCGGCCTTCCTCGCCGTCGGCATGGCGGCGTGCAATCGCGACAACGCCGGCGCCGGCTCGAGCGCCCGCCCGGACATGACCAAGCAGCGCGGCAGCGCCGCAGGCGGCTCGTCGGCGCCCGCATCGCCTTCGTCACCTTCGTCACCTTCGTCGCCGTCGTCGCCGTCGTCGCCCTCGGGCAGCGCCGGCTCGAGCAGCGCGGGCGGGTCGGGCTCGTCGGGCTCCAGCGACTCGGGCTCGAGCAGCAGCTCGAAGTAACTCAGCGCAATACCTGGCGCGCCGCGCGGATCCCGCTGCGCAGCGCGCCAGCGACCGTCCCCGCCTCGTCGGCATCGGTCGCCTCGCCGGCGAAGAAGATCGTGTCGTCGAGCGGCACCGCGAGCTCCTCGCGCGCGCCTTCGCCGTTCACCAGCACGTAGCTGTAACCGCCGCGCGCGTGCCGATCGTGCATCCAGTCCTGCGCGTACGCCGCCGCCAGCTCGTCGCGGGGGCCTTTGCCGAACACCGATTCGACCGAAGCGAGCGCCACGTCCACGAGCTTGCGCGGCGATGACCCGGTCAGGCGCGCCGCCTTCGGGCCGCCGGCCCACGCGGTGAGCAAAGGCGCCCGCATCGGCAAAGGGGTCCAGAAGGTCGGAAACGGCGCCGCGGGCGAATGGAAGAACGCGACGTCCCGGGCGCGCTTGTCCCAGAACCGCGTGTGAAAGCGCATGGCGACGCGGATCACGGGACCCGACGCCAGCTTGCGCAGCGCGCCCGCCTTCTCGCGGAAGCGCAGCGGCCCGGCCTGCAGCACGCCGAGCGGCAGCGTGACGATCACGCGCGGCGCCTTTGCCACGCCGAATGCCCCGCCGACGGCGGCCACGTGCCGCTTCCATTGCACGCGCGTCACTTCGGCGCCGAGCGTGAGCCGCGCGCCGTCGGCGACGATCGAATTCGCGAGCCAGTCGAGCGCCGCGCGGTAGCCGCCCTGCGGCCGCGGCTGCGACGAGCCGAGCTCGCCCGCGCTCCACTCCTCGATGATCGAGCGAGCGCTCACCCGGCGCGGATCGGCCGCGTCGAAGCCCTGCACCATCATGCGCGCCAGGATCTTGGTCTTCGCGGGCAGCCGGCGACGCGCGAGAAACGCCTGGAACGAGACGTCGCGATCCAGGGATGCGCCCTTCACC
>DASQAW010000052.1:0-4779 GCA_035635495.1 Burkholderiales bacterium
GCGACCGGCTCGATGGTGGTCGACATCGGCGGCGGCACGACGGAAGTCGGCGTGATCTCGCTCGGCGGCATGGTGTACTCGGGCTCGGTGCGCGTCGGCGGCGACAAGTTCGACGAGGCGATCATCAACTACATCCGCCGCAACTACGGCATGCTGATCGGCGAGACGACCGCCGAGCTGATCAAGAAGGAGATCGGCTCGGCCTTCCCCGGCAGCGAAGTGCGCGAGATGGAAGTAAAGGGCCGCAACCTCGCCGAGGGTATTCCGAGGAGCTTCACCATCAGCTCGAACGAGATCCTCGAGGCGCTCACCGAGCCGCTGAACCAGATCGTCTCCGCGGTGAAGAGCGCGCTCGAGCAGACGCCGCCCGAGCTCGGCGCCGACATCGCCGAGAAGGGCATGGTGCTCACCGGCGGCGGCGCGCTGCTGCGCGACCTCGATCGCCTGCTGATGGAAGAGACCGGCCTGCCGGTCATCGTTGCCGATGATCCGCTCACCTGCGTGGTCCGCGGCTCGGGCAAGGCGCTCGAGAAGATGGAGCACTTCGGCCCGATCTTCACCAACGACTGAGGCCTAGGGGGTGGACCATACCCCCCCGCCATTCTTCAAGCGCGGACCAGCTCCGCTCGTCCGCCTCTTCTTCTTCGCTTCGCTGTCGCTCGCGTTGCTCGTGGTCGATGCGCGGTTCCGCTATGTCGACGGCCTGCGCACCTGGCTCGCGCTCGCCGCTTATCCGCTGCAGCGCGCCGCGACCTGGCCGATCGACATTGCCGTGAGCGTCGGCGGTTACTTCTCTACGCAGGCGAACCTGATCGAGGAAAACGAGCGGCTGCGGGCGCAGGCGCTCGCCAACATGCAGGACGCGCAGCGTTACCACGCGCTGCAGGCCGAAACCGCCGAGTTGCGCCGCATCATCGGCGCCATCGACAAGCTGGAAGTGCAGTCGACGCCGGCGGAGGTGCTTTATCTCAGCCGCGACCCGTACGCGCACAAGCTCTTCATCGACCGCGGCAGCGTGCAGGGCGTGCGTCCCGGCAGCCCGGTCGCGGACGACACCGGCGTCGTCGGGCAGGTGACCCGCGTGCATCCGCTGCTGTCCGAGGTGACGCTGCTCACGAACCCCGACCAGGCGATCCCGGTCCAAGTGGTGCGCAACGGCCTGCGCGCGGTGGCGTTCGGCGGCGGCGCCTCCGGGATGATCGAGCTGCGCTACATGCCCGCGAACGCCGAGGTGCAGAACGGCGACCGCCTGGTGACTTCCGGCATCGACGGCACCTATCCTGCCGGGCTGGCGGTGGCGACGGTAGTGAGGGTCGAGCGGGACGAAGAGCGCAGCTTCGCGCGCGTGATCTGCAAGCCCGCGGCCGGGATCGAGCGCGGACGCTACGTACTGGTGCTGAGCAACGAAGCCGAAGGCGCGCGCCCGCCGCGCCCGGACGAGACGCAAGCGAAGGAAAGGCGCGCAGAGAAAACGCGCCGCGCCAAGACGAAGGACAAGGCCGCAGGCGATGATTCCCAGTAGCTCGCAGATCCTGCTGCCGGTGCGGATGAGCACCATCATCGCCTCGTTCGCGCTCGCGCTGTTCCTGAACTTCCTGCCGTGGCGCGACCTGCGCCTGGTGCCCGATTTCGTCGCGCTGGTGCTCGCCTTCTGGTGCGTGCGGCAGCCGCGCCTCGTCGGCCTGGGCGTCGGCTGGACGCTCGGCCTCCTCACCGATGCCGGCAACGGCGTGCTGCTCGGGCAGCACGCGCTGGCCTATTCCGTGCTCGCGTTCCTGTCGGTGTGGCTCTCGCGCCGGATTCTCTGGTTCGGCCCGATGCTCCAGTCGCTGCACATCGTCCTCATCCTGCTCGTCACGCAGGCGGCGGTGCTGCTCGTGCGCCTGGCGGCGGGCGATCCCTTCCCCGGCTGGCCGATCATCGTCGGGCCGCTCGGCGGCGCGCTGCTGTGGCCGCTCGTCACCTGGCTCCTGCTCCTGCCGCAGCGGCGGCAGGAGCGCGAGCAGGCCATCTAGGCGCCCGAGATGCGCGGCAGCGAGATCCGCAACTCCGAAGTCGAGCTCCACCAGTTCCAGACGCGCGTGGGCGTCGCCGGCTTCGTCGTGCTGGCCGCGTTCGGTCTGCTCGCCATCCGCTTCCTGTACCTCCAGGTGCTGCAGCACGACGTCTACCGCGCGAAGGCGGAGGACAACCGCATCTCGATCGTGCCGGTCACGCCCAACCGCGGCCTGATCGTCGACCGCAACGGCGTGGTAGTCGCGCGCAACTACTCGGGCTACACGCTGGAGATTTACCCGCGCCGCGTGAAGAATATCGAGCGCACGATCGACGCGCTCACCGAATACGTCGACATCACCACGCGCGACCGCGTGCGCTTCCGCAAGCTTCTGCAGGAGACGCGAAACGCCGAGAGCCTGCCGGTCAAGAACCGGCTGTCGGACGAGGAGGTGGCGAAGTTCGCCGCCAATCGCTTCCGCTTCGAGGGCGTCGAGATCCGCGCGCGGCTGTTCCGCCAATACCCCTTCGGTGACGTGGGCTCGCACGTCCTCGGCTACCTCGGACGCATCAACACCCAGGACCAGCAGAAGCTCGAAGACGACGGCGTCGGCGCGAACTACCGCGGTACCGACTACATCGGCAAGGCCGGCGTGGAAGCGACCTACGAGTCGGAGCTCCACGGCACCACGGGCTTCGAGCAGGTCGAGATCGACGCCGCCGGCCGCGGCATCCGCACGCTCTCTCGCACCGCCTCGCAGCCCGGCAGCAACGCCACGCTCGAGCTCGACATGCGGCTGCAGCAGGTGGCCGAGATCGCCTTCGGCGACCGCCGCGGCGCGCTCGTCGCCGTCGACCCCTCGAGCGGCGGCGTGCTCGCGCTCGTCTCCAAGCCCGGCTTCGACCCGAACCTGTTCGTCGACGGCATCGACCCGCAGTACTGGGCGGAGCTGCAGGGCTCGCCGGACAAGCCGCTCAACAACCGCGCCGTTTCGGGACTCTACCCGCCGGGCTCGACGCTCAAGCCCTACCTCGCCCTCGCCGCGCTCGAGACCGGCAAGCGCACGCCGCGCTCGAGCATCTTCGACCCGGGCTACTTCGACTTCGGCGGACGGCGCTTCCGCGACGACAAGAAGGGCGGGCACGGCACGGTCGACCTGTACAAGTCGATCGTCGACTCCTGCGACACTTACTACTACCACCTGGCGAACGACATGGGCATCGAGGCGATCGCGCGCTTCCTCGGGCCCTTCGGCTTCGGCTCGCGCTCGGGCATCGACCTCGCCGGCGAGTCGACCGGCGTGCTGCCCTCACCCGAGTGGAAGATGAAGCGCTTCAAGCGCCCCGCCGACCAGAAGTGGTACCCGGGCGAGACGATTTCCATCGGCATCGGCCAGGGCTACCACTCCTACACGCCGCTGCAGCTCGCGCAGGCAATGGCGGTGCTCGCGAGCGGCGGCACGATGTACAAGGCGCGCCTCCTCTCCCGCATCGACAACCCGCGCACCGGCGAGCGCCGCGAGGTGCCGTCCGAGGTGCTGCAGACGGTGAGCCTCAGGCGCGACCACCTCGAGTTCATCAAGCGCGCGATGGCCGGCGTCAACAAGGAGGGCACCGGCGCGCGGGCCTTCGCCAAGGTGGAGTACACCGTCGGCGGCAAGACCGGCACGGCGCAGGTGATCGCGATGAAGCAGGGCGAGAAGTACGAGGAGCACAAGGTCGCGGAGCGCCACCGCGACCACTCGCTGTTCATCGCCTTCGCGCCGGTGGACAGCCCGCGCATCGCGCTCGCCGTGATCGTCGAGAACGGCGGCTTCGGCGCGCGCGCCGCGGCGCCGCTCGCGCGCACCGTGCTCGACTACTTCATGCTCGGCAAGGTGCCGGCGGGCATGGACCAGCCGGCGCCCGAGATCGAATCCGGCGACGAGGAAGACGAGAGCGACTGATGGAGATCGCGCGCGTACCGCTGCGGCGCATCGGCCTCCGGCTCGCCGAGGGCATCGACACCACGCTGCTCGTGCTCATGCTCTCGCTCTCAATGCTCGGCCTGCTGGCGCTCTATTCCGCGAGCTACGACACGCCCTCGCGGGTCACGAGCCAGGTCGTCAACCTCGGCGTCGCCCTGGCGGCCATGTGGCTGGTGGCGCAGGTGCATCCGCAGACGATGATGCGGTTCGCCGTGCCGGCGTACGTGATCGGCCTCGCGTTCCTGGTTGCGGTGGCCTTGTTCGGCGACGTGGTGAACGGCGCGCGCCGCTGGCTGCACGTCGGCGTCACCCGCTTCCAGCCCTCGGAGATGATGAAGCTCGCGCTGCCGCTGATGCTGGCGTGGTACTTCCACAAGCACGAGACCAGCCTCAAGCTGCGCAACTTCGGCGCCGCGGCGATCCTTCTCATCGTCCCGCTCGGCCTGATCGCGCGCCAGCCCGACCTCGGCACGGCCGCGCTCGTCGGCGCCGCCGGCTTCTACGTCATCTTCTTCGCCGGCCTCTCGTGGAAGGTGCTCGGCACGCTCTTCGGCCTCGGTCTCGCCGCGCTGCCGATCGCCTGGGGCTTCCTGCACGGCTACCAGCGCCGGCGCGTGCTGACGCTCCTCGATCCCACCACCGATCCGCTCGGCGCCGGCTACCACATCATCCAGTCGACGATCGCCGTCGGCTCGGGCGGGCTCTGGGGGAAGGGCTGGCTGAACGGCACGCAGGCGCACCTCGAGTTCATCCCGGAGCGCCACACCGACTTCATCTTCGCCGTGTTCTCCGAGGAGTTCGGGCTCATCGGCAACGT
>DASQAW010000053.1:0-1710 GCA_035635495.1 Burkholderiales bacterium
AAACCGGTCGAAAAAGCCGTCGTAGATGCACCGCGCCACCGCGAGCGAGGTGTCGAAGGTGAAGCCGATCGGCGCCGTGAGCTGGAACTCGTGCAGGCCGAGCTCGGCGCTTCCCGGCGGCGCGCTCGGATGCACCAGCACGGGAAGGGCGCGGCGGTCGATCTCCTTCCAGATGTTTGCGAACGCCGGATCGGTCAGCGCCTCGCCGGCGATGTTCGCGAGCACCATGACGCCGACCGCGCCCGCGTCGCAGGCGCGGCGCAACTCCTCCAGCGCGAGCTTCTCGTGCTGCCAGGGCAGCGAGGCGAACCAGCGGATGCGGTCGGGCCACGTTTTCTGCGCGCGCGCCATGTCGTCGTTCATGATGCGCGCGGCCTTCAGGCTCACTTCGGCGCTGCCCCAGAAGGCGTTCGGGCAGGTGAGCGAGGTGATCGCGATGTCGACGCGCGCCTTGTCCATGTTGGCGATGCGCGCCTCCCAGTCGAACATGTTCGGCACCGGCGTCATGAACGGCGCGCCGTCGAGGTGAATCGCCGTCAGCCCGCCGCGTACTTCCTTCAGCGTGTAGTGCGGTCCGCCGTGCTGCTCGAGGAGCGCCAGCCACTCCTTGCTGAGCATGTGGGTGTGGACGTCGACGACGGGGCTCATAAAGGGGTCAGAGCAATTTTCCTGTAACAAATTGATCTGACCCCATTATTGCTGCTCGATGCCGCGGCTCTCGACCACGCGCTTCCAGCGTGCGATCTCGCGCTCGACGCGCTCGGCCATCTGCTCGGGCGACGAGGGCGCGGGCACGCCGCCGAAGCCGGCGAAGCGCTGCTTGGTCTCATCCTCGGCGAGCACGGCGCGCGTCTCGCGGTTGAGGATCTCGATGATCGGACGCGGCGTGCCGGGCGCGACGGCAAGGCCGAGCCACGAGCTGAACTCGACGCCCTTCAGGGTCTCGCCCACTGTCGGTACGTCGGGCATCAGCGGGTAACGTCCGGCCGAAGACAGCGCGAGGGGGCGCAGGCGATTCGCCTTGATCATCGGGAAGGCGAAGGTGGCGGTCTCGATCAGCACATCGATGCGCCCACCCAGCAACTCGGTGAACGCCGGCGCCGCACCTTTGAACGGCACGTGCAGCATCTGGGTCCCCGCCTCGATATTCATCCACTCGCCGAGCAGGTGATGCAGGCTTCCCGGACCCGCGGATGAGTAGCTGATGCGGCCAGGCTCGGCCTTCGCGCGCGCGATGAGATCGGGAAACGATTTGATCGCCGATTCCGGCGCAACGGAGACGGTCATCGGGTACTCGATGACCACGCTCACCATGCCGAAATCCTTCACCGGGTCGTAGGGCAGCTTCTTCATCACGGCCGCGGTTCCCGGATGGCCGCCAGTGAGGAGCACCATCGTCAGGCCGTCGGGCGGCGCCTTCGCCACCGTGTCGTTGGCCAGCAGTCCCGTCGCGCCGGTCTTCTGCTCGACGACGACCGGCTGCTTCAGCCGCTCCGAGAGTTTGTGGCCGAGATAGCGGCTGACGAGATCGGTGCTGCCGCCGGGCGGGAAGCCGACGTAGAAGCGGAGCGGCCGGTCAGGATAGCTCTGCGCCGACGCCGACAGCGCCAGCAGCAGAAAAGGGGTCAGAGCAATTTTCCAGAAACAAAGCCGCACGTGCTCGCACCCCTTTTGTTACGAGTAAATTGCTCTGACCCCTTTTTAGGCCGG
>DASQAW010000054.1:0-8504 GCA_035635495.1 Burkholderiales bacterium
CAGCGCCGGATTGATGGCCACGTGCGAGTTGCTGACGATCAGCAGCTCGTGCCCGTCCGGCGCCGCGTTCTTCACGCTTTCGATCGCCAGGAAGCCGCTCGCGCCGGGCTTGGGCTCCACGATCACGCGCTCGCCCCAGGCCTTCGACAGCTTGTCCGCGAGCACCTGCATAAAGACCGTCGGCCCGGCGCTGGCGGAGAACGGCACCTGGATCTTCACCACCTTCGACGGGAACGTCTGCGACTGCCCTAGCAGGGGCGCCAGCAGAGCCAGTCCTAGGATCCAGCGCTTCATGTTCATCCTCTCTTGTCCACAGCCGAATAATTACGACCCTGGCCCCGAATTCAGCTTTTCTGTACGAATTCGGTCGGCGTGCCGATGAGGCACTCCGCCTTGCTGGGACGCACGACCATGAAGTCGGAGAGCATCGTGCCGACGTCGGGCTTCCAGCGCGAGTCGTGCAGGTCGATGTTGTTGCCGAAGCACATGCCCTCCTCCAGCACGAAGTCCATGATGCGGTGGCCGTTCAGAGTGTTGCTGCCGTAGCCCTCCGCATAGACGACGGTCGGAAACTCGGGCGAGGCGGTGCCCATGGCGTGGAAGCCGAGCTCGACCCAGTCGAGCCCCGCCTTGGCGGCAGGCTGCCTGATGATCTCCAGCGCTTCGCGAATCGTCTTGCCGGCGACCAGCGCGCCTTTGCTCGCCTCGAGGCATTCGACCGACACGTTCCAGATGTTGAGCAGCTCGCGCGGCGCCCTGCGGCCGAGATAGACCGAAAATTCGGTGTGGCAGCGGTAGCCGCCGTACTTCGTGTGCCACTCGGTGGCGATGAGATCGCCCTCGGCGAGCGGCCGCATGGTCGGCGCGAGCGGCTGCTCGCAGCCATGCAGCATGTGCCAGAGCTCGTCGCGCGGATGCTCGACCGGCCC
This sequence comes from Burkholderiales bacterium, assembly GCA_035635495.1. GTDB lineage: Bacteria > Pseudomonadota > Gammaproteobacteria > Burkholderiales > SG8-39 > SCGC-AG-212-J23. Next base: position 930 of record DASQAW010000054.1, read on the forward strand.
CGCGCCGAAGAGATTGAAGATGTTCGGCTCGCCGCCGTTGGCGATCTGCGTCTTGATCATCTCGGCGTACACCGCCGCCTCGGGAATGCCGGGCCGCGCGGTCTCGATCATCGCGTCGACCACCTTGCGCGCGATGCGGCCGGCCTTGCGCAGCATGTCGATCTCTTCCTCGCTCTTCACCACGCGCATCTCTTCGAGGATCCAGCTCGCGTCGACGAACTGCGCCTCGGGCAGGAGCTTCTGCAGGTTGAGCACGTCCTGGTGCAGGATGGTGGGCGTGATCTGGATGGTGGAGGAGAACCCCACCAGTCCAAGCTTGGACCGCTCGAGCCCGCGCGCCTTCAGCTCATCGGCGACGGCGGCAACACCGCCGCGCGTGCGGAAGTCGCTCATCCAGGTGTTGAGCGAGTGGTACATGTTGGTGGGCCGGTTCATGTGCGGCACGCCGGTCCACGCCACCGGCTCGCCGGCAAGCGGGAAGATCGCCTCGGCGCCGAGGTGGGTGTCGACCTGCAGCATGTAGCGCAGGTTCGCCATGCCCATGCCCCAGTAGATGTCGTTGCCGAGGAAGACGAACGCATCCAGTCCGGCGGTGAGCATCTTCTTGCGCGCCTTGTCCCAGCGGCGGTCGCGCTCCTTGAGCGACATCTGCGGCACGTGCTTCGCCGGCTCGCGCGTCGCGCGCGCGCCTTCGGGCAGCGGCTTGGCGGTCGGTTGAAATGGCGCCTTGGGTTTCATGAGGCCCTTCCCACGCTGTCGAGATCGGATCCGGAGACCTGCTTGTACTTGTCCAGCACCTTGAGCATCTCCTCCTTGCTGATGACGTCGTCGATGTTCCCGAACTTCTTGCCGCCGGTGCGCCGCTCGACCTCGTCGATGATGACGTCGGGCGGCGCATTGCGGCTCTGCAGCACCACCTTGCTGGCGAGCGGCACGCGCTCGGCTTCATAGGCCTGCAGCACGTCGCCGCCGTTCTTCAGATGCCGGGCGAAGGCCACGGCATCGAGGATCGCCTGCGCGCCGCCGTTGCCGCCGCGTGGATACATCGGGTGCGCGGCATCGCCGAGCAGCCCCACGCGCCCGAACACCCAGCGCGGGATCGGATCGCGATCGACCATCGGATAGGTGAGCAGGAACTCGGAGTCCTGCATCAGCTTCGCGACGTCGAGCCAGTCGAAGTGCCAGTCGGCAAAGTGATGGTGGAAGTCCTCGAGGCGTCCGGGCTTGTTCCAGTCGATCGGCCCCTGCTCCTTCGTGTACACCTCGACCGCCCAGTTGACGAGCTGCGTGCCCTTGCCGTCGATGTCGTTGCGGATCGGATACACGACCGCCTTGTTGGTGGTGAAGATGCCGCCGATGCGGCAGATCGTCCCACCGGACAGGTAAGGCTTCGCCTTGGTCACTCCGCGCCAGATGTTCACCTTCGAGAACACCGGCGGTCCCTCGTCGGGGTAGAACTGCTTGCGAAGGACAGAATTGATGCCGTCGGCGGCGATCGCGAGATCGGCGCGCCGCGACGGCTGGCCGTCGAAATGCAGCGTCACGCCCTCCTCTTCCACCCCGCTGCAGCGATGCCCGGTGACCACGCAGTCGTTACCGAGCCTTTGCTTCACCGCCTCGTAGAGCACCATCTGCAGGTCGCCGCGGTGCACCGAGAAATGCGGATAGGCATAGCCGGCGCGCAGCCCGCAGGGCTCGGTGTGGATGAGCTGGCCATGGTGCGTGAACCAGCCGAACTCCTTCGGCTCGACCGCGGCGCGTCGCAGCCCTTCGACCAGCCCGAGCTCGGTCAGCTCGCGCCCGCAGTGCGGTAGCAGGTTGATGCCGACGCCCAGCGGCCGGATCTCGCGCGCGCTGTCGTAGACGCGCACGCGGCAATCGATGCCCTGATGGTGAATGGCGAGCGCCGCGGTCAGCCCACCGACCCCGGCGCCAATGATGGCGACGTCCATGCCGCGAATCTCCTCCTCGGAAGATTATATGGCCTTTCATATAATACGCGGATGGCCATCGCCACGCACGACACCGTCCCGTTCCTGCTCGCCCGCGTGGCGACGCTGATGAACGGCTGGCACGCCGATTTCCGCAAGCTCGGCCTGAGCGTGCTGAGCGTGCGCGTGATGGCCGTGCTGTCGCTGAACGGCGGCGCCACCGTGGGCGAGTTGGCCGAGGCCACCTCGATCGACCAGTCGACCCTCTCGCACATCCTGCGCCGCCTCGAGCGGCAGAAGCTGGTGGAGAAGGAGAGGCAGGACCACGACAACCGCTCGGTCAAGGTGACCACCACTGCGAAGGGACGCGCGCTGGCCCGCAAGTGCCACGACACGGCGGTGAAGCACGACCGCGAGCTGACGCGCGGATTGCGACCGGCGGAAATCCGCGCGCTGAAGGGCGCGCTGCAGCGGCTCTACGCCAACGTCAAAGGCTAGTCGGCCTTCGCGCCCGAGAGGCGCACCGAGCGGCTCCACTTCTCCGCTTCGCGCGCGGTGAAGCGCTCGCTCTCGGCTTGGCTCATCGGCGCGGCCTCGAAGCCCATCTTCTCCAGCGCCGCGGCGACATCGGGCTGCGCGATCGCACGTGTGAACTCGGTGTTCAGGCGCGCCATGACGTCCTTCGGCGTCGCCGCCGGCGCGAGCACCATGTACCAGCCGCCGGCTTCGAATCCGGGCAGACCCGTCTCGCTCAGCGTCGGGATCTCGGGATGCGCGGCCAGCCGCTTGGGCGACGAGAAGCCGAGGAGCTTGAGCTTGCCGGCCTGCGCCATCGGCGCGAGCGGCGGATAGGCATTGAAGACGAACTGCACTTCGCCCTGCACCAAGTCCGGGATGGCGAGCTGGATGCTGCGATAGGGAACGTGCGTCAGCTCGAGCCCCGCGGCGGCGCCCAACATTACCGCGGAGAGATGGCCGGCGGTGCCCGCGCCGACCGACGCATAGTTCATCCTGCCCTGGCGCGAGCGCGCGAGCGCGACCAGCTCGCCGACGTTCGTCACCGGCAGCGTCGCGCTGGCGAAGAGCGCGAACGGCGCGATGGCCACGGTGGTGACGGGCGCCAGGTCCTTCAGCGGATCGAACCCGAGCTTCTGGTACAGCGCGGGATTGATGACCAGCGCCGGACCGATGAGGAGCAGCGCGTGTCCGTCGGGCGGCGACTTGATCACCGCCTCCATGGCGATGTTGCCGCCGGCGCCGGGGCGGTTCTCGAGCACGAAGGGCTGGCCCATCGAAATCCTGTCCGTGACGGTGCGCGTCATCGCGTCCGCTACGCCGCCGGCGCCGAGGCCGATGATGATGCGGACCGGCTTCTGCGGATATTGCGCGTGCGCCAGCACGGCGGCGGCGCACAGCGCCAGCGCGGCGATGAAACGGATCATGCGTACTGCTTGAGGCGGAAGATGCGCGCGGCGTTGCCGCCGAGGATCTTCGCCTTGTCCTCGGCCGGCAGCGGCAGCCCTTCCACGATGGCGGTGTCGTCGCCGATCAGCGGATCGTCCGAGCCGAAGAGCAGGCGATCGGCGCCGACGATGCTGTGCGCCATCATCAAGGCCGGCGGGTAGAAGGAGGCGGTGTCGTAATAGAGGCGCTTGGCGTATTCGCTCGGCGGCTTGTCGATGTGCCTGCGGCAGTCGGGGAACAGGCGATAGCCGTTGTCGAGGCGCTGCAGCAGCATGAGCAGCGCGCCGCCGGTGTGCGCCATGATGTACGGGAAGTTCGGATAGCGCTCGAAGACGCCCGAGTAGATGAGCCGCGCCGCGGCCATCGTCGTATCGAAGATGAAGCCCACGCGCAGCGGCAGCTCGAACTCCTCCTTCTGCAGGTTGGGCGGAAACATCGGGTGCTCGAACACCGGCAGCCCGAGCTTGTCGATCTTCGCCCACACCGGCTCGAAGCGCGGGTCGTTCACCGGGACGCCGGCGACGTTCGAGCCGATCATCACGCCGTGCAGGCCGAGCCCCACCACGCGGTCGATCTCGGAAAGCGAGGCCGCGACATCGCCGAGCGGTAGGCTGCCGACGCCGGCGAACCGATCCGGATGTGCGCGCACGATCGCCGCGGTGGCGTCGTTCATGAGCCGCGCCATCTCCAACTGGCGCGCGCCCTGCCAGTCGTAGACGTTGGGCGAGGACAGCGACAGCACCCGCATGTCGATGCCCTGCTTGTCCATCACGCGCAGGCGGTGCTCGACGTCGAAGAAGTTGTCGCGGTACCACATGTACGTGTAGCCGTTCTTCCGCATGAGCGTCTGGCCCTGCGGCGTGGTGCTGCGCTCGAGCTCGAAGTCGCGCCACATCGCGTCGAAGTAGCGCGGGTCGAAGATGTGCGAGTGGACGTCGATCTTCACGCGACGACGAAATCGAAGGCGCCCTGGCGCGGGTCGTCCATGCGCATCACGAGTGCAGGCGTGAAGAGGCCGTCGCGCTGGTTGCCCGGCTGGTTCGGGAAGTAGAGCTGCGTGGTCAGCACGCGGCCGCCGGGCGGCTGGACCTTCACATGGACATGCCGCGCGCGGCCGGGATATTCCGCCGGCAGGATGGTCTCCAGCCGGTAGCGGCCGTCAGCGTCGGTGAACTGGTGCCCGCGGTAGCGGAAACCCTGGTTGTCGTACCCGCCCTGCTCGTCGGCATGCCAGAAGTCGAGCAGCGCGCCCTTCAGCGGCTGGCAGTTGGGCGAGAGCACCTGGCCGGTGACGACCAGCCTGGGCGCCTTGCTGCCGGGCTCGATCAGCGTGATGCGCTGCGGCGTGTTGGTCTTGAAGAACGGGCCTTCGGTCTGGCGGGGGGTGATCTGGCCACAGGTCTGTGCCAACGCCGCGGGAGCGATGGGCCACAGGAGCACAGCGGTGACTAGGCGGCGGCGGGTGAGCATGTGACATTAAAATCCAAAGTTGCCATGAGCGAAATCCCCTTTACCGACCCGACGCCGTACGTCGGCCTGCCGCCGAAGGCCAAGTTCACCGACCGCGACTGGTTCCAGGCGCTCGACCAGTTCGCGCGCGTGTTCGCCATCCGCCCCGGGGAGCGCGTGCTGATGCTCACCGACCCGCTGCTCGACGCGCGTGTCGTCGACGCCGTGACAGGCCTCGCGCGCGCGCGCGGCGCGACGGTCACGCAGTACATGGCGCCGAACACGTCGCTTCCTGGAGTGCCGGACGAGGTCAAGCCGATCATCGAGAAAGCCGATTTCATCGTCTCGACCTGGTTCTGCTCGATCGAGGACCCGTTCAACGTGGCGCTGCGCAAGCGCGGGCAACGCTGGGTCAAGATCACCTATTTCCGCGACCTCGACCTGCTCAAGACGCCCCAGGCGCGCTTTCCGATCGAGCTCGTCGGCGAGATCATCCGCGCGACCGAGAAGCGCTTGCCGAAGGGACGCGACTTCGAGCTGCGCTTCACCGATGCGCGCGGCTCGGACCTCGTCATCGGCTACACCAGGGCGATGCGCGAGGCGATGTTCGCCGGCAACCGCTGGCGCGGGAAGATGTTCGCCGACGAGCCCGGCTGCTACGTGCACTACCTGCCGACGCACGGGCCGAACTTCTGGGACAGCACTGCGCATGGGAACGATCCAAAGGCCAAGGTGAAGATCGAAGGCGTGCTCTATCCGCAGTGGGCGATCGGCTTCGCGCAGCCGTTCGTCGAGCGCATCGCGTTCGTCTTCAAGGATAAGCACGTCACCGAAGTCAAAGGGGACTCGCACGAGGCCCAGGTGCTGAGGGAGATGTGCCAGGGCTCGCGCCTGATCGAAGGCGGCGGCTGCGGCTTCAACCCGAAGGCGCCGCGCTACACCGTGTACCCGGCGGGCTCGAACTCGCCCGGCGCGCTGCACTTCGGCGTCGATCTCGCCAGGCCGAGCGACTACATCCGGCGCGTGATGCCGAACTGGGAGGAGCCGCCGGTGCACCAGGACCTGATCGCCTTCGACATGACGGTCAATGCCGGCGGCGAGCCGATCATCGACAAGGGCTTCCTCGTCGCGCTGCGCGACCCGGCGGTCGTCGAGATGGCGAAGCGCTACGGCGATCCGGTCGAGCTGCTGGAAGCCGGGCCGTAATTATTTGGGAGTGAAGCCCAGTTTCTGGATCACCGCGCCCCAGGTCTCGCGCTCGCGCTTGATAAAGGCGGTCACTTCCGGGCGGGTCATCGGTCGCACGTAGTTGCCGGTCTCGGCGAGCTTCGCCGCGACATCCGGCTTCGCCAGCACCTGGCGGAAATCGTCCGAGAGCTTCGCCGCGAGCGGCTCCGGCGTCTTCGCGTGCGCGAGCACCACGTAGAAGCCGATCGCGGAAAAGCCGGGAATCGTCTCGGCGATCGCCGGGACGTCGGGCAGCGTCGGGTCGCGGCGCGTGGAGGTCACCCCGAGCGGCCTGAGCTGCCCGCCCTTGATCGCGCCGCCGAGCGCGGCGACGCCTTCGACGACGAGATCGAGTCGCCCGCCCATCACATCCGCCAGCGCGGGCGCCGAGCCCTTGTAGGGAATGAAGCGCATCTTGATGCCGGCCTGCTGCGAGAAGTACTCGGTAGCCAGGTTCGGAAACGTGCCCGGCGTATTCGCGGCGTAGTTCACCTTGTCCGGATTGGCTTTCGCGTAGGCGACCAGCTCGGGAATGGACTTGTAAGGCAGGTCGGGCCGCGCGCCGATGACGAGCGGGATCTCGGCGACGAAGGCGATCGGCGTGAAGTCCTTGTCGACGTCGTAGGGCATGTTCGCCGTCGTCGCCGGCGTGATCGTGACGTACGAGCCGGCGCAGATGCACACGGTATGGCCATCCGGCGGCGCGGCGAGCGTCGCCTGGCTCGCGATCACGCCGCCTCCACCCGGGCGGTTGTCCACAATCGTCGGCTGCTTCCAGAGCGTGGCGAGGTTGTCGGCGAGCACGCGGCCGAGGACATCGCCGGTGCTGCCGGCGTTGGCGCCGGTGACGAAGCGCACAGGTTTCGAGGGGAAATCGGCCGCATGGGCCGTCGTGAGCACAAAGGCGAGGAGAGCCAGGATCTTTCGCATGGCGCGAATATTAGTCTGCGCGGCGCACGAGCGCGGCATGCGTGATGAACGAGATCGCGGCGCAGGCGAACATCACCATCGCCATCGGCAGCGGCCCGTGGTTGCCGATCCAGCCGACCGTGGCGCTCGCCAGCACGCCGAACGCCGACTGCGTCGCGCCGAGGAGCGACGAGGCGACGCCGGCGCGCTCGGCGAAGGGCGCCATCGCCACCGAGGTGGCGTTCGAGGCGATGAGGCCGACGGCGCCGATCATGAAGAAGATCGGGACGAAGACGCCGGCGAAGCCGAGCGTGTGCGTCGCCGAGAAAACGAGGAGCAGCGCCGCGCTGGCGGCGAGGGCATTCACGCCCCAGCCAAGCACCCGCCGCGGACCGTAGCGCACGACCAGGCGGCGATTCACCTGCGACACGGTGATGAAGCTCGCCGCGCCGGCGCCGAAATACCAGCCGAACTGCTCCGCCGGGATGCCGAAGTACTGGATATAGACGAAAGGCGACGCGGCGAGGTAGGCGAAGAACGCGCCGAAGGGCGCGATGAAGACGATCACCGGCCCAAAGAAGCGCCGGTCGCGAAA
>DASQAW010000055.1:0-6328 GCA_035635495.1 Burkholderiales bacterium
ACCCGAGACTCCCGGCACGTCGGCCTGTCCACCCAGGCGCCCTTCGGTTCCGACCTCGCGCGCCACGCGCGTCACCTCGGCGGCGAACGACGAGAGCTGGTCCACCATGACGTTGATGGTGCTCTTCAGCTCCAAAATTTCACCCTTGACGTCCACCGTGATTTTCTTGGACAGGTCGCCTGCGGCTACGGCTTTGGTTACGTCGGCGATGTTCCGCACCTGCGAGGTGAGGTTGCCGGCCATGAAGTTCACCGACTCGGTGAGGTCCTTCCACGTGCCCGCGACACCTTGCACGTCGGCCTGACCGCCGAGCTTGCCCTCGGTCCCGACTTCCCTCGCCACACGCGTCACCTCGGCGGCGAACGAACGGAGCTGGTCCACCATCGTGTTGATGGTCGATTTGAGCTCGAGCACCTCGCCCTTGACGTCCACCGTGATTTTTCTGGACAGGTCGCCGGCGGCAACGGCTTTGGTCACGTCGGCGATGTTCCGCACCTGCGACGTGAGGTTGCCCGCCATCGAGTTCACCGAGTCGGTGAGGTCCTTCCACGTGCCGGAAACACCCTCGACGCGCGCCTGGCCGCCGAGAATTCCCTCGGTCCCGACTTCTCTCGCCACCCGCGTCACCTCGGCAGCGAACGAGCGGAGCTGGTCCACCATGGTGTTGATGGTCGACTTGAGCGTGAGGAACTCGCCCTTCACGTCCACCTCGATCTTCTTCGACAGGTCGCCCTTCGCCACGGCGGTCGTCACGTCGGCGATGTTGCGCACCTGAGACGTGAGGTTGCCGGCCATGGAGTTCACGTTGTCGGTGAGGTCCTTCCACACGCCCGCCACGCCCTTCACCTTCGCCTGGCCGCCGAGCTTGCCCTCGGTCCCGACTTCCCTGGCCACACGGGTCACCTCCGCGGCGAAGTTGCCGAGCTGCTCCACCATCTTGTTGATGGTCTTGGCGTTGCGCAGGAACTCGCCCTCGAGCGGACGGCCGTCGATCTCGAGCGCCATCGACTTCGACAGGTCGCCCTGCGCCACCGCGCCGATCACGCGCGCCGCCTCGTTGGTCGGATGCACCAGGTCGTCGATCAGCGCGTTGATGTTCTCGACCGACTGCGCCCAGAAGCCCCGCGCCTGCGGCAGCCCGGCGCGGCGCTTCAGCTTGCCTTCCTTGCCGACCGCCTGCGAGAGCTTGGAGAGCTCCTCCGCCATGGCGACGTTCTGCTCGACCAGGTCGTTGAAGACGTCGGCGACCTTGGTGAATTGCGTGCTCCCCTGGATCGGCAGCTTGGCTGCCGTATCGCCGCGTCGCAGGGCGACGAGGGCGCTGTGAATGGCCGTCAGCTCCTCGGCATGGGTGCTGACGTCGGAGTCTTTAAGAGGAAGGTTCACGGGCGCTCCGCTCGTTAGGTTCTTCTCGAAACAAACTGTCGAAAGATACCGTGTGCGCGCTGTAGAAAGGCATCGAGTTATCTGTCGTAGTTTGCACTATAGCCTTAGTAAGCAGTGCTGCGCGCCGCGGTGGCCGCTATGTAGTTTGCCGTCTGCGCCTGTAGTCGTTCGACGACAGGAAAAATGCGGAAAACGCCACGGCGAAACTGCACGGTTCCCGTCCTCCATGCGAGCAGTTTTATCTTCCGTTGGTACTATCCGCCCGGTGACCCAAGACAGATCCTTGCAGTCTCCGGCTGCGGAGAGCGCCGCGCGCAAGCGGCGGCGGCTGCGCGTACTCGTCGCGGACGACGAGCGCGACCAGGTCGTCACGCTCGCGGCGATCCTGCAGGACGAGGGGCACGAAGTGCGCGAGGTCTACCTGGGCTCCGAGGTGCTGCGCCTGGTGCGCGAGTTCGATCCGGACGTCGCCCTCATCGACATCGGCATGCCCGGCATGAGCGGCTACGAAGTGGCGCGCGAGCTGCGCCAGGAATGCGGCAAGCTGCGGCCGCTGCTCATCGCGGTGACGGGCTGGAAGCAGTCCTCCGACAGGATCCTCGCGCGGCTCGCCGGCTTCGACCACCACGTGGCGAAGCCCTTCGAGTCGAAGACGCTGCTCGAGCTGATCGCGCCGCTCGCGGAGGGGAGCAGGTCCTCAGGTAGCGGCGGATAGATAGTCGAGCCAGGGGCGCCGCCGCGGCGGCCGCAGCTGCAGCTCCCGCTGCACGACTTCCAGGAGCTGCTCCGCAGTAAACGGCTTCTTCAGGCACGGCGCGCCGAGCGAGCGCGCGCGGCCGAGCACTTCGCTGTTGCCGCTGATGAACACCACCGGGACGTCCGGCACGGTCGTATCGGCCTTGAGCGCGGCCACGAAGTCGACCCCGTCGAGAAAAGGCAGCGAGACGTCGACCAGCATCAGGTCCGGCGGCGTGCGCATCAGCGCATGCCCGGCGACGATCGCGTCGTCGGCGAGCTGCACTTCATAGCCCGCGCCCGCGAGCTGCAGCTTCAGGAGCTCGCGCACCCACGCGTCGTCATCGACGACCAGGATCACCGCGCGCGTTTGTTCGTTCATGGCCCGTTCGTCCTCCTAGCGACCCGCGTGCCTCCGCCACTGTCGGGTAGCGCCGACAGCCGGTGCGGATCATCGCAGCGTCAGCCCGTGTTGCGCAATCGCGCGCACAATTTGATATGGCTATGAGTGCGTCCACCGAAGGCCTTGCCGGTACGACGAGCGGTGCCGAGCGGCGCCAGGGTGGTCAGCTGCTGCGCATCGTGGTGGCCGACGACAACCGGGATACGGTGGACTCGCTCGCGGCGATCTTGCGCGACGCCGGGCATACCGTGTACTGCGTCTACACCGGCATCCAGGTGCTGCCGACGGTGCGGTTCACGCGGCCCGATGCCCTGATCCTCGACATTGCGATCTGCGGCATGAGCGGCTACGCGGTCGCGCAGGAGATCCGCTACAGCTTCACCGACCTGCGCCGGCCGCTGCTGATCGGCATCTCCGGCATGTGGAACCAGACCTCGGACAAGCTGATCGCGCAGCAGGTCGGGTTCGATCACTATCTGGACAAGCCCTGCCATCCCGATGAGGTGCTGAAGCTCCTCGAGCCGCTGCGCCAGCGGCGCCCGGCAGAGAGTGCCTAGTCGAGGGACACCAGCCCGCGCTGGATGGCGAACTTGACCAGCCCGGCGACGTCGCGGATGCCGAGCTTCTCCACCAGGCGCGCGCGGTAGGTCTCGACCGTCTTCTGCGATAGCGAGAGCCGCTGCGCGATCTCCGCGCCGGTGCGCCCTTCGGCGAGGAGCTGCAGCACCTCGCGCTCGCGTGCCGAGAGCCGCTCGAGCAGGTCCGCCTTGCCGTCGCCGGCATAATCGTCGATGACCACGTCGGCGACCCGCGGGCTGAGGTAGCGCTGCCCGGCATGGACCGCCCGGATCGCGTCCACCACCTCCTTGGCCGCCGAGCGCTTGACGACGTACCCCGCGGCGCCCGCCTTCAGCGCCCGGCGCACGTATTCGCGCTCGGCGTACATCGAAAGGACGATGACCCGGCACTCCACGTCGGCCTCGAGAATGGCCCGCGTCGCGTCCGCGCCGTTCAGCTCCGGCATCGAGAGGTCCATCAGCACGACGTCGGGGTCGGTTTCCTTCGCCATGCGCACGGCCTCGCGCCCGTCGCCGACGATGGCGACGACCTGCATGTCCTGCTGCGCCTCGATCAGGTGCTTGAGGCCCTCGGCGACGACGCCGTGGTCGTCGGCGATGAGGATGCGGATAGGCATGTTCATAGGGGCACCTGCGCGTTGAGTGTAGTTCCTTTGCCGGGCGCGCTTTCCACCCGCAGCGATCCGCCGGCCGCAATCACGCGCTCGTGCATGGTGGTCATGCCCAGCCGCGTGGCCCGAGCCTGAGCGGCAGCCTCGGCATCGAAGCCGCTGCCGTCGTCGCGGATGCCGAGGCGCAGCTCGCCGGGGTTGGCCTCCAGCCGCACCCAGACGCGCCTGGCATCGGCATGCTTGGCAACGTTGGTGAGCGCCTCCTGCGCGACGCGGAAGAGCGCCACCGCCGATTCGCGCCCCAGCTGCCGTGCGCGCTCGCGCGCCAGGTCCTGGACCTCGACCGCGATATTGGTGCGCTTGGCGAACTCCTCGGCGTACCAGCCGAGCGCAGCTCCGAGGCCGTATTCTTCGAGCAGCGGGGGGCGCAGCTCGGCCATGACGTCCTCGATGGTCTGCAGCGTGCCGTCGACCAGGCCGAGCGAGTCGCGCAGCCGCAGCCGCAGGTCCTGCGGCGCCGATTCGCCGAGCGCGCCGAGCACGATGTCGAGGTTGATGTTGAGCGCCGCCAGGTTCTGGCCGACGCGGTCGTGCAGCTCGCCGGCGATGCGGCGGCGCTCGGCTTCCTCCACCTGCACCAGGCGCCGCGTCAGCGACTGCAGGCTCGCGGCGGCGGCGCGCAGCGCGATCTCGGCGTTGCGGCCCTCGGTGACGTCGAGGCAGGCGCCGACCATCTTGAGCACGCGCCCCTTCGGATCGCGCACGATCTCGCCCTGTGTGCGCACGATCCGCTCGTTGCCATCGGGCCGGCGCACGCGGTCCTCGTGGCTGAAGCCGCGGCCCTCGGCGAGCGCGCGCGCCACCACCGTCGCCGTGAGCACGCGGTCGGCGGGATGAATGCGCTCGAGGAAGGCTTCGAAGGTCGGCTGCACCTGTCCCGGGTCGATCCCGTAGATGCGGTAAAGCTCGTCCGACCACGCCATGCGGCCGCTGCCCGGCTCCCAGTCCCAGGAGCCGAGGCCCGCCACCTTCTGCGCCTCGGCGAGCAGCGTGCGGTGCTCGGCGAGCGCCTGCTCGGAGCGCTTGCGCTCGGTGATGTCGGTGACGACGCCACCGATGCCGGCGACGGCGCCCGTGGCGTCGAATACCGGGAATTTCGCGAACATGTGGATGCGCTCGCCTTCGCCGGTCTCGAGCGCGTGCTCGAGCTCGATGGCGCTCTTCTTCGACAGCACGGCGGCGTCGCTCGCGGTGAACACTGCCGCCTGCCGGCTCGGAAAGATGTCCTCGTCGCGACGCCCGAGGACCTGCTCGCGCCGCAGCCCGAGACCCGCCAGCAGCCGCTGATTAACGAAGCGATAGCGGCCGTCGGCGTCCTTGAGGTACATCATCGCGGGACTATTGTCGGTGAAGGCGCGCAGACGCTCCTCGCTCTCGCGCACGCGCTCGTTCGCGTGGAGCCAGCTCGTCAGATCGCGCGTCACCTTCGCATAGCCGGTGAGCTGGCCCGCGCGGTTCTTGAGCGCGGTGATCACCACGTCGGCCCAAAAGCGGCTGCCGTCCTGGCGCAGGTGCCAGCCCTGCGCGTTGACGCGCCCATGGCGCCCGGCCTGCTCGAGCATGCGGGCTGGAACGTCCGCGATGCGGTCCTCAGGCGGATAAAAGAGCGAGAAAGGCTGGCCGAGGATCTCTTGCTCGGCGTAGCCCTTGATGCGCTGCGCGCCGGCGTTCCAGCTCATCACGCGACCGGTCGTGTCGAGCAGATAGATCGCGTAATCACTGACCGACTCGACGAGCAGGCGGAACTGCGCATCGGTCGGGTCGCTGCCATGAGCGAGCTCCGCATCGACTTCCGCGGGCGGTTGCGTATCGAGCTCCATGGGCGCGCCAATGATAAACCTTTAACATTTCGCGCCATGATCTCGCTCGACGCCATTCGGGCAGCCGCGGCACGCATCGAAGGGGCGGTCGAGCGCACGCCGTTCCTGCCGAGCCAGACGCTCTCGCGCCTCACCGGCTGCAAGCTGCACCTCAAGTTCGAGAATCTGCAGTTCACCGCCTCGTTCAAGGAGCGCGGCGCGCTGAACAAGCTGCTGTCGCTCTCGGCAGCCGAGCGAAAGCGCGGCGTCGTTGCCATGAGCGCCGGTAACCATGCGCAGGCCGTGGCCTATCACGCGGCGCGCCTCGGTATCCCCGCGGTGATCGTCATGCCGAAAGGCTCGCCGAACACAAAGATAAAGAACACCCAGGTCCATGGCGCCAAGGTCGAGCTTGAAGGGGAAACCCTGACGGACGCCGCAATACATGCCCATGCGCTGGCGAAGCGAGACGACCTGGTGTTCGTCCATCCGTACGAGGACCCGCTGGTCATGGCCGGCCAAGGCACGGTCGGCCTCGAGATGCTGCAGGCCGTGCCCGATCTCGATGTGCTGGTGGTGCCCGTCGGCGGCGGCGGGCTCCTGGGAGGGATGGCCACCGCGGCGCGCGCGCTCAACCCGAAGATCAAGCTGTACGGCGTCGAATCGCGTACCTATCCGTCGATGCACCAGCGCCTCGCCGGCCAAGCCGTGAAGGTGGGCGGCGACACCATCGCCGAGGGCATCGCGGTGAAGGAC
>DASQAW010000056.1:0-6664 GCA_035635495.1 Burkholderiales bacterium
GGCGCGCGGCATCCTGCGCCTGGTGGGGCTCGACGGCCGCGAAGGCGCCTATCCGCGCGAGCTCTCCGGCGGCATGCAGCAGCGCGCCGCGCTCTCGCGCGTGCTGATCACCGACCCGCCGATCATCCTGATGGACGAGCCCTTCGGCGCGCTCGACGAGTTCACGCGCGAGCGCATGAACCTGGAGCTCCTGCGCATCTGGGGCGAGCGGGGCCAGACCATCATCTTCGTCACGCACAGCATCAACGAGGCGGTGTTCCTGTCCGATCGCATCGTCGTCATGGGCACCTCGCCCGGGCGCGTGCTGGCGGTGGTCGACGTGCCGCTCGCGCGGCCGCGCTCGATCGAGGTGATGAAGTCGCCCGACTTCGCGAGGACTGCATTCGAAGTGCGTGAATATCTCGGCGTCGCGCGATGAGGGCCGCGCTCCTTTCGCCGCTCAGCTTCGTCGGCATCCTCATCCTCTGGGAAGCCGTGGCGCGCGCCGGATGGGTGTCGCCGCTCGTCCTGCCGGCGCCGAGCCGCATCTGGGACGGCCTGGTGATCCTGTTCACCGCGGATTGGTTTCCGCAGCACGTCTGGATGACCACCGCGGAGACGCTGATCGGGTTCTTCGTCGGCGGGGTTGCGGCGATCGCGCTGGGCATCCTGATGGTGAACGTGCAGCTTTTCAAAGAGGTGATCTACCCATACGTCGTCGCCTTCCAGGTGATGCCCAAGGTGGTGCTCGCGCCGATCTTCATCACCTGGTTCGGCTTCGGCATGGAGTCGAAGGTGGTGATGGCGATCGCCATCTCCTTCTTCCCGGTGGTGATCAACACGGTGGTCGGCCTCGAGTCGGTCGAGGAGAACGAGCTTCTCCTCATGCGCTCGCTGGTCGCCTCCCGCGGCCAGGTGTTCTGGAAGCTCGCCTGGCCGACCGCGCTGCCCAGCATCTTCGCCGGCCTCAAGACCTCGCTGACGCTGGCGCTGATCGGCGCCCTGGTGGCCGAGTTCGTCACCGCCAAGGAGGGCCTCGGCACGCTGATCACCACCTTCAGCTTCGAGCTGAAGGTCTACCTGGTATTCGCGGTGATCGTCGTCGTGTCGGTCCTGGGGCTCGTGCTCTACGGCATCATGGAGGTCCTGGAGCGCAAGATCGTTTTCTGGCGGCGCAGCCGCTTCACCGGATAAGGAGGAGACCGTGCTTCGAAAACTACTGGCCGCAATAATGCTCACCGCACTCGGCTTCGGCGCCCTGGCGCAGAGCGCGCCGCCGCTGAAGAAGTTCCGCGTGCTGCTGCCCTTCCGGGACGGCATCACCTTCTTCCCGCTCAGCACCGCGAACCAGCTCGGCTACATGAAGGAAGAGGGCATCGACCTCGACCTGCAGGTGGTGAACGGCTCGAGCGCCGTGGTGCAGCAGCTCGCCGCTGGCAACGCGCAGATGGCGGTGATCCTCGCGCCTAATACGCTGCTCGGCTTCGCCGAGGGCGTGAAGTACAAGGCGTTCTACGACTTCCTGACGCGCAATACTTTCGACGTCAAGGTGCTGCCCGATGCGCCGATCAGCAAGCTCGCCGACCTCAAGGGCAGGAACATCGGCACCATCGACCTCACGAGAGGAGATCTGCCGCTGCTGCGCGCGCAGCTTCAGCGCGCCGGCCTGACGCCCGCGCGCGACGTGACCTTCGTCGCGCTCGGCCCGACCATGTCGGTGCATGCGCTGGCGCTGAAGGAAGGCAAGGTCCACGCGCTCAACCTTTCGTGGAACAACACGGTGAGCGTCGAGGCGGTCGGCGGCAAGCTCAAGTGCATCACCTGCGACAGCGAGGAGCTGCAGCTGGCCTCGGAGACCACCGTCGCGACGGATGCGGTGTTCAAGCAGGACCGCCGCTACGTCGTCGGGCTCGGGCGCGCGATGGCGAAGGCGACGCTCTTCGCCGAGACCAACCCCGAGGCGGCGATCGCCATAATGAAGAAGGTGGCGCCCGCGGAGCACACGGACCCCGCGTTCACCCAGACGTTCTTCACCGCGGCGCTCGCAATCATGAAGCCGCGCCAGCCGGGCAAGTACGGCCTCTCCGACGTCGGCGGCTGGGACCGGCTGCAGAACTTCATGTCGATCCCGACCGAGGGCGCCACGGGCATGACGACAAAAGTGGACGTGAAGCAGCTCGTCACCAACGAGCTGGTCGACGAGATGAACCGCTTCGACGCCGAGGCGGTGCGCAAGCAGGCGAGGGAATACAAGTTCTAGCGGAGTTCCTGCCGCTCGAATTCCCGCCGCGCGAGTCGCGCCCGCTCGCGCTGGCGCACGTCACGGCGCTGCCGCTCGACGCCGAGCGCGAGCTCGCCGATCACACGCTGGTCATCGCTGACGGCGTGATCCGCGCGCTTGGCCCCTCCCAGTCCATCGAAACCGGAGGGATGCGCGCGATCGACTGCACCGGCCGCTACGTGATGCCGGGCCTCGCCGACATGCACACGCACTACTGGGACCCCGCGGACAGCCCGCTGTACCTCGCGCACGGCATCACCACGGTGCGCACCGTATGCGTGCCGTTCCAGCTGGCGATGAGCCGCGTCGCCGCGCGCCGCGAGTTCCCCAGCCCGCGCATGATCGCCATCAGCCCGCCGGTCGACGGCGTCGACGCGAACGGCCGCACCGACATGCCGCGCGGCGTGGCGATGACCGATCCGGCGCAGGCGCGGCCGCTCGCCGAGCGCTTCGCGGCCTACCACCAGATCAAGGCGTTCTCGCTCCTCACGCCGGAAAACCTGCGCGCGCTGGTTCGCGCATCGCGCGTCCCGGTGACGGCGAACTGCCCGAACGCCATGACCTTCGAGGAGGCGGTCGAGGCGGGCGTGCGCTGCCTCGACCAGCTCCACAACCTCGCGCGCGGCCACCTGCGCGGCGATGCGCCCGAGCCCGGGTTCTGGGACCGCTTCGATCCGGTGCCGGGCACGCGCCTCGACTTCGCCGCCGTGCGGCGCCTCGCGCGCTTTCTCGCCGAGCGTCAGGCGTGGAACGTGCCGACGCTCGTCTTCCACCAGCGCGACGCGCTCGCGCCGGAGGAGGGGCTGCGCGATCCCGAGCTCAGGTTCGTCTCGCCTGCCGCGATCAAGGACTGGGAAGCGACGCTCACGCGCTGGACGCGGCGCGCCCGCATGAACGACGTCGCCGAGTGGCGCCGCGCCGCCGGCGAGCGGGCGCGCGCGTTCCAGGAGGTAGTCGCGATCTTCCACCAGGAGGGCGTGCCGCTCCTCACCGGCACCGATTCGCTGAACCCGTGGAACGTGCCGGGGGCCTCGCTGCACGCCGAGCTCGCCAACTTCGTCGCCGCCGGCATGACGCCGTACCAGGCCCTGCGCTGCGCGACGGCAGAGGCCGGACGCTTCCTCGGCGACGGCTCGGGCACGCTCGCCGAAGGTGGGCGCGCCGATTTCTTAGTTATGAAAGGTAATCCCCTGCGGGATCTCGGCGCTCTGCGCAGCATCGAGGCGGTTGCAGTGAACGGCTACTACCTGCCACGCGCCGAGCTCGATCCGCTGCTAGCGCAGCGGGCTGCGCTCGCCTCGGCGCCGCCGCGGCTGCCGAGCACGTCGCTGCCCAATGCCACCATCTGGGTCGAGCGCATCGTCGGCACGGAGGCCGGCCGCGTCAGCTTCCGCCATTCACGGCTGCCCGACGGCGGCTGGCACATCGAGGAGCGGCACGCCAGCGCGCTGCCGCGGCGCCATGTCGAGCGGCGCAACAGCCGCCTCGTGCTGGATGCCGATTTCAGGCTGCGCTCGTGCCAATACAGCATCGACAGCTTCTCCGGCACCGAGCGGGGCGCGATCGGCCGTTCCGGCGACGGCTACGAGATCGAGGCGCGGGGCCTCGACGGCCGTGAAACGCGCCATGCGGTCAAGACGGAGCCGCTGCTGCCGAGCGAGCGCCTGACCGTGACGCTCTGGCCGCTGCTGGTGCAACAGGCCGGCACCGCGCCGATCCTCGACGTCGACGAAGCCACGCTCGTCATCCGCGAGATGGCGTTCGGCGACGGCCGGCTCGGCGTGCGCCGGCCCACCCACGTCACCGACCAGGTCTACCGCTTCGGCTCCGACGGCAAATTCCTCGGCATGCAGGAGACGATGCCGCTGCTGTGGCTGCGCGAGCTGGTGCCGGCATGATCGGCGAATCGGCGGGCCGCAAGGAGGACCTGCCGCTCCTCACCGGCCGCGCGCGCTTCATCGACGACATCGCGCGCCCCGGCATGCTGCACATGGGCGTGGTGCGCAGCCCGCACGCGCACGCCAGGATCGTGCGCGTCGCGGGCGGCTTCGCCGCTGCGGACCTCCCCGAGGCCGCGCGGCCGATCCCGCCCTACAAGGCGAAGCAGAAATTCCGCGCCTATGAGCAGCCGGTGCTGGCGCGCGCGATCGTGCGCTACGTCGGCGAGCCGGTCGCCGTGGTGGTTGCCGACGATGCGCGCCTGCTCGCCGAGGCGGTGGAAGCCGTCGAAGTCGATTACCAGCCTCTGCCCGCGGTCGCATCCACCGACGCCGCGCTGCGTCCAGGTGCAGCGCGCGTGCACGAGCAATGGCCCGACAACGTCGCCTACGTCGGTCGTGTAGCGATCGGCGACGTCGACGCGGCGATGGGCAAGGCGCACCTGGTGGTCGAGGAGTCGCTGCGCCATCCGCGCCTCGCCGCGATGCCGATCGAGACGCGCGGCGCGCTCGCCTACGCAGACGATGGCGGGCGTCTCACCGTAGTGTCGACGACCCAGCATCCCTACCACCTGCGCGAGGTCCTCGCCCACATCCTCGGCCTGGCCGAAGAGGAAGTGCGCGTCGTCACGCCGGATGTCGGCGGCTCGTTCGGCGCGAAAGGCCAGATCCACGGCGAGGACATCCTGGTGGCGGCGCTCGCGCGGCGGCTCGGGCGGCCGGTGAAGTGGATCGAGACGAGGAGCG
The DNA here is from genome assembly GCA_035635495.1 of Burkholderiales bacterium. Classification (GTDB taxonomy): domain Bacteria; phylum Pseudomonadota; class Gammaproteobacteria; order Burkholderiales; family SG8-39; genus SCGC-AG-212-J23. The sequence continues at coordinate 4,945 of DASQAW010000056.1, forward strand.
AGCATTTCATCGCCACCTGCCACGACCGCGAGCAGCACCATGAGGTCCGCGCGGGCTTCGCGGCTGACGGGACGCTCGTCGCCATCGACGACCGCTTCGCCGCCGATTTCGGCGCCTATGCGGTGCAGGAGGACGGCGTCACCGTCAACACCATCAACCACCTGTGCGGGCCGTACCGCGTGCCGAACTACCGGAACGCGTGCACCAACGTCGTCACGCACAAGACGTTCAGCGCGGCGTACCGCGCCGCCGGCCGGCCCGAAGCGGCGTTCGTCATGGAGCGGGTGCTCGACATCGCCGCGCGCCGGCTCGGCATCGATCCGGCCGACCTGCGGCGGCGCAATCTGGTGGCGGCGTCGGCGATGCCCTACCGGCCGGGCCTCACCTACAAGGACGGCGTGCCCGTCGCCTACGATCCGGCGGATTTCCCGGCCGCCTTTGACAAACTCCTCGCGCTGTTCGGCTACCAGGAAATGCGCGCGCGGCAGAAGCGGACCAAGCACATGGGCATCGGCCTCGCGTGCTACGTCCAGGGCACGGCGCTCGGGCCCTATGAAGGCGCGAACGTGCGCGTCGATGCGAGCGGCAAGGTCTACGTTTACGTCGGCCTGTCGTCGCAGGGGCAGAGCCACGCGACCACGCTGGCGCAGGTCTGCGCGCAGGAGCTCGGCGTCGCCTACGAGGACGTCACCATCGTCGGCGGCGACACGCAGGCCTTGCCTTACGGGTTCGGACCCTATGGCAGCCGCATCGCTGCCAACGCGGGTCCCGCGGTGGCGCGCGCGGCGCGCGAAGTGCGCGCCAAGGCGATCCGGGTCGCTTCCTCCCTGCTCGAGGCGGCGGAAGCCGACATCCGCATCACCGCCGGCCGCGCGCACGTCGTCGGCGTTCCCGGGCATGGCGTGGCGCTCTCCGCGCTGGCGGTGAAAGCGAAGGCGCTCAAGCCGGAGCCGGGCCTGAACGCCTGCGTCTACTTCAATCCGGAGACGGTCACCTGGGCTTTCGGCGCGCACGCCGCGGCGGTGGAAGTCGATGTCGAGACCTGCGAGGTGCGCATCCTCAAGTACGCGGCGGTGCACGACTGCGGCAAGGCGATCAACCCGATGGTGGTCGACGGGCAGCTCCACGGCGGCATCGCGCAGGGCATCGGCGCCGCGCTGATGGAGGAGCTGGTGTACGACGACTCGGGGCAGCTCCAGACCGGCAGCTTCATGGATTACGCGATGCCGAAGGCGGCGGACCTGCCGTCCATCCTCACCGCGCAGCTCGAGTATCCCTCGGCGATCAACGAGCTCGGCATCAAGGGCGTCGGCGAGAGCGGCGCGATCGCACCCGGCGCGGCGCTGGCGAATGCGGTCGAGGACGCGCTCGCCGGGTTCGGCATCACCATCCGCGAGCTGCCGGTGACGCCGGCGCGGCTCTTTGCCCTGCTGCGGTTCAAAGCCGCACGGCCATGAGATTGGCGAAAAGCGCGAACAGCACGGCCAGCTCTCTGAGAGCAGAGTCATCCGCCGTAGGCTGACCGCGCGCGATTACGGCCCAGCGAGAAGCTCGATCTCCACGCCGAGCAGGGACGGCTGGAAATACAGTCCCTGCGTCGTGGATCGAAGGCCGATAAGCACGCCGTGCTCATTCTCGATCGCGGTGGTGAAACCCGCGCCGGCGAGTGCCGGATCGACCTCGACCTCGGCGTAGGTGCCGTCGAGGTCCGAGAGGCGTG
>DASQAW010000057.1:0-1898 GCA_035635495.1 Burkholderiales bacterium
GAGGACTTCATGTTCCGCCATCTCGAGATCGGCGACTTCCGCGCCGAGGCGCTGAACGAGGGCGGCAACGATGTGCTGCGGCTCTCCATCGAAGTGCGGCGAGGCGCCGATGCCGCCGCCCTTTGCCGCGTCGTGGCGGCAGCCATGAAGGAGAAGTTCGAGCTGGCGCCGCAGGTCGTGGTGCTCGAGACCGGCACGCTCGCCAAGGAGTTCGAGGCCAATATCAAGGCCTCACGCTTCGTGGATCGTCGCTAGGCCTTCGGGCGGTACGGATAGTCCATCTGCCGGGCGACCCGCTCGCGCGCCTCGGTGCCCGCCAGGCGCTGGACCAGGTGCAGGCCGAGGTCGATGGCAGCCGAGACGCCGCCCGCGGTGATCACGTCGCCTTCATCGACGACGCGCTCGGACACCACGGTGCGGCAGTACGGCGCGAGCTCCTTGTAGGCGCTCGGGTGCGTCGTCGCGCGGCGCCCATTGAGGAAGCCGGCGGCGCCCAGGAGCAGGGCGCCGGTGCAGACCGAAACCTTGAGCGGCGCCGGCGCGGCGCTTTTCAGCCAGCCGATGAACGCGGCGTCGTGCTGCAGCTCGCGCGTGGCGAAGCCGCCGGGGACGAAGAGCAGGTCGTACGAGTCGAGCGGCTCGTTCGCCACGTCCGGCCCGAGGCGCAGGCCGCGATCGTCGGCGACGCGGCGGGTGGCCGAGCAGAGGCGCCACTCGAAGTCCGGCATGATCCGCATCGACTTCAGGCGCGTCACCGGGTCGTAGAAGCCGATGAAATCCAGGGCGGTCATGCCGTCGAACAGGATGAAGGCGGCTTTCACGTCAGAGCGAGTCGAAATATTCCGCCATCCGCAGGCGCGCTTTGGCGTCGGGCATCGGCGCCTGCCCCGCGGCCAGGTTGTCGCGCATGTGGTCCGGCCGGCCGGTGCCGGGGATGGCGCAGGTCACCGCAGGATGGCTGACGATCCATTTCAGGAAGTACTGTGCCCAGCTCTCGATACCCAGCTCACCGGCCCAGGACGGCAGCGGCTTGCCCTTGGTGCGCCGGAAAAGCGCGCCTTCGGCGAATGGGCGGTTGATGATCACCGCCACCCCCCTTTCCTTCGCGAGCGGCAGCAGCTGCTTTTCCGATGTGCGCTCGGCGAGCGAATAGTTGATCTGCAGGAAGCCATAGCTGCCGCTCTTCAGCCAGCGCTCGACTTCCGCGTACGCGGAGGACGTGTAGTGCGTGATGCCGATGTGGCGGATGCGGCCCTGCTGTTTCCACTCCTGCAGAGTCTTGGTGTGCGTCGCGACGTCGACCAGGTTGTGCACCTGCATGAGGTCCATCACCTTGACGCGCAGGCGCTTGAAGGACGTCTCCATCTGCGCGATGCCGTCCTCGCGGCCGCTGGTCCAGACCTTGGTGGCGATGAACAGCTTGTCGCGTATCCCAAGCTCGGCGATCAGGTCGCCGGCGACCGACTCGGAGGAGCCGTACATCGGCGAGGAGTCCACGACGTTGCCATTGAGCAGCTTCAAGACCTCGCGCAGCGGCGCACGCGCCGAGCTATCCGCGCCGACGTCGAAGGTCTGCCAGGTGCCGAGGCCGATCTTGGGGAGGCTCACTTTGTCCTGCGGGAAGACGCGGTTTGCATACAGGCCCAAACCCGCGGCGAGGATCGCCCTTCTGCGCGAGTCCATGAGCAAATTCTAGCTGTGATAGCCTGAACCAAAGGAGAGTCTCGATGAAACGACGTGCGTTCCTGTTCGCGATGACGGCAGCAGCGATTATTCCGCCGGCGGTCGCGCAGGCGAAGCCGATGAAGATCGGCATCATCGGCTCGGGCAGGATCGGCTCGACCTTCGGCGGCCTGTGGGCGAAGGCCGGTCATGAGGTGATGTTCTCCGACCGCGAC
>DASQAW010000058.1:0-2218 GCA_035635495.1 Burkholderiales bacterium
GCATCCTGCACGCGACTACGGTGGCGACCAACGCCGTGCTCGAGGGACGCGGCGCGCGCACCGCGCTGATCGTCACCGAGGGCTTCCGCGACATCCTGGAGATCGCGCGCCAGCGCCGGCCGTCGCTGTACGACCTGAAAGCCGAGAAGGCGAAGCCGCTGGTGCCGCGGCGTTTGTGCATCGAGGTGCGCGAGCGCGTGGCCTCCGATGGCACGGTCGTGCTGCCGCTCGCTACCACGGAGCTCGAGCGCCTCGCCGAAGCGGTGGAGGCGACCCGCGCGGAATCAGTGGTGATCGCGCTGCTCTTCTCGTATCTCAACGCGGCGCACGAGCACCAGCTGCGCGATTTCCTCGTCAAGCGCTTCCCGAAGAAGCTGATCGTCGCCTCGGCAGACGTGATCCCGGAGTTCCGCGAGTTCGAGCGCACCAGCACCGCCGTGCTTGTGGGCTACCTGAAGCCGATCTTCGAAACCTACACGCGGCGCCTCGCCGATGAGCTCAAGGCCCGCGGCCACGGCGCGGGCAAGCTGCTGATCATGAATTCCGCCGGCGGCGTGATGTCGCCGGAGGCGGCGCGCGACCGGCCGCACGCGATCGTCGAGTCGGGGCCCGCGGCCGGCGTGATCGCGGCGGCGACGCTTGCCGAGCAGCTCGGCGAGCGCAACGTCATTTCTTTCGACATGGGCGGCACCACCGCCAAGGCGAGCCTGATCGAGGGCGGGGCCTATCGCACCACCACCGAGTACGAAATCGGCGGTGGCGTGCATCAGTCGCTCGCGGTGCGCTTCACCGGCTACCCGATCAAGGCGCCGATGATCGAGCTCACCGAGTGCAGCGCCGGCGGCGGCTCCATTGCCTCGGTCGACGCGCTCGGCGTGCTGAAAGTCGGGCCACGCAGCGCCGGCGCCGTTCCGGGCCCGGCCTGCTACGGCCGCGGCGGAACCGAGCCGACCGTCACCGACGCGAACCTGGTGCTCGGCCGCATCAACCCCGACTACTTCGTCGGCGGCGAAGCGCGCCTGGATGCGAAGCTCGCATACGCCGCCATCGAGTCGCGCATCGCCAAGCCGCTCGGCATGACGGTGATGGAGGCGGCGGCCGGCGTCATCGACATCGTCAACGCCCACATGGCGCGCATCCTGCGCGTCGTGTCGGTGGCGCGCGGCCTCGACCCGCGCGATTTCTCTCTCATCGCCTTCGGCGGCGCGGGGCCGCTGCACGCGGCGGACCTCGCCGCCGACCTCGGCATCCCGCGGGTCGTGGTGCCGGAAGCACCGGGTGTGTTCTCGGCGCTCGGCCTGCTGTGGGCGGACCTGCGCGCGGACTTCAGCGCCACCGTGCGGCGCAACGTCTCAGCCGAGTATACGGGCGAGCTGCAGGCGGCGCTCGAGCGCGTCGACGCCGAGGCGCAAACCTGGCTCGAGCGCGAGAAGGTGCCCGCCGCGCGCCGCGCACTGCTGCGCAGCGCCGAGATGCGCTACCCGCTGCAGAACTACGAGATCAACGTGCCGCTGCCCTCGGGCAAGGTCGACGCGGCGTGGATCAAGCGTGCCTGCGAGGCGTTCCACGCCGCGCACGAAAGGCTCTACAGCTATTGCGATCGCGACGAAGCGGTGCAGCTCGTCAACCTGCGCGTCGCCGGCGTCGGCCGCACCGACCGGCCAAAACCTCGTCCGCTCGAGCGCGGCAGCGCGAGCGCGCAAACGGCGCTCAAGGCGCGCCGCAAAGTGCACTTCCAGAGCCTCGGCCGCTTTGTCGACTGCCCGATCTACGAGCGCGATTGGCTGCGCGCCGGCAATCGCATCGCCGGACCCGCCGTGATCGAGCAGGCGGATTCGACCATCGTGGTGCCGCCGTCCTTCAATGCCACGGTCGATGCGCAGGGACGCATCGCCATGGCTCACCGCGTTGCGGTGAAGAGGAAAGCCGAATGGAGCCGCGCCTAGATCCCGTCACCGCGTCGGTCGTCGAGCACGGGCTGCTCAGCGTCACCGACGAGATGGCGACCGTGGTGGTCGCGACCGCCTACTCGCCGCTGGTGCGCGACCTGTACGACTTCACCGTCGCGCTCTGCAACCCGCGCGGCGAGATGGTGGTGCAGGGCGTTGGCATGGCGATTCATCTCGGCGCGCTGCCGAGCGCGGTGGAGGCGATCCTCGGCAAATTCAAGGAGATGCGGCCGGGCGACGTGTACATCATGAACGACGCGTACTCGGGC
>DASQAW010000059.1:0-7726 GCA_035635495.1 Burkholderiales bacterium
GAATAGAACGCGCCTACCTTGATCGGCTGGTTCGAGCCGATCACCCAGGCGCCGATGTAGGGCACGAGGAAGAAGAACCAGAAGATCACCAGCACCAGCGGGATCGAGCGCATCAGGTTGACGTAGGCGCCGGCGAACCAGGCGAGCGGCTTGAAGCTCGAGAGCCGCATCATCGCGAGCAGCGTGCCGAAGATGATGCCGCCGGTCATCGCGATCAGCGTGAGCGTGATGGTGAAGGTCATCCCCTCGCGGAAGAGATAACCGATCGAGCGCTGGATGACGTCGAAGTCGAAGCCGGAGTCCATCAGTGCCCCGCCATCGGCGCACCGCCGGCAGCGATCAGCCCCGGTACGCGCACCTTCTTCTCGATGGCGCGCATCAGGAGCACCACCAGCAGATTGGTGAGCAGGTATATGACCGTCGCCGCGGTAAAGGCTTCAAACACGCGGAAGCTGAACTCCTGCATGGCGCGCGCGCGCCCGGTGAGCTCGAGCAGCCCGATGGTCAGCGCCACCGAGGAGTTCTTGATGATGTTCATGAACTCGGAAGTGAGCGGCGGCAGGATGATGCGGAAAGCCTGCGGCAGGATGACGTAGCGGTAGGCCTGGAACTCGGTAAGGCCCATCGCCGTGCCGGCGAAGCGCTGGCCGCGCGGCAGCGAGCTGATGCCGGCGCGCACCTGCTCGGCGACGCGCACCGAGGTGAAGATTCCGAGGCACATCACCGCCGGCAGGTAGGAGCCCCACGGCGGCGGCATCTGCTTGATCCAGTCGCCCAGCCCCTTGGGGAGGAGTTCCGGCACGACGAAGAACCACAGGAACATCTGCACGATGAGCGGGACGTTGCGGAAGATCTCGACGTACAGATTGCCGAGGCGCACCGCCCAGCGGAGCTGCGTGGTGCGCACCGTGCCGACGAACGCGCCAATGGCCAGCGCGATCACCCAGGCGGCGAGCGCCGTGGCGAGCGTCCAGCCCAGGCCGACGAGCAGATAGTGGAGGTAGGAGCCCGTGCCGCCGGGCTCCGTCTCGAGCAGGACCTTCCAGTGCCAGCTGTAGTGCACGCGCCCTCTTCGCGTGGGGACTACGACCTACTTGTAGTCGTTCGGGTCGCCCGAGCTGGTCGGATTCGCGATCACTTTCTTGAACGGGTCGCTCACCGGCACGTTGAGATTGATGCCCTTGGGCGGCACCGGCTTCAGGAACCACTTGTCGTAGATCTTGTTGATCTCGCCGGACTTGTAGATGTTGGTCATCGCCGCGTCGACCACCTTCTTGAACTCGGCGTCGTCCTTCCTCAGCATGATGCCGTAGGGCTCGACCGAGAGGGCGACCGCCGAGATATCGTAGTCCTTGGGATTCCTCGACTGCGCGGCGAGGCTGTAGAGCAGGATGTCATCCATCACGAACGCCACCGCGCGGCCGGTCTCGACCATCTGGAAGGCCTCGGGATGGCCGTTCGCCGAGATGATGTTCATGCCGAGGTTCTGCTGGCCGTTGATCTCGGTGATCTGCTTGATGTTGGTGGTGCCGGCCGTCGAGACGATGGTCTTGCCCTTCAGGTCCTCCAGCTTCTTCAGGTTGGCCGACTTCTTCGCCACCCAGCGGTTGGCGGTGACGAAGTGGGTGATCGTGAACCAGACCTGCTTCTGGCGCTCGAGGTTGTTCGTCGTCGAGCCGCACTCGAGGTCGATGGTGCCGTTCGCCATCAGCGGGATGCGGTTGGCCGAGGTGACGAGCTGGTACTTGGTCTCGAGCTTCGGCATCTTGAGCTCGGTCTTCACCGCGTCGACGATGCGGTTGCAGAGATCCACCGCGTAGCCCACCACCTGCTGCTTGTCGTCGTAGTAGGAGAACGGGATCGAGGCATCCCGGTGGCCGATGGTGATCGCGCCCGAGTCCTTGATCTTCTTGAGCGTGCCTTCCTGCGCGAGCACGGGTGCCGAAACGGCCACCGCGGCTGCGGCGAGCAGGGCAAATGCGGTCTTCATTCTGGGGGTCTCCCTTGGGTGATCGAAAAATTCTACCGTGAGATCGAAGCCGCGAAGCCGCCTAATTTAGCGCGGCTGCGGTATTGCGCAGCCGCTCCGCCATCGCCGAGAGCAGCGCGATGCCGAAGCTCGGCTCCGACTTCACCAGGTTCAGGAACACATTGCGGTTGATAGCGAGCAGCGCGCAGTCGGTGTCCGCCACGGCGTTGGCCGCACGCGGCGACTGGTCAATCAGCGCCATCTCGCCGAAGATGCCGCCCGGTCCGACCCGGTCGACCACCGCGCCCCGGATCGTGATGCTGACGCGGCCCTCGGTCACCACGTACATGAGCGCGCCAGCCTGGCCGGCGACCATGATGATCTTGCCCTTGTCGTAGCGCACCACGGCCTGCTGGCCCAGGCCCTCGATCATGGTGTTCAGCAGGTTCTTGTCGAAGACGCGCGACTCCTTCACCTCGGCGGCGCTCGGGATGCCGGAGATGCGCGCGATCATGCCCCGCAGCCGCAGGATCATCGTGCCGAGCACCATCAGCGCGAATTCGGGCTTCTTCTGCAGTGCGGCGGCAAAACCCTTGTCGTCGAGCGAGATCACGCGGCAGGCGCTCTTCGCCACCGCGGTCGCGCTGCGCGGCGAGTCGCTGATCGCCGCCATCTCGCCGAAGATCTCGCCGGCTTTTGGTGCGCCGAGCGGCCGTCCCTTGGCGAGCAGCCCCACCTCGCCTTCGAGCAGGAAGTACATCTTGTCGCGCTTGAGGAGCAGCCGGCTCGCCTTCTCGTTCTCGGAGAAGAACACGGTGCCGGCCGGAACGCTTTCCTCCTTGCCGGCCGACTCGAAGAAGGCGCGCGCGACGGCGGGAATGTAGAGGGGAGCGGCCGGCGCGGCCGGCTTCGGCGCCCCCGCGGGCTTGCTGAAATCCAGGTCTTCAGCCATCGCTTTGCATGATAGTGGCTAGCGCGAGCTTAGGTTGCGCAGTTCTCGCATGGCCACCGAGAGCATCGCCAGGTCGGGCGTTTCCGCGGCGCGCAAGTCGGCGAGGACCTGGCGGAAGCGCTCGTAGAGCGCAGCGTTGCGGCTTTTCCACGCGGCGATCTGGCTCGCCGGATCCTCCGGCGCCGAGGCGCGCAGCGCGTCGACCGACAGCGTGCGCAATATGCCGGCGAGGTCGTCGCGCAGCGCCGCCTTCGCCAGGGTGTGCCAATGGCTCTCGGCGGGAAGGGCGCCGACGCGAGCGCGCAGCCAGGCGAAATCGAGCTCCCCGGAAAGCGCGAAGTGCAGCCGGGCGACGGCCTCTAGGTCGCGCTGCACGGCGTGCGCGACGTCGACGACGTCGAGGGCGTAGAACATGAAGTCGAAGGCAGCGCAGCGCGCGGCGAGCTCGGGCGGCACGCCTTCCTTCTCCAGCCGCCCGGCGGCGGCGACGAAGCTCGACCGCTCCTCCGTGGGCAGGATCTGCGGCAGCAGGGCCGCGAGGCGCTCCGCGCCCGGGCGGAAGTGCGCGATCGAGCGCGTCAGGTCGGCGAGGTGCGCGCGGTTTCTCAGGAACCATAGCGTCGCGCGCACGATCAGCCGGCCGGCGTCGATCAGCATCGCGGTCTGCACGCGATCGGGAACCTTGTGGTCGAGGGCTTCCACCGCGCGCCACAGGTCCACCATGCCGAACACCTCGCGCACGAGGAGATAGGCGCGCACGACGTCGGGCGCCGCCGCACCGGTCTCCTCCTGCATGCGGTGCACGAAGGTGCTGCCGACGCGGTTGATCATGCTGTTGGTGACGTGGGTGGCGATGATCTCGCGGCGCAGCGGATGCGCCTGGATCTCGGCCTGGTAGCGCCCGCGCAGCGCCGCCGGGAAATAGCGCTCGAGCGCGGTGGCGATGAACGGGTCGTCAGGCACGTTCGAGGCGACGAGCTCGTCGTAGAGCGCGATCTTCGAGTAGGCGAGGAGCACGGCGCGCTCGGGCTGGGTCAGGCCCAGGTTCGCCGCATGGCGCTTGGCCAGCTCCTCGTCGTCGGGCAGGTATTCGAGCGCGCGATTCAGCCGTCCCGCCTTCTCGAGGCTCTTGATGAAGCGCTCCTGCACGTCGAGCAGCGCCGGCGCCAGCGTGCCGGAAACCGCCAGGCTCTGCGTCTGGAAGACGTTGTCGCGCAGCACCAGCGCCGCGACCTCGTCGGTCATGTCGGCCAGCAGCTTGTTGCGCGGCTCCAGGCCGAGCGCGCCTTTGGCCATCACGGCGTTCAGCAGGATCTTGATGTTGACCTCGTGGTCCGAGCAATCGACGCCTGCCGAGTTGTCGATCGCGTCGGTGTTGATGCGTCCGCCCGCCAGCGCGTATTCGACGCGGCCGAGCTGGGTGAAGCCGAGGTTTCCGCCCTCGGCCGCCACCTTGCAGCGCAGGTCCGCGCCGTTTACGCGGATGGCGTCGTTGGCGCGGTCTCCAACCTCGGCGTGCGATTGGCGCTTTGCCTTCACGTAAGTGCCGATGCCGCCGTTGTAGAGCAGCTCGACGGGCGCCTTGAGGATGGCGCTGATCAGCTCGTTCGGCGCGAGGCTCTTCGCCTCGATGCCCAGGATCTTCTGCACCTCGGGCGAAAGCGGCACCGACTTCGCCGTGCGCGGGAAGATGCCGCCGCCCTTCGAGATGAGCTTCGCGTCATAGTCGGCCCAGGAGGAGCGCGGCAGCCGGAAAAGCCTTTCCCTTTCCTGGAAACTTCTCTCGGCATCGGGCGCCGGATCGAGAAGGATGTGGCGGTGGTCGAACGCCGCGACCAGCCGGATATGGCGCGAGAGCAGCATGCCGTTGCCGAACACGTCGCCCGACATGTCGCCGATGCCCGCGACGGTGAAGTCGGTGGTCTGGACATTGACGCCCAGCTCGCGGAAGTGGCGCTTCACCGACTCCCAGGCGCCGCGCGCGGTGATCGCCATTTTCTTGTGGTCGTAGCCCGCCGAGCCGCCGGAGGCGAAGGCGTCGCCGAGCCAGAAGCCGTACTCGGCGGCGATGCCGTTGGCGATGTCGGAGAAGGTCGCCGTGCCCTTGTCGGCGGCGACCACCAGGTAGCCGTCGTCGCCGTCGTGGCGGGTCACGCCCGCCGGCGGCACGATCTTTCCCTCCACCAGGTTGTCGGTGATGTCGAGCATCCCTCGCAGGAGCGTCTGGTAGCAGGCGATGCCTTCCTTCATCAGCGCTTCGCGCTCGGCGGGCGGCCGCTTCACGACGAAGCCGCCTTTCGCTCCCACCGGCACGATGACCACGTTCTTCACCATCTGCGCCTTCATCAAGCCCAGCACCTCGGTGCGGAAGTCCTCCATGCGGTCCGACCAGCGGATGCCGCCGCGCGCGACGTAGCCGCCGCGCAGGTGCACCCCTTCGACGCGCGGCGAGTAGACCCAGATCTCGAACATCGGCCGCGGCTCGGGCAGGCCCGGCACGCGTTTCGGATCGAGCTTGAACGACAGGTACGGCTTGTCCAGAAAGTAGTTCGTGCGCGTCGTCGCCTGGATCACGGCGAGGAAGCTCCTCAGAATGCGGTCCTCGTCCAGGTTCTGCACCTCGTCCAGCGCGGCCGAAATCTGCGCCACCAGCCGGGCCTCGTTGTCGGGGACGTAATCCTTGAAGCGCGCGACGAACAGCCGCACCAGCAGCGCGGCGATGCGCGGGTTCGCGGCCAGTGCCTGCTCGACATAGGCGAGGCTGAAGCTCGAAGTCCCTTGCCTGAGGTAGCGCGCGTAAGCGCGCAGCACGCTGATCTCGCGCGCGGTGAGCTCCGCCGTCAGCACCAGGCGATTGAGGCTGTCGGCCTCGATCGTGCGCGAGAACATGCCGAAGAACGCTTCGTGGAAAGCGTCGCGCAGCCGCTCGACCGCGATCTGCGCGCCCGCGGGCGGCACCAGGCCGAAGTCGACCACGCGCGCTCGGGGCCCGCCGGCGGGCTCCACGGCGTGCGGGTGCTCGTACTGCACGCGTACGCCGAGCCGCTCGAGCATCGGCACGCTCTCGGACAGCGGTACGCCGCTGCCGCGCCGATAGATCTTGAAGTTGAGCATGCCGGCCACGCCGCCCTCGCGCACATGCAGGTTCATGCCGAGGTCGCTGCCCGGATCGGGCGACTCGAGCATCTCGATATCGGCGACCGCCTCACGCACCGAATACTCCTCGCGGTAGCTCGCCGGGAAGGCCGAGCCGTAGCGGCGCCAGAGTTCGTTCGCGCGCTCCTCGCCGTGGCGCTCGAGCAGCGCGTCGTGCAGGTCGTCCTCCCAGCGGCGCATCGCCTCGACCAGGCGCGCCTCGAGCGCCTTCAGGTCGGGCTGCGCCGCCATCTCGCCGGGCTTGGTACGGATGCGCATCAGGATGCGCCCGAGCGTGGAGGCAGACAGGTGGACGTCGAACTCCGACGAGACGCCGTTGAAGGCTTCGGCGAGGATCTTCTGGAAACGCTGGCGCAGCTCGGTGTTGTAGCGCTCGCGCGGCACGTAGATCAGGCAGGAGACGAAGCGCGAGTAGGCGTCCTGGCGCACCAGCAGCCGCAGCCGCTGGCGCTCGCCGAGCTGCAGGATCGCCATCGCGTGCCGGTAGAGGTCCTCGGTACCGATCTGCAGCAGCTCGTCGCGCGGGTACTCCTCGAGGATCGAGGCGAGCGCCTTGCCGCTGTAGCCCGCGGGCAGGAGCCCGGCGCGCGCGACCACGTCCGAGAGCTTGCGCCGCAGGATCGGCACCTGCGTCGGGTTCTCGGCGTAGACGGTGTGCGTGTACAGGCCGAGGAAGCGCGTCTCGCCCGTGACCTCGCCCTTGGCGTTGAAATGCTTGACGCCGACGTAGTCGAGATACCCTGGCCGGTGCACCGTCGAGCGCGCGTTCGCCTTGGTGAGCACCAGGAGCTCCTTCACGCGCGCTCGCTTGCGCGCCTCGGGCGGCAGCGTGGCGAAGCTCGTGGAAACCGTTTCGCCGCGCTCGCGCAGGATGCCGAGCCCCGACCCGCGCACGATGCGCAGCACGTCCTCGCCGTCCTTCGTCTCGAGCACGTAGTCGCGGCTGCCGAGAAACGTGAAATGGTCGCTCAGCAGCCAGGCGAGGAACGCGCGCCCCTCGTCCAGCTCGGCGTCCGATACGCTGCTTCGCGCCGACTCGATGCGGCCGAGGACCTCGACCATGCGCGCGCGCATCGCCGGCCAGTCCGCCACCGCCGCGCGCACGTCGGCAAGCGCCTTCGCGATGCCGCTCTCGAGCTCGGCCAGCTTCGCCGGGTCGGTCTGCCGGTCGACCTCCACGTGCATGAACGATTCGAGGCGTCCTTCCTTGGACTCGCCCGGCGCGGCGACGTCGGCCAGCTCGCCCTGCGCGTCGCGCGCGACGCGCAGCACGGGATGGATCACGAAATGCAGGGTCAGCCCCTGGCGGTTCACTTCCATCGTCACCGAGTCGACCAGGAACGGCATGTCGTCGTTGACGATCTCGATCACGGTGTGCGTGCTCGCCCAGCCGTGCTGCTCGCGCACCGGGTTGTACGCGCGGATCTTCGCCTGGCCGCCCGGGAATCGCCGGGCGAAGCCGAGATGCGCCGTCGCGGCCCCCTCGAGGTCGCGCGGCTCGCGCGCGGCGACCTCCTCGGGATCGACCTCGGCGTAATACAGCCGGGCGAACTTCTCGGCCAGCGAGGACTTCACCGCGTGGTTTTGCGCTCCCATGGGATCGGCCGGCTCTCCGCTAAACTACAACCGCAGAAGGGGATTGGACCATG
>DASQAW010000060.1:0-10895 GCA_035635495.1 Burkholderiales bacterium
CTTTAGACATGCGCACCGCTGAAGTCACGCGCAACACCAAGGAGACGCAGATCCGCGTCAAGCTGGACCTGGATGGCAGCGGCCGGGCCAAGCTCTCGACCGGGCTGCCGTTCCTCGAGCACATGCTCGAGCAGGTGGCGCGCCACGGCCTGCTCGACCTCGAGATCGATGCCAAGGGCGACCTGCACATCGATGCGCACCACACGGTGGAGGACATCGGCATCACCCTCGGCCAGGCCTGCGCCCGCGCCGCGGGCGACAAGGCGGGCGTGCGCCGCTTCGGCCACGCCTACGTGCCGCTCGACGAGGCGCTCTCCAGGGTGGTGATCGACTTCTCCGGCCGCCCGGGGCTCGAATACCACGTCAAGTTCACGCGCGGGCTGATCGGCGAGTTCGACGTGGATCTGGTGCACGAATTCTTCCAGGGCTTCGTCAACCACGCGCAGGTGACGCTGCACATCGACAACCTGCGCGGCGACAACGCGCATCACCAGTGCGAGACCATGTTCAAGGCCTTCGCGCGGGCGCTGCGCATGGCGCTCGAGCGCGATCCCCGCGCCGAGGGCGCCATTCCCTCCACCAAGGGAACGCTCTAGCCGAGAGCTCGCGGTGCGCATCGCGGTGGTCGATTACGGCATGGGCAACCTGCGCTCGGTGTCGAAGGCGCTGGAGCATGTCGCCCCCGAGGCTCAGGTGCTGGTGACCGCCGATCCGGCGCTCATCCGCTCCGCGGAGCGCGTCGTCGTGCCCGGCCAGGGGGCGCTGCCGGATTGCATGCGCAGCCTAGCGGCGAGCGGCGCGCGCGAGGCGGTGCTCGAGGCGCTGCGCGACAAGCCCTATCTCGGCATCTGCCTCGGCCTGCAGATGCTGTTCGAGCGCGGCGCCGAGGGCGATACACCGGGCCTGGGCGTGCTGCAGGGCAATGTGCCGCGGTTTGCGCTCAGCGGCTTGAAGATCCCGCACATGGGATGGAATGAGGTGTTGCAGGAGGTGGCGCACCCGTTATGGACGGGAATCAGCGACAAGAGCCGCTTCTACTTCGTGCACAGCTACTATCCGGCGCCGGCAGAGCGCGCGCTCGCCGCGGCGACTTGCGTGTATGGTGTGCCCTTTACCTGCGCCGTGGCCCGGGATAATATTTTTGCCGTCCAGTTCCACCCCGAGAAAAGCCAGTCCGCCGGCCTGCAACTCCTGTCCAACTTCGTGCGCTGGCGTCCTTGATTTGCGAGTTTTCGTAACGGCACACGAGCACTGCTGTGCTCATCATTCCCGCGATTGATCTGAAAGACGGCCGCTGCGTGCGCCTGAAGCAGGGCGACATGAGCACCGCCGTCGTGTTCTCCGACGACCCCGTGGCGATGGCGAAGCACTGGGCCGGACAGGGCGCGCGGCGCCTGCACATCGTCGACCTGAACGGCGCGGTCGCCGGCCGGCCGAAGAACGAGAAAGTGATCCGCGAGATGATCGCCGCGGTCGGCGCGCAGGTTCCGATCCAGGTTGGCGGCGGCATCCGCGACCTCGACACGATCGAGAGCTATCTCGACGCCGGCGTCACCTACATCGTGATCGGCACCGCGGCGGTGAAGAACCCGGGGTTTCTTTCCGATGCCTGCTACGCTTTCCCGGGACACATCATCGCCGGGCTCGACGCGAAGGACGGCAAGGTGGCGGTCGAGGGCTGGTCCAAGCTCACCGGCCACGACGTGGTGGACCTCGCCAAGAAATACGAGGAATACGGCATCGAGGCGCTGGTCTATACGGACATCGGCCGCGACGGCATGATGAGCGGCGTGAACATCGATGCGACGCTGCGCCTCGCGCAGGCGACCAAGACGCCGATCATCGCCGCGGGCGGCCTGAACAGCGTCGCCGACGTCCAGGCGGTCTGCGCCAAGCTCGTGCCCGAGGGCGTGATTGGCGCGATCGCCGGCCGGGCGCTCTACGAAGGCAAGCTCGAGCTGAAGAGCGCGCAGGCCGCCGCCGACAAAGCCGTCGGCAAGGCCTGAGCGTGCCCTGACTTTATGCCATTGGCCAAGCGCGTCATTCCGTGCCTGGACGTCACGGCGGGTCGGGTGGTTAAGGGCGTCAATTTCGTCGGCCTGCGCGATGCCGGCGACCCCGTCGAGATCGCCGCGCGCTACGACGGCGAGGGCGCGGACGAGCTCTGCTTCCTCGACATCACCGCCAGCTCGGACGAGCGCGACATCCTGCTGCACGTGATCGAAGCGGTGGCTGCGCGCGTCTTCATCCCCCTCACCGTCGGCGGCGGCGTGCGCAAGGTCGAGGACGTGCGCCGCCTTCTCAACGCCGGCGCGGACAAGGTGTCGATCAACACCGCTGCCGTGCAGAACCCAGCGCTCGTGCGCGAGGCTTCCGGCATCGTCGGCAACCAGTGCATCGTCGTCGCCATCGACGCGAAGCGCAACGGCCCGGGCTGGGAGGTCTACACCCATGGCGGCCGTCGCGCCACGGGCATCGACGTGGTCGATTGGGCGAAGCGCATGCAGGCGGCGGGCGCGGGCGAGATCCTGCTGACGAGCATGGACCGCGACGGCACGCGCGACGGCTTCGACCTGCCGCTGACCCGCGCCGTGTCCGAGGCGGTCGGCGTGCCGGTGATTGCCTCCGGCGGCGCGGGCAACCTCGAGCACCTCGCGCAGGGCGTGCTCGAGGGCAAGGCCGACGCGGTGCTCGCGGCGAGCATCTTCCACTTCGGCGAATTCACCGTGCAGCAGGCGAAGGCGCACATGAAGACCCGCGGCATCGAGGTGCGCGCATGACCACCTGGCTCGACGAAGTGCCGTGGAACGGCGAAGGTCTGATCGCCGCCGTCGCACAGGATGCGAAGAGCGGGCGGGTGCTCACTGTCGCGTGGATGAACCGAGAGGCGCTCGAGCAGACCGCGGCGACGCGCGAGGCCGTGTACTGGTCGCGCTCGCGCCGCCGGCTCTGGCGCAAGGGCGAGGAGTCGGGCCACGTGCAAAAAGTGCGCGAGCTGCGGCTGGATTGCGACGCTGACACAGTGCTGTTACAGGTGGAACAGGTCGGCGGCATCGCCTGCCATACTGGCCGCGAAAGCTGCTTCTTCCGCAAACTTGAGAATGGGAGCTGGGTGACGACCGATCCGGTGCTGAAGGATCCGTCCGCCATTTACAGAAAATGAAGCCCGGCCTTTACGAGACGCTGGAGCGCATCGCCGCGACCATCGAGGAGCGCAAGGGCGGAGATCCCGCCAAGTCCTACGTCGCGCAACTCTTCGCCAAGGGCGAGGATGCGATGCTCAAGAAAATCGGCGAGGAGGCGACGGAGACCGTGCTCGCGGCAAAGGCGGGCGACCGGCTGGCGCTCGTGCGTGAGACGGCGGACCTCTGGTTCCACTCGATGATCGTGCTCGCCCGCCATGGGCTCGGCCCGGGCGACGTGCTCGCCGAGATGCACCGGCGGGAGGGCATCTCGGGACTCGACGAGAAGGCGGCGAGGAAGAAGTGAACGATCCGAACTGCGTCTTCTGCAAGATCGCGCGCGGGCTGATCCCGGCGAAGAAGATCTACGACGACGACGAGGTCATGGCCTTCCACGACATCCGGCCCCAGGCCCCGGTGCATTTCCTCCTGGTGCCGAAGGAGCACATCGTCTCGCTGTACGACGCCAAGCCGGCGCACCAGGCGGCGCTCGGCAAGATGCTCACGCTGGCTGGCAGGCTCGCGCGCGAGGCAGGCGCGACCGACGGCTTCCGCACCATCATCAATAACGGCCGGGTCGGGCATCAGGAGGTGTATCATGTCCATATGCACGTCCTCGGCGGGCCGGACCCTCTCGGCCCCATGCTCTCGAGGAGAAACTAGGAGATTTTTATGGGCTCGCTCAGCATTTGGCACTGGCTGATCGTTCTGGTGATCGTGATGCTGATCTTCGGCACGAAGAAGCTGCGCAACATCGGCGCGGATCTTGGCGGCGCGGTGCGCGGCTTCAAGGACGGGATGCGCGAAGGCACCGACAAGCCGGCCGAGGCCAGCCCGACGCCCCAGGTCACCGGCAAGACCGTCGAAGGCGAAGTGCGCGGCAAAACCGAGCACAAGGCATAAACCTCCATCCGCCCAACGAAAGGCGCCCTCCTAGGGCGCCTTTTTAGTCTCTAGCGATGTTCGATATTGGATTTTCCGAGCTGCTGGTCATCGGCATCGTGGCGCTGATCGTCATCGGCCCGCAGAAGCTGCCGGGCGTGGCGCGCACCGTCGGCCATCTGCTCGGGCGGTTGCAGCGCTACGTCGCCGACGTCAAGGCCGACATCAATCGCGAGATCGAGCTCGAGGAGCTGCGCAAGATGCGCGACTCGATGCAGAAGGCCGCCTCGGAGATGCAGTCATCGGTCGACGCGGAGCTGCACAAGACCGCCGACGAGCTGAACAAGGCGGTGGAGGGCGAAAAGAAACCCGAAGCCACGGGGGCCGAGAAGCCGGCCGAACCGCAGGATAAGGCCGAGAAGCCGGCGCAAGAGCAAAAGGCGACGTGAGCGACCAGGAAAGCTTCATCTCGCATCTCATCGAGCTGCGCCAGCGGCTGATGAAGGCGGTGGGCTCGGTGCTCGTGTTCTTCATCGTGCTCTTCATCTGGCCGGGCTCGGGCTACATCTACGACCTGCTGGCGGCGCCTCTGATGAGCGCGCTGCCCGAGGGCGCGAAGATGATCGCCACCGGCGTGATCACGCCGTTCATGGTGCCGGTCAAGGTCACCGCCCTCGCGGCATTCCTGATCGCGCTGCCGTACGTCCTCTACCAGGCCTGGGCCTTCGTCGCACCGGGCTTGTACGACCACGAGAAGCGCCTCGCACTGCCGCTGGTGGTGGCGAGCACAGCGCTCTTTCTCGCCGGGGTGGCGTTCTGCTACTTCTTCGTCTTCCAGAAGGTGTTTGCCTTCATCCACGGCTTCGCGCCGAAGTCGATCACGCCGGCGCCCGACATCGAGGCGTACTTCAGCTTCGTCATCACCATGTTCCTCGCCTTCGGCGTCACTTTCGAGATCCCGATCGTGGTCATCGTGCTGGTCCGCATGGGGATCGTAACCGTCGAGCAGCTGAAGGACGCGCGGCCCTACGTGATCGTCGGCGCCTTCGTCATCGCGGCGATCGTCACGCCGCCCGACGTGCTGTCGCAGTTCATGCTCGCGGTGCCGATGTGCATCCTCTACGAGGCGGGCCTGTTCTTCGCCCGCTTCATTTCCCGCTCAAAAAGCGTTCCACAAGATTCAGCTGATCCGGCGCGTTGAGCGCCGGCGCATGGCCGCAGCCCGCGATGGTGACCAGCGTGGCGCGCGGGCCGCGCCGTGTCATCTCCTGCGCCACGTCGGGTAACAGGAGGTCCGAGCTCTCGCCGCGCAGGCAAAGGGTCGGTGCCGCGATCGCGTCGTAGGCCTCCCACTGGTCGTAGTCGTGCGGGTGGTGCACGAACTGCAGCACCATGTCGGGATCGTAGTGCGTCGTGATATGTCCGTCCGGCGTGCGCCGCACCGATGTCTCGGCGAGGCGCCGCCACTGCTCGTCCGACAGCCAGCCGTAGGGCTTGTAAATGGTGCGGAAGTACTGCTCCAGCTCCGAGACGCGATCGAACTGCGGCGGGCTGCCGGCGTAGGAGCGGATCCGCTCCACCGCCGCATCCGCGATCTTCGGCCCGATGTCGTTCAGCACCAGGCGGCGGACGCGTCCTTTCAGCGCTCGCGCCGCGAGCCGCAGGCCGAGCGCGCCGCCCATCGACGTGCCCACCCAGTGGCAGTCGCCGATGCCGAGCTGGTCCAGGAGCGAGAGCGCGAGGCGCGCATAGAACTCCAGGCAGTACTCGCGCTCGGGCTGCGGGCTCCATTGCGACAGGCCGCGACCGATCGTGTCGGGGCAGACGACGCGGTAGCGCGGCGCGAGATGCGCGGCGAGCTCGTCCATGTCGCGGCAGGTACGCGCCAGGCCGTGCCACGCGATCACGGTCTCTTCATTCCCGGCGCCCCACTCCATGAAGTGGATCTCGCGCCCTTCGCACACCAGGTAGCGCGACTTCATCGCCGCAGCCGCCCGACGATGCCGGAGGGAAAGTAGTAGACGCAGACGATGAAGAGCACGCCGAGCCAGAGGAGCCAGCGGTCGGGGTGCAGCAGGTCCGGCAAGAGCGGCACGCCCTTCGTCGCATCCGATGCGAGCTGCATCAGGTCTTGCAGGTAGTTCTGCGCGATGACGAACAGCGTAGCGCCGATCGCCGCGCCGTACATCGTGCCCATGCCGCCGATCACCACCATCAGGAGGAGGTCGATCATGATCGCGAACGAGAGCGTCGTATCCGGCCCGGTGTAGCGCAGCCAGACGGCATAGAGGACCCCCGCCGCGGTGGCGAGGAGCGCGCCGAGGCAGTTCGCCACCGTGCGATAGATCACCGTGCGGTAGCCGAGCGCCTCGGCACGAAACTCGTTCTCGCGCACGGCGAGCAGCACGCGGCCGAAGGGCGAGTTGACGACGCGCAGCAATACGAGGAACAAGATGAGCGACAGCGCAAAGACGGTGTAGTAGGCCACCAGCCGATTGCGCAAGAGCTCGGGCAGCCGGAAGTTGAGCCCGTCTTCGCCGCCGGTGAAAGCCGAGAGCTGCGACGCCAGGATCTGGAAGAAGGACGCGACCGCGAGCGTGATCATGGCGAAGAAGATCGCGCGCACCCGCAGCGACAAGAGGCCGATGGCGAAGGCGAGCGCCAGGCTGAGGAGCAGCGCGAGCACGATGCCGAGCGCCAGATTCCACCAGGTCGGGCCGAGCTTGGCCGCGGCGATGCCGGCGCCGTAGCCGCCGATGCCGAAGAACATCGTATGCGCGAAGGACACGATGCCGGTGTAGCCGAGCAGCAGGTCGTAACTCGCCACCAGCAGGATGAAGACCGCCACCTTTGCCGCGACGTTGAGCGACCGGGTGCCCGGGAAGATGAAAGGGGCGGCGGCCAGTCCCACCAAGATCAACGCCAGAACTACGGCCAGCGCTTTGCTG
The DNA here is from genome assembly GCA_035635495.1 of Burkholderiales bacterium. Taxonomy (GTDB): domain Bacteria; phylum Pseudomonadota; class Gammaproteobacteria; order Burkholderiales; family SG8-39; genus SCGC-AG-212-J23. Next base: position 7,013 of record DASQAW010000060.1, read on the forward strand.
CGCGGCAGGTCGCCGGAGAGGAGGGTGCGGATCATTTGCCGACGGGGTATAGCCCGCGCGGGCGCCAGAGGAGGATCAGCACCATCAGCAGGATGTTCGAGCCGAGCGCGAGCTTCGGCGCGACGTAGCCGATATAGTTGGCGATGAGTCCCACCAGCAGCGCGCCGACGAAGCAGCCGCCGACCGAGCCGAGACCGCCGATGATGATGACGATGAAGATCACCACCAGCACCTGCATCCCCATGCCCGCGGTGAGCGACTCCTGGTACATCGCCCACATGATCCCGCCCAGCCCCGCGAGGGCCGAGCCGGCGACGAACACGCCGACGAACAGCCGCCGTACGCGGTAGCCGAGCGACTCGACCATCTCGGTGTTCTCGACGCCGGCGCGGATCAGGAGGCCGATCCTCGTGCGGTTGAGCACCAGCCACATCGCGAAGAACACCGCGAGCCCGACCACTACGGCGAGCATGCGGTAGCGCTCGATCGCCGCGTCGCCGAGGAGGATCGAGCCGGTGAGCGTCGCCGGCCGCGGCAGCGCGATCAGGTCCGGTCCCCAGACGACGTGGATCAGCTGCTCGCAGACGATGAGGCCGCCCATCGTCACCAGGATCTGCTTGAGATGGTCGCCGTACACCGGCCGCACCACCACGCGCTCGAAGAACCAGCCGAGCGCGGCGGCGAGCGCCATCGCGGCGAGCACGCCGGGGATGATGGCGCCGAGGTTGTCCACCAGCGACTGCGACTGCATGGGCGCTTTCATCGCCAGCAGGACGGAAGCGCCCGCGTACGCGCCGACCGAGATGAAGGCGCCGTGGGCGAAGTTCATGACGTCCATCAGGCCGAAGACGAGCGTCAGGCCCGAGGCCATGATGAAGATCATCATTCCCATCGCCAGCCCGGCGATGGTGAGCGTGACCCAGGTCGGCGTGCTCGGCACGAGCGGCAGCGCGAGGAGCGCGACCGCCGGGATGAGCGCGAGCGGAATCCAGTCCCTCATTGATGCGTGTCGAGCGAAAGGCCGAGCAGCCGCTGCTGCAGCGCCTCGTCGCCGGCGAGCTCGGCCATGCGGCCGCGGTGCACGATGCGCCCGGAATCCATGACCGCCACGGCGTCGCCCAGCGAGCGCGCGAAGTGGAAGTTCTGCTCCACGACGAGGAGGGTGGTTTCGCGCTTCAACTCGCGGAACGCCTCGATCATCGCCTGGATGATCGCCGGCGCGAGTCCCTTGGTCGGCTCGTCGACCAGCAGCAGCTTCCGCGGCTCGACGATGGCGCGCGAGATGGCGAGCATCTGCTTCTGCCCGCCCGAGAGATTGCCGGCGAGGCCGTGCCAGAACTTCTTCATCGCCGGGAAGAGCGCGAAGATCCACTCGAGCCGCTTCTCGTCGGGCTCGCCTTCCCGCGCTGCCAGCACCATGTTCTCGCGCACGGTGAGACCGGCGAAGATGCCCATGTTCTCGGGGACGTAGGCGATGCCGCGCCGCGCCAGTTCCGGCGTCGGCGTGCGCGTAATGTCTTGCTGGTCGAACCGGACGCTGCCCGCCGAGGCGCGCCACAGGCCCATGATAGTGCGCAGGGAGGTCGTCTTGCCGGCGCCGTTGCGCCCGAGAAGCATGGTGAGCGAGTTCGGCGCCACGCTGAAGTCCACGCCATGCAGGATGTGGTACTGGCCGATGTGCGTGCTGACGCCGCTCAGCTGCAGCAGGTCAGGCACGAGCGACTCCGAGATAGGCTTCCTGCACGATCGGCGACGCAATGACTTCGGCGGGCGCGCCCTCGGCGACGAGCTGGCCCTGGTGCAGCACGATGATGCGGTCGGCGAGCGAGCGCACCACGTCCATCTTGTGCTCGACGAGCAGCACGGTCTTGTCGCCCTGCGCCTTGATGTGGCCGATCAGGTCGAGGATCACCGGCACCTCGTCGACGCTCATGCCGGCGGTCGGCTCGTCGAACATGAACACCTCGGGCTCGAGCGCGAGCAGGATCGCCACCTCGAGCTTGCGCTGGTCGCCGTGCGAAAGGGCGGCGGCGATCACGTCGCGCTTCGCGGCGAGCGCGACGCGCTCGAGGTAGTGCTCTGCCTGGTGGATGAGTTCGACGTGCGAGTCCCACATGGCGAGCAGGCTCTTGCCGGCATTGGCTCGCGCCTGTACGGCGAGGCGCACGTTCTCGAGCACCGAAAGGCGCGGAAAGAGATTGGTGAGCTGGAAGGCGCGGCCGATGCCGCGCTTCGTGCGGCTCGGCGCCCCCATGCGCGTGATGTCTTCGCCGAAGAGCAGCACCTCGCCGCTGGTCGCGGCGAGCTGGCCGGAGATCAGGTTGAAGTAGGTGGTCTTGCCGGCGCCGTTCGGCCCGACGATCGCGGTGAGCGTGCCGGGCCGGAACTCGCAGGACACCGCATCGACGGCGACATGGCCGCCGAAGCGGATCGTCAGGCCGCGCGTCTGCAGTACGGGCTCTATTTCTTTACCCGGACCGGGACCTTCATTTCCTCGGGCTTGATCTCGCGCACGAGCTGCGGCACCGCCCACGCGACATTCGGATCGACCTTGATCCTGAAGTGGTACATCGACTGCATCGCCTGGTGGTCTTCCTTGCGGAAGGTCATGCGGCCCTTCGGCGTCTCGAAGGAGAGGCCCTCCATCGCGCCGATCAGCTTCTCGGTGTCGGTGCTGGCGGCTTTCTTCAGCGCCTCGACCACCGCGATGCCCGCGGCCATGCCGCCCGCAGTGAAGAAGTCCGGCGGCGACTTGAAGCGCTTCTGATGCTCGGCGACGAGCCAGTCGTTCACCTTGTTCTTCGGGTGGTCGTAGTAGTAGTAGGTCGCGCCTTCCATGCCTGGCACGGCCTTGTAGGCGGCAAGCGCCGGCAGGATGTTGCCGCCGGTCGCGATCTCGATGCCGAAACGCTCGGGCTTCAGGTCGGCGAGCTTGCCGACCGGCGTCTGCCCCGCCCAGATGACGAAGATCACCTTGCGGCCCTTCTTGTCCTTGAGCGCGTTGAAAATGCGCTCGGCGGGCGCGGTGAAGTCGGTAGTCTGCTGCGGGGCGTACTCCTCGTGCACGATCTGCGCGCCGGTGCCGGCGAGGGCGTCCTTGAACGCTTTGACGCCGTCGCGGCCAAACGCGTAGTCCTGCGCGAGCGTGGCGATCACGGTGTCCTTCTTGCCGATGGCGAGCGCGTTGGCGATCGCGTCCTGCGACGAGCTGCGGCCGGTGCGGAAGATGTAGCGGTTCCAGTTCTCGCCGGTGATCTGGTCGGCGACCGCGGGCTCGACCAGCAGGATGCGCTTCGCTTCCTCGGCGACCGGCAGCATGGCGAGCGCCACGCCCGAGCTCGTCGGGCCGATGGCGAGATCGACCTTGTCGTCGCCGTAGGCGGCGGCGAGTTGCGCCTTGCCGACGTCGGGCTTGGTCTGGCTGTCCTTCTCGATGACCACGATCCTGCGTCCGAGCACTTCCATCGTGCCGCCGGTGGCGTACTCGAGTCCCATCATCAGGCCGGCGTGCGTCTGCTTGGCGTAGGCCTCGAGCGGGCCGGTCTTGTCGTAGACATGGGCAATGCGGATTTCCTTCGCCTGCCCGAATGCCGCCCCGGCGAGCGCGAACGACAACCCGACAGCGGATATGCACAGCTTCATTGAATCCCCCTTGGAAAGTACTGCCAGATTCTATTCTGGACGCGCTTGCGGTTTGGGACGGCGGCCTACGGTCACGGTCGCGTCCACATCCTGGCCTTGCCGCTTGAGCTTCACCTTCGCCGGCTGGCCGGGCGCGAGCGCGGCGATGAGGTTGAGCATGCCGGCCGGATCGGCGACGGGCTTGCCCTGCACCTCGACCAGCACGTCGCCGGGCTTGACCCCGGCCCTGTCCGCGGGTCCG
>DASQAW010000061.1:0-3111 GCA_035635495.1 Burkholderiales bacterium
GCCGCCGGGCGAATTCCTGCCGGTGTTCGAGGAGCTCGGCATGATGCCGGCGCTTGACCGCTGGGTCGTGCGGCACGTCGTGCAGCGGCTGAAGCGGGGCTCGCGCATCCCGGCTTTCAGCATCAACCTGTCGGGCCAGACACTCGCCGATCGCGACTTCCCAACCTTCGTCGCCGGGCAGCTGAAGCAGGCCGGCGTCGCCGCTCCCGCAGTGCTCTTCGAGCTCGACGATCCGGATCTGGTCGCCAGCCTGGACGCCGCAATGGCTGCCGCCACCGCGCTCCGCCTCGAGGGCTGCGGGCTGGTCATCGACAGCTTCGGCTCTACCGCGCGATCGCTCGACCATCTGAAGCACCTGCGCGTCGACTTCCTCAAGCTCGACGGCTCGATCGTGCGCAACGTCCTCGCCAACGGCGCCGGGCGGAAGATGGTCGACTCGGTCATGCGCATCGCCCGGACGCTCGAGATAGGCGTCATTGCGTCTTGCGTGGAAGACCAGGACGTGCTGCTGCGCCTCAAGGCCCTCGGCGTCGGCTACGTCCAGGGCTTCGGCATCCACGAGCCCGGACCGCTGGAGAAGATCGCCGGCTAGAGTTCGATCAGCCGGTGGCGGATGGCCAGCCGCACCAGCGCCGGGACGTTCGTCACTTCGAGCTTCGCCATGATCCGGCTGCGGTAGGTATCGACGGTGGTCGGCAGCACGCCGAGCAGCCGCGCGATCTCCTTGCTCGTGCGGCCCTCGACCACCAGCTTGAGCACCTGGATCTCGCGCGAGCTCAGACGCTCGAGCGGGGAGGTGGCGGGCTCGTCGAAGACTGCGCTCACGGCTCCGATGCTGCCCGGGCGAGTCGGGTATTTCAGTCGCCCTCCGGCGCAAAGCGCTGTCCGGCATTTCCGGACCGCCATGTGACAAACCGCTAGACAGCTCGGTATAGTGGCTGCATGGCCGCACGAGCCAAGTCGCCGCCGGGCCGCCCCTCGAGCGCGCGCGAGCGCATCGATCATGCCGCGTACGAGCTGTTTTCGCGCCACAGCATAAGGACCATCGGCGTCGACACCGTCGCCGCGCGCGCCGGCGTGGCGAAGATGACGCTGTACAAGCACTACCCCTCCAAGGACCAGCTCGCGCTCGCCTTCCTGCGCCGCCGCGAGGAGCTGTGGACGCGCTCGTGGCTGCAGGGGGAAACGGAGCGGCTGGGCGCCACGCCGGGCGCCAAGCTGCTCGCGGTATTCGACCTGTTCGAGGCCTGGTCGCGGCGCCCGGATTTCGAGGCCTGCGCCTTCACCAAGGCGCTGCTCGAGCACGCCGACGCCAGGCATCCGGTGCGCGTCGCGGTGCGCGGCCACATCGCCACCATCCGCGCCTTCCTGGTCGAGCTGGCGAAGGAGGCCGGCACGCGCAATCCCGCGCGCTTCGCGCAGCAGTGGCAAGTCCTGATGATCGGCTGCCTGATCGCGGCCTATGCCGGCGAGGCAGACGCGGTGCGCAACGCACGCAAGGTCGGCCGGCTGCTGCTCGAGAGCGAGGGCCTGCGCGCCGCGCGGGCACGGCGTTGATCTCGACCTTCACCGGACCGCGGACGCAGGCGGAGCAGCGCTACAGCGCCGCGCGGGTGGCGCAGATGCAGGCGTTGTCGGAGCAGAGGGAAGACTATCTGCGCCTGGTCATCGACACCATTCCGACCATGGCCTGGAGCCTTCTGCCCGATGGTGCGCTGGATTTCGTCAATCAGCGCTGGCTGGAATATACGGGCCTCTCGTTATCGGAGGCGCTGGCCGACGCGAAACGCATAGTTCATCCGCAAGACCTGCCAAAGGCCGTCGAAGAATGGTCGGTGTCCATGACGGCGGGGCAGGCGTGCGAGCATGAAATGCGCTTGCGCCGCGCCGACGGCGAATATCGCTGCTTCCTGGTCCGCGTGGTGCCGTTGCGCAATGAGCACGGGAACGTCGTCAAGTGGTACGGAACGAGTACCGATATCGAGGACCGCAAACGCGTGGAGGAAACGCGGCGGGACAGCGAGGACCACCTGCGGCTCGTCATCAACACGATTCCTGCCACGGCTTGGAGCCTCGGGCCGGACGGCGCCCTCGAGTTCGTCAATCAGCGCTGGCTGGAATACAGCGGCCTTTCCCTGGAGCAGGCCATCGCCGAGCCGACGCGGGTCATGCATCCGGAAGAGCTGCCGGCCATCATGGCAAAGTGGTCCGCGGCCATCGCCGCCGGCCAGCCGTACGAGGGCGAAATGCGCCTGCGCCGCGCCGACGGTGAATACCGCTGGTTCCTGGTCCGCACCGTGCCGTTGCGCGATGAGCAGGGCAGGATCGTCAAGTGGTACGGCACGAGCACGGAGATCGAGGACCGCAAGCGCGCGGAGGAGCGCTTGCGCCAGGCGGCGGAGGAGCTGCAGGCGCTGTCGCGGCGGCTGGTGGCGCTGCAGGAAGCCGAGCGCAGAGCGCTCGCCCGCGAATTGCATGACCGTCTCGGTGAGACGCTCACCGCTCTCAGCATCAACCTGGCGATGCTCAAGGGATCCGTGCAGGGCGACGCGCGCGCGACGACACGTATCGAGGATTCGGCAGCGCTGCTGAAATCCACCGCGGCGGGCATCGAGAACATCGTCGCCGAGCTGCGGCCGCCGATGCTGGACGACCACGGGCTCGCCGCCGCAATCGACTGGTACGCCAGGCAGTTCAGCCGGCGCGTCGGCGTCGCGGTTTCCGTGCAGGCCGGCCAGCCGGACGAGCGGCTCGCGCCGGACGTGGAGATGGCGCTCTTTCGCATCGCGCAGGAGGCGCTGACCAACGTCGCGAAGCACGCGCGCGCCGCGCACGTGACGATCACGCTGCGGCGTTCGGCAGCCGAGTTCGTGATGTCGATCGCCGACGACGGCATCGGCCTGCCGAAATCCGCGCAGGCGCCGGAGCGGCAGCATCCCGGACTCGGTCTCGTGACGATGCGCGAGCGCGCCCAGGCCGTGGGCGGCGCCTTCATGGTCGAACCGCTCCCCAAGGAAGTAGACGCGGGGGCTGGCACGCGTCTCACCGTGAGGATCGCCCTATGACGATCAAGGTGCTGCTAGCCGATGATCACGGCGTCATCACCGACGG
>DASQAW010000062.1:0-2571 GCA_035635495.1 Burkholderiales bacterium
CCTCGGGCAGCACGGCGCGCGGCACGCGCAGGAGCTTCAGGAGCTCCGGGTCCCAGTCGTTCATGTGGATGTTGAAGAGCATGGTGCGCGACGCGTTCGATGGATCGGTGACGTGCGTCCGGTTCCCGGTCAGTTGCCAGACCAGCCACGTGTCGACCGTGCCGAAGGCGAGCTCGCCGCGCTCGGCGCGCCCGCGCGCGCCCGGGATCTCGTCGAGCAGCCAGGCGAGCTTGGTGCCGCTGAAGTAGGGATCGATGACGAGCCCGGTGCGCTCGGCCACCAGGCTCTCGGCGCCGACTCGCTTCAGCTCGGCGCACATCGGCGCGGTGCGCCGGTCCTGCCAGACGATCGCGTTGTGCAGCGGCTCGCCGCTCTGGCGGTCCCACAGCAGCGTCGTCTCGCGCTGGTTGGTGATACCAACCGCCATGATGTCCTTGAGCACGTTCGTCTTCTGCACGACTTCGCGCGCCACCTCGCGCTGCGTGCGGAAGATCTCCTTGGGATCATGCTCGACCCAGCCGGGCTGCGGATAGATCTGGCGGAATTCGCGCTGCGCCATCGCAACGGGCGCGCCGTGCTCGTCGAAGAGAATCGCGCGCGAGCTCGTCGTGCCCTGATCGAGTGCGAGAACGTAGCGCACCGAAAAATTCTAGCAGGGGGTCGATGCTAGAATCCGCGCCCATGCCCCTCCCGGTTTCCGAGGTCGAGCGCGAGCTCACCCATACGCGCCGCGTGCGCTATGAAGGCTACAAGCGCGCCGACGGGCTCTGGGACATCGAAGCGCATCTGCTGGACACCAAGAACCACGATTACCAGCTCAAGACCGGCGTGCGCCGCGCCGGGCAGGCGATCCACGACATGTGGCTGCGCGTGAGCATCGACCGCGACTTCAACGTGGTCGACGCGCTGGCGTCGATGGACGCGGTGCCTTACCCCGGCGGCTGCGAGAAGATCCCGCCGGCCTACCGCAAGCTCGTCGGCCTGAACCTGCTGCGCGGCTTTCGCAAGAGAACCTGGGAGCTGCTCGGCAACGTGAGAGGCTGCACGCATCTCACCGAGATGCTCGCCGGGCTGCCGACGGCGGCGATCCAGACCTTCGCCGGCGAGAGGCAGGAAGAGCACGACGACGGCACCAAGCCCTTCCAGCTCGATCAGTGCCACGCGCTGGAAACCAGCAGCGAGACGGTCAAGATTTGGTACCCGAAATGGTACAAAGGTAAGGCGGCGTGAAAATCCACGAGTACCAGGGCAAGCAGATCTTTCGCGAGTACGGTATGCCGACGCCGCGCGGCTTTCCCGCGATGAGCGTGGACGAGGCGGTCGACGCGGCGAAGAAGCTCGGCGGCAAGGTCTGGGTGGTAAAGGCGCAGATCCACGCCGGCGGCCGCGGCAAGGGCGGCGGCGTGAAAGTCGCGAAATCTATCGATGAGGTGCGCGCCCGGGCAAAGGAAATTCTGGGCATGCAGCTCAAGACCCATCAGACGGGGCCCGAAGGACAGAAGGTGCGGCGCCTGCTGGTCGAAGAAGGCGCTGACATCAAGAAGGAGATGTACGCCGGCATGGTGGTCGATCGCGGCACGCAGAAGGTCGTGCTGATGGCGTCCTCCGAAGGCGGCATGGACATCGAGGAGGTCGCCGCCAAGACCCCCGAGAAGATCCGCAAGGTGTTCATCGACCCGGCACAGGGGCTCTCCGACGCGGACGCGGACGAGATCGCGCTCGGCATCGGCATCCCGCAGTCGGCGCTGGCGCAGGGCCGCGCGGTGTTCAAGGCGCTGTACAAGTGCTTCGATGCCACCGACGCCTCGCTCGCCGAGATCAACCCGCTGGTCCTCACCGGCGACAACCGGGTGGTGGTGCTCGACGCGAAGCTCAACTTCGACGACAACGCGCTCTTCCGCCATCCCGAGATCGTCGCGATGCGCGACCTGGATGAAGAGGACCCGCTCGAGATCGAGGCGTCGAAATACGAGCTCAACTACATCTCGCTCGACGGCAACATCGCCTGCATGGTGAACGGCGCCGGCCTCGCCATGGCGACGATGGACACCATCAAGCTCTACGGCGGCGCGCCGGCCAACTTCCTCGACGTCGGCGGCGGCGCCACCGCGGAGAGAGTGACCGCCGCGTTCAAGATCATGCTGAAGAACCGGAAGGTGAAGGCGATCCTCGTCAACATCTTCGGCGGCATCATGAAGTGCGACACCATCGCCACCGGCATCGTGTCGGCCGCGCGCGAAGTGAAGCTCTCGGTGCCGCTCGTGGTGCGCATGAAGGGCACCAACGAGGACCTCGGCAAGAAAATCCTCAAGGACTCCGGCCTGCCGATCATCTCGGCCGACAACATGGCCGAGGCGGGCAAGAAGGTCGTTGCGGCCGTCAAGGGCAAGACCGCGAAGCCGAAACCCAAACCGAAGATGAAGTCGAAGCCGAAAGCCAAGCCGAAGAAGGCAGTGAAGAAGGCGAAGAAGGCGAAGAAGAAATGATCTCAGTGGCGCGATTTGGCCGCCCCCCTGTCAAGGGGGGCGCGAACGAAGTGAGCGGGGGGTTGGTTTTCGCAAAAATCAAAAC
>DASQAW010000063.1:0-2254 GCA_035635495.1 Burkholderiales bacterium
CTGGGGCGCGGGCCGTGCGCCGCGCGTCGCCTCGAAGAGCTGGCACTCCGTCACCGCGGACGAGCCGCTCGCGCTCGGCCTCGCGCGCGCCGCCGCGATGCGCTACCACGCGCTGCCGCCGTCCGCCGCGGCCTGGCTCGAGCGCGCGCCCGAGGACGGGCGCCACCTCGTCGTGCTCGACGCGCTGCGCGCGCCGCTCGCGCTCTCCGAGACCGGCGAATACCAGGACGCGATCGCGCGGCTCGAGCAGGACTGGTTCGCGCCGCTGCTCTCGGCGCTGCGCGGCGGCCGCATCGGCATGGTCACGATCCACGTGCCCGACGCGGCGGAGTGCCTCGCGTATGAGACGATCCGCGCCGACCTGCGGCGCTTCTGGCGCCGGCCGAAGCGGCTCGAGCACTACGCATGAAGATCATCGAGCGCCCCTACCGCGAGAACGATCGCCGCGCGCTGCTCGACGCCGGCTTTCATCCGCTGCTGGCGAAGATCTACGCCGCGCGCAGCATCCGCTCGGCCGCCGAGCTCACCTATTCACCCGCCGGCCTGCTCCCGCCCACGTTGAAGAGCATGGACCAGGCCGCGGCGCTGCTCGCCGATGCGATCCAGGCAGGAAAGCGCCTCCTCATCATCGCCGACTACGACGCCGACGGCGCCACGGCGTGCGCGGTCGGCATGCGCGCGCTGCGCCTCTTCGGCGCCCAGGTCGACTACCTGGTACCCGATCGCTTCAAGCTCGGCTATGGGCTCTCGCCCGAACTGGTCGATCTCGCTGCTGAGCGGAAACCGGATCTGCTCATCACGGTCGACAATGGCATCGCCAGCGTCGAAGGCGTCGCCCGGGCGCGCTCGCTCGGCATCGCCACGCTGATCACCGATCACCACCTGCCGGGCGCCGAGCTGCCGCTGGCCGAGTGCATCGTGAACCCGAACCAGCACGGCTGCAGCTTCCCGTCGAAGGCGCTCGCCGGCGTCGGCGTGATGTTCTACGTCATGGTCGCGCTCCGGGCGGAACTCAGGAAACGCGGCGCATTGAAAAGCGAAGTGAATCTCGGCGCGCTGACCGACCTCGTCGCGCTCGGCACCATCGCCGATGTCGTGCCGCTCGACGTGAACAACCGCAACCTCGTCGCGCAGGGACTGAAGCGCATCCGCGCGGGCCGCGCGCAGCCCGGGATCACGGCGCTGCTGCGCGCCGCGGGCCGCAATGCCGCGGAGGCGTCGAGCTTCGACCTCGGCTTCGTCGCCGGCCCGCGCCTCAACGCGGCCGGGCGGCTCGCTGACATGAGCCTCGGCATCGAGTGCCTGATCACCGACGACGAGGCACGCGCCGCCAATTGCGCGCGCGAGCTCGACCGGCTGAACGGCGAGCGGCGCAAGATCGAGGGCGGGATGCTGGAGCAGGCCCTGGAGAAGCTAAAAACCCTGGAGCCGGAGGCGCAGTCGACTTTTTTCGCGCCCGACTGGCACGAGGGCGTCGTCGGCATCCTCGCCTCGCGCCTGAAGGACCGGCTGCACAAGCCGGTGATCTGCTTCGCGCGCGCGGCCGATGGCAGGAATCTGAAGGGCTCGGGACGTTCCGTGCCGGGGCTGCACCTGCGCGACTGCCTGGACCTGGTCGCCAAGCGCGATCCCGGCCTCATCCTGCGCTTTGGCGGCCACGCTCAGGCGGCGGGACTCACCATCGCCGAGAGCGAGTACCCGCGCTTCGGCATGGCGTTCGAGCGCGCGCTGGACGAGGCCCTGCCCGCCTCGGCGCGCTCGCGCACGGTGGAGACCGACGGCAGCCTGGAGCGCAGCTACTACACGCTCGAGGTGGCGCGCATGCTGGAGGACGGCATCTGGGGCCAAGCCTTTCCGCAGCCGCTCTTCTGCGATACATTCGTCGTCGAAAGCCAGCGCGTGGTCGGCGAACGGCATCTCAAGCTCGTGGTGAGCAAGGACGGGCGGCGCTTCGAGGCCATGCGCTTCGGCGCGCTCGACGCCCTGCCGTCGCCGCTGCGCGCCGCCTATCGCCTCGCCGTGAACGAATTCAACGGATTGAAATCGATCCAGCTTAACGTGGAGCATGTGGAATCATGATGCGCCTCGCCGCCGTAATGCTCTTCTCCGCCACCGCCGCCTGCGCGGCCGACCTCCAGCCCGTCAAGGACGCCGGGCCCTATGTGCCCTCGCCCCAGAGCGTGGTCTCCGACATGCTGCGCTACGCCGACGTGACCGCGAACGATTTCCTGATCGACCTCGGCTCGGGTGACGG
>DASQAW010000064.1:0-1513 GCA_035635495.1 Burkholderiales bacterium
CCCTTCAGGTTCGGATCGTGGTCGATGATGAAGCCGTTGGTCGCGATCACCGCGTGCTCGGCGGTGAGCGCATCGCCGCCCTCGATCTCGGCGCGCACCAGGCCGGCCTCCTCGCGCAGGCGCTGCACGCGCGAGTGCTCGCGGTAGCGCGTCTCGCCCAGGCGCCGCGCGATCGCCTGGATGTAGCGCGTGGAATCGAGGATCGCGTCCCCGGGGACGTAGAGGCCCTGCACGTACTTGCCCGGCGCGGTGCCGTAGAGCGCCTCGATGCGCGCGGCGTTCCAGTGCTCGATGTCGGCGTCGATGCCGAGGTCGCGCATCACGCGGTGCTCCTCGCGCAGCCGCCGGTCGTCGTCGGGCTCGCCGACGATCAGCGTGCCGTACTGGCGCACGAGGTTTTGGTCGAACTCGCGCGCCAGCGCGATCTGCAACTCGACGCCGCTGCGCTTGACGCGCAGCAGGTTCATCGCCACCTGGCGGTTGAAGCGCCGCGACAGGTAGGTGTAGCCGCGGTCGTCGGGCGTCAGCACCATCTTCGTGTAGTCGGGGAAGGCCGGGCCGGGCGTGCCCGGCAGGTAGCGGCTGCCGCCGAGGCCGATTTGCTCGGCCTCGAGCACGAAGACATCGTCGACGCCGGCGCGCGTGAGGTGCAGCGCCGCGCTCAAGCCCGAGAGGCCGCCGCCGATGATGAGGACCTGGACGTCGGGGCGCATTTGAAACGCTCCCGCCAATTCTGCGCCCGCGGCGCCGCGCTTTCTTCAACAATCTTGCGGCGCCGCCCGCGATAATTGCGCTTGGGAGGCACCATGTCGCAGACGCAGGTCCAACCTTTGAGCGCCGCGAGGCGCATCCGCGATCTGCCGGGCCCGCGCGGGCTGCCGTTCCTGGGCAACGCGCTGCAGATCGAGTCGACGCGCCTCCATCTCATCGCCGAAGCCTGGAGCCGCGCTTACGGCGAGGTGTTCCGCATGCGCCTGCCGCGGCGCGAGTTCATGGTGCTCGCCAACCCCGAGACCATCGCTTCGGTGCTGCGCGACCGGCCCGAGGGCTTCCAGCGCACCTCCCGGCTCGAACGCCTCGCGCGCGAGATGCGCTTCGGCGGCGTGTTCTCCTCCAACGGCGAGAGCTGGCGCCGGCAGCGGCCGATGGTGACGGCGGGCTTCGACCCCGCGCACATCAAGACCTACTTCCCGGCGCTCGTGCGGGTCACCGAGCGCTTCGCGCGCCGCTGGCAGCGCGCCGCCGCGGCCGGCAGCGCGATCGACCTGCAGGCCGATCTCATGCGCTACACGGTCGACGTGACCGCCGGCCTCGCCTTCGGCGCCGACATCAACACGCTGGAATCCGACGCGGAGGTGATCCAGAACCACCTCGACAAGGTGTTTCCGGCGTTCTTCAGGCGCCTGATGGCGCCATACCCGCGCTGGCGCTGGTTCAGCCTGCCCGCCGACCGCAGGCTCGCCAAGCACCTCGAGGCGCTCTCGCGCGCGGTCGATGGCTTCATAGCGCAGGC
>DASQAW010000065.1:0-5042 GCA_035635495.1 Burkholderiales bacterium
ACGCCGATGTAGGCGCCCGATAGCAGCGTGTCCAGGCCCGACACGGTGCCGGCTGCGATGCGCGGCTTCACCACCCAGAAGCGCGTGTCTTCGACCAGGTGGGGCTTGGCGTCCTTGACGAGCTCCGCCGTCGCGATGACCTCCTTCAGATCCGGCGACAGCGCCACCGATTTGACGATCCCGATCTGCACGTCCTTGTACTTCAGCTTGGTCTTGCCGGCCTCGATGCCGTCCGCATTCTTGAAGCGGATGGTGATGACGGGCCCGCGCTCGAGCACGGCCTTCACTCCGAGCCAGCCGGCAAGCAGCGCGGCGACGAGGGGCACCAGCCACACCGCGGGCAGAGACCAGCGCGCGCGGCTGGCAGCTACTGCTTCTGGAGTCTCAGCGGGATCCATGGCGCTGCGCGTCCCAGATGAGGCGCGGATCGAAACTCATCGCCGCCAGCATGGTGAGCACCACGACCGCGGCGAAGGCAAGCGCGCCGGGCCCGGCGTGGATCGTCGCCAAGGCCTTCGCCTGGACGAGCGCGACCAGGATCGCGGTCACATAGATGTCGAGCATCGACCAGCGTCCGATCAGCTCGACGATGCGGTAGAGGCGCGCGCGCTGGCGCGGCTGCCAGGTCGAGCGCAGCTGGACCGACGCGGCGAGAAAGGCGAGCGCCGCCATCTTCAGCAGCGGCACGCTGATGCTCGCGACGAAGACCACGAGCGCGAGCGGCCACGACCCGGACGACCACAGGTAGACGACGCCGCTCAGGATGGTGTCGTCCTGCGATCCCGAGAACCATTCCGTATGCATGACCGGCAATACGTTCGCGGGGATGTACAGGATGGCGGCCGCGACGAGAAAGGCCCAGGTGCGGCTCAGGCTGTGCGGCTTGCGAGCCTTCATAGCCCTGCTGCCCGGTACGCGGCGGCCCAGAGCAGGACGAGCGCGCCAAGGGCCCAGGCCCCTATGTCCGGCGTGACCGTCGCCATGTGGGCGAGCTTCGCCAGAGCCACCAACAGGCCGAGCACGAAGACTTCGAGCATGGACCACGGCTGCGCGGCGCGAAGCGTGTGCAGCAGCGCCGGCGCATGGCGCAGGCGTGGATGCTGGAGGAGCGCCATCGACGTCAGCGCCACGAGCGGAAAGACCAGCGTGGTGGCGACGACCAGCGCGGCGAGCGGCGCCATGCCATCGTCGTACAAGCCGCGCGCCGCGCCGAGCAGCGTGGCCTGTACCAGGTTTCCCTGGACTTCAAGCCCGACGATCGGAAAGGCGATGGCGACAGCGAAGGCGCTGAAGGCCGCGAGCATGAACGGCAGGGCGCGATGCGGCTGCGGCGCCCGGTAGAGCGCCGCGCCGCATCGGCTGCAGAGCGCGCTCTGTCCCGCGGCGAGCGCTACCGGCCGCTGCAGCAGATCGCACTCGGGGCAGTCGAGCAGCGCGGCGCGCTTGAGACTCAACCCTGGACCTTGGTGATCTTCAGGCCCTGCACGGCGACGCCGCCCATCAGACCCTGCTGGTTGAAGACGTAGCCGTAGACGTCGGCCTGGGTCGTGGTGGTCGAGATTTCCTTGGCGGCGCCCGCGTCGAGGAAGACGATATTGGGATCGGTGCCGATCTCGAAGCCGTGCGTGCTCTGCAGGTTCTTCAGGGCCTTGTCGCTCATGAAGAACATCGCATAGGCGTACGACTGTCCGCCCGCCTCGAGGCCGGCGAGCACGCCGTCGATGCGGTAATGGCCGACCACCTTGCCGTTCGCGAACATCGCGCCCTTGCCGGATTGCACGCCGACGAGGACCGCCAGCTTGTCGATGCTCGGAAATACCAGCACGCCCACGGCTTTCTCGCCGAGCGCCTTGGCGGCGGGCGAGCGGTCATACAACGCCTTCAGAGCGGCGCTCGCGTCCTTGTCGAGCGTCGGGTCCGCGGGCGCGGCCTGGGCGATGCGTGCGCCCGCCAGTGCTGCGATGGAAAGAAGAATGAGGATGAACTTCTGCAGTTGCTTCATGTGCTGCTCCTTTTTCAACGGTTGATAAGCGGGGTGAGTGTGAATGACGACAAAATGCGCGCCGTTTGCTTCAGGGCTGCGGCGCGGCGATGTCACCTGTGTTGAAGGCGAGCGAGGCGGCGGCGGTGAACACCCCGCTCCTCGCATCGATATCGGCGGTGCGCGCCCTTGTCAGCGCGGTCTGCGCGTTCGTGACGTCGATGAACGTAGAGACGCCATTCCGATAGGAATCGATCGCCGCATCGTGCGACTTCTCGGCTGCCGAGAGCAGCGCAACGGCGGCCTCGCGGCGGCGCAAGGCCACCTTCAGGTCCTCGTAGGCCTTCACCACCTGACGCATCGCCTGGTCGCGCGCGCGCTCGAGCTCCTCCTCGGCGACGCGCCGCTCCGATCGAGCGACGCCGAGCCGGTCGCGGCGCAGCCCGCCGTCGAAGAGCGGCACCTCGATCGAGATGGCCGCGCCGTACGAGGGCTGGTTGACGCTCGACCAAGGGCCGTCGGAGCGCACGCGGCCGATGTTCTGCCCGAGGTCGCCGGCGACGACGATGCGCGGACGGAACTCCGACTCGGCCTTGCGGATGTCGGCTTCGCGCGCGCGCAGCGTCGCGACGCGCGCCATCAGGTCCGGGCGTTGCCCGAGCGCCCGCTCGACGAGCTTCTCGGCGGTGTCCTCCAGCGCCGCCGGCAACGTCCGGCCCGCCAGACTGGCCACGGACACCGGCGTCGTGGGCCGCACGCCCATGGCTTCGAGCAGCGCCATGCGCGCATCCGTCTCGGCAGCGATGGATTCCTGCAGATCGTAGGCGCCGCGTGCGCTTTGTTCCCGCGCCTGCAGGACCTCCGGCAGGGTCGCGAGCCCGCGCGCGCGGCGCGACTCGGCCGCATCCTGCAGCGTGTGCGCGAGCGCGAGCGAGGCACGGGCCACTTCGACCCGCCCGCGCACGGCATTCAGCGAATAGTAGGCCCGCGTGACGTCGAAGACGATTCTCTGGTGCGTGGCGTTGAAGCCGAAGTTGGCCGCGGCGAGCGCCTGCCGGTTCGCGTCGAGCGTCGCGTCCTTGCCGCCGAAATCGAACAGCAGCCACTTGAGCGTCAGGGAGGGCAGGAAGAACTGCGCGTCTGCGACGAAGAATCCTTCGGGCTTGAGGGTGGTGGGCAGCGGCGAAGAAACGTGCTGCACCCCCGCGGCAGCTTTCGCCGAAAGCACGGGCGCATAGGCGCTCGCGGCGATCCCGACGGCAAGCGCCGCTTCGCGCGCCTGCTCCCAGGAAATGCGGGTCTCGGGATTGGTCCGCTGAGCGATGTCGATCAGCTCGGCCAGCTCGTACGCCTTGCCGGGCTCGATCGCGGGCTCGCTCCCACGGCTGGGCTGGATCGCGCTATAGCGGGGGCTGTCCGGCACCGGCCAGGGGCGCTCCGGGCCCGGCGCGACCATCGCCTCGCGACTGCCCGCAAATGCGCTTGCTGCGAACGTGGCCACGACCAGGAATGCCGCGGCCCGACTCATGCGATCGCGGCTGCGCGCTGCAGCGCCTCCACCCGATCGACCAGCTCGGCGGACAGGCCGGATTCGCCGCCCTGCCGCGGCGAGGCGCCGGGCGCGGCCCGGGCGTCCAGCCGATCCGCAACGGCGCCGAGCGCGCCGGCCACCGCGCTGCCTGCGGGCTGGACCAGCGCTGCCTGAACCAGAAGGACTCGCCTCGCGAGGTGGATGAGCCCAGGCACGCGCTCATTGCGTTCCGGTTCGAGAGCGGACAGCCCGGCGAGGCGCTGCGCTTCCGCGAGCGATTGCCAGGCGGCGGCGCGCGAGGCACGCGCATCGCCCGAGCCACCGGCGAGCTCGGCCATCCGGCGCAGCGCCGCCGCGAGCGACTGCACCATGCCGCTCGCCGCGCGCTCCGGCCACGCGTAGGTGAACACGAGCGCCATGACCACGACGCCGAAGACGATGCCGACGAAGCGGTCGCGGAACTCGGTGACGTCCGTGCTCGGTGCGTAGCCCTGCAGCGCGGCGAGATAGAAGGCGAAGGCGAGCTGCAGGCCCACGTAGGCGGTCCGTTCGCTGCCCATGGCGATCCAGGCTGCGAGCGCGGTGACCGCGGCGACGAGCGGCACGAGCTCGGCGATCGACGTCATGTGCGGCACCACGAACACGATCGAAGCGAGCGCGAGCGCGCCGCCGATGGCGCAGCCGACAAGCCGCAGCGTCGCCTTGTGGATCGTCGCGCCGCCGCTGCCCAGCGCCACGATCACGCAGGTGAGCATGCTGGTGTGGATGCCGTTCCAGTCAACTGCGGTGTAGGCGACGTAACACAGCATCGCGGCCATCGTCGCCTTCAGGGCGAACTGTGCGTGGCGCGAGTTGGTCAGCGCATCGGGCAAAACCAGGTGTCCCGCGTGGCCTGGCTCGTCGGCTTCGGGACGTTCCGCGACGGCGAGCTCCCCTACGATGCGCTCGAGCTCGGCGAGCACCGGAGCGAGCGCCGATGTGCGCTCGCCGTCCCGCCCGCTCGCAGGCAGCGCCGGCACGACCCGGACACCCCTTGATACGGCCTCGGCGAAGCGTTCGCATTCCTCGGCCAGGCTCGCGAGGCGGGCACGTTCTTCGGCAGAAGGTTCGACTGCGAGATCCGCCAGCAGCGCGGCAGACTCGACGAGGCGCTGCACCAGGAGGAGCTTCGCCGTGCGCTCGGCGTGCAGCGGCTTGATGGACGAATCCCGGATCTGCGCGAGATGCAGGAGCTTGAGCAGCGGCGCCGCGCCTTCCATGGCGTACCGCGCGAGCGACGCCGCCGCACCGCTCGGAGCAGCGAGCACCCTGGCGACCGCGCGCAGCCGCGCGGCGACTTCCCGCCGCAGCAGCGGCTCGGGGTCGGCGGGGAGGAGCAGGAGGTTGACTCCGACCGCGACGGCGGCCGGGTACGCGATCGAAACCCAAACCCAGAGCACGCTCCGCACGAAATCCTCGGGCCCCGCGATCAGGTCGACGGAAGACTGGGTGAAGATGAGGACGATGGCGACGATGAAGCCCACCGCGGGC
>DASQAW010000066.1:0-6106 GCA_035635495.1 Burkholderiales bacterium
ATGACGTCACGTTACAGACTCGCTCCGGCGAGCAGCGCGCGCGCATCGACGTATCCGGACGCTACGCGGTGATAGACTTTCGCGTGCTGTCACGGCAACTCTTCGTGAGTGCCCCCAATACAAGGGAGATCCAATGAAAACGACCTGCCTGTTCACTGCGCTCTGCATCCTGGCGCTCGCCGGCGGCTGCGCGACCAAGAAGGGCTTCGAGCAGCCGGGCTTCGCCTATGGCTGCCCGATCGGCGAGACCAAGGTGAGCTCGATGGACGATCTCGTCAAGGCCAAGACGATGAGCGAAGGCAAGCGCACGACGATCCAGGCGACGGAGATGCGCTGCACGAAGGCGGGCGAGCTTCTCAAGATCGACGCCAACCTGAACAACGACAGCTCCAGCGTCAAGCGCATCGCGTACAAGTTCCGCTGGATCGACCGCGAGGGCATGCGCGCCGCGGAGGAGGAGTCGTGGAAGCCGCTGATGCTCTACAACAACTCGAACCTGGTGATCAACGGGGTTGCACCCAGCGCCAAGGCGGTCGACTTCCGCCTGATCCTCATGAGCCAGGAGTAACCGATGAAAACCAGCCTGGTACTGATCACCGCCGCCGTCCTCGCCGCCGGCTGCGCCCACGAGCAGACGCGCTACGGCGACGCACGCGGCGTCGAGACGGTGTCGAACCAGTTCGGCTCGACCGACCTGCAGCTGATCGCCGAATCCATGGCGCGCTCGATGCAGCTGGCGCCGGCGATCGCGAGCGGCAACCTGCCGATCGTCACGGTGCAGGAGGTGAAGAACAAGACGAGCGAGTACATCGACACCCGCGCGATCACCGACTCGATCCGCTCCGAGCTGCAGAAGGGCGGCAGGGTGCGCTTCGCCGTCGACGCCCCGGCCATGACGCAGCAGGTCGACGAGATCAAGCGCCAGCAATCCGAGTACTACGCGAGGGAGCAGGCGGTGGAGAAGGGCCAGATGGTCGGCGCCCAGTACCGCATGGAGGGCAACATCACCTCGATCGTCAAGCAGGTGCGCGACACGAAGGACGTGTACTACAAGTTCAACCTGCAGCTCTGGAACATCCGCAACGGGCTGCTCGAGTGGTCGGACGAGAAGGAAATCCGCAAGACCACGACAAAGGGATAAAGTCACGAGCGCCGGTTCGCCGCTTGTTTCCATAGCCCGTTTGTCCCGACGTCCCAACGCGACGTCGACGACGCTCCACGAATGGTTTCCGGCGACCCGCGACATCATCTCGCTGGATGCGGCGATAGCGCTCGGCTTCGCTCGCGTGCACACTGCAATCGCGCGGTGAGAAAAAAAAGAGGGCACGCCCGCTAGAACGTGCCCTCCGGTATTGCCACCGCTTGGCGATCGGACGACGACTGCACTTTGTTTGGCGCTGCCGTGGACGGGCTCCTCTGACAAGTCCGTCTCTCGGTCCGGCGCTGCTAACAGCGTGCTGGCCGCTGCATCCCGTGCTGTCAAACATCTCCTACAGCACGGTCGCTATCTTGCGACTGCGCTCTCGTCTTCTCTGCTTGATGCCGTAGTCCTGTAGGACTAGTCCCGTCGCCGCCCGGCCACACCCCCGGCCCGGGAGAATGCCCCATGAAGAGCGAACGTACGCGCACCATCCTCGTGGTCGACGACGAACCCGCCATCCGCAGGCTCCTCGAGCTGCAGCTCGCCGACGACTACCGCGTGGTGATGGCCGAGGACGCGCAGGCCGCGGCGCGCCTGGTGCGCGAGGCGAAGCCGGATCTCATGATCGTCGACGCGCACATGCCCCACGTGAGCGGCCTCGAGTTCGTGTCGGCCGTGATCACCGATTCATCGATGCCCTGGGTGCCGGTGATCTTCATCACCGGGCGCTCGGAGCTTCGCAGCGATGCCGAAAAGCTCGGGTCGGCCTGCCTGGTGAAGCCGTTCCTCGCCACGCGCCTTGTCGAGCTGGTGGAACGCGTCCTGCGCTCGCAGGAGCGCCTCTACGCCACGGCCGGCATAGGACAAGGCTTGCTCCACCCGAAAGCCCTCGGCGCCCCGTAGGGGCCGCGGCGGCGTTCTATCTGGGTGTTCGCGCTCGAGCGCACGGATTGCCTCCGTGAATCGCCCACAGGCGCCGCAGTGAATCGTTCACTGCATTCAAGAGCGCGCAGCGTTCCAATGACGGCTTCGATGCACGTCGCCGTGGCAGACAACTCCGTTACCCGCACTTTGGCCCGCGCCGCACGCGCCGTCGGCGGCGCCGAGAGGCTGGCCGAGTATCTCGACGTCGAGGACGCCGAGCTGCGCGACTGGCTCGACGGCACGCGCGAGCCGCCGACCTCGATCTACGTGCGCGCGCTCGACCTCGTGGCGCGCGGCCCGTTCGCGGCCGCGCAGCGCAAGAAGAAATATTGACCTCACGCCCGCGTCATGCTGAGCGGTGGCGCTCGACCGATGAGCGGAATGTGGCGTTGCAAAAGTTGCACAAAGGGGAAATTTCGAGGGAAATTCCTGTCGCCGCGCCATGTCGGGGCGTCGCCGCTTTGGCCTTGCGAAATAGGCGATCCGCGACAATATGACGCCGCGCACGGCGATAGCGGCAGCCGGCGGCGACGCGCAGAATGGTTTCCAGAGCGGAAAAAAAGAGGGCACGTCCGCTAGACGTGCCCTCCGGTACTGCCCACTCTGGCGATCAGACGGCGACTACACTTTGTTTGGCGCTGCCGTGGACCGGCTCCATTTTCGAGTCGGTCTCTCGGACTGGCGCTGGTAACAGCGTGACGGCCACTCATCCAAGCCGTGTAGGTATCTGCCTACACGAGACTGCATCTTCCCTCAGCCCCTCCCGACGCGCTATGGCTCTTTCGCGTAACGGCATAGTCCGCTAGGACTAGACGAACGGATAAATCCTCGGAACCTGGTGCGTTAACGCACCCATAAGGGTTCCACCGATGGGGTTTTGGCCCGGCTTCCGCTAATGTTTTGCTCGACGGGAGGGGGAGGGAGTGGGCGCAGACGCGTTATCGCGTGCGGATTTCGTCTGGCTGATTGGCAGCCTTTGCCAGGTCAACCGCTTGCCGTTCGACGCCGCGCTTCTGCTGCAGCGCTTTCCCGCGCCGCATTCCGGCCAGCAGCTCCTCGAAGCCCTGCGCTCGCTCGGTTTTCGCACCGGGGAAGCCAAGCTCGGTAGCGCGACATTCCCCTGCGTCGCCTTCCTGAAGGGCGAGCCTCGCCGGGCGGCGCTGGTGGTGAGATCGGACGGCAGGCAGCTCCTCTATTTCGAGGCCGGCAGCCAGACGCCGGCCACGTGCCCGCGGGCGGAGGAACCGGCGCGCTTCGAAGCCGGCGCGATTCTCGTGCGGCACGAAAGCGCGAAGCCGCTCTCCGCCGCGGAGGGCGGAGCACCGGCCGCAGGCTTCGGCTTCCGCTGGTTCTGGCAGGAGCTCCTCAAGCACAAGCGCATCTGGCGCGACGTGCTCCTCGCCTCGCTCTTCATCCAGCTCGTCGCGCTCGCGACGCCGCTTTTCACGCAGGTGGTGATCGACAGGGTGGTGGTGCACCAGACGACCAGCACGCTGATCGTCATCGCCATCGCGCTCGGCATGTTCCTCGTCTTCAACGCCGGCATGAGCTGGCTGCGGCAGTACCTGGTGCTGCACACCGGCAACCGCGTCGACGCGGTGCTCGGCAGCCAGGTGTTCGGACACTTGCTGCGCCTGCATCTGCCTTACTTCGAGCACCGCCCGACGGGCGTGCTGATCGCGCGGGTGCGCGCGGTCGAGACGGTACGCGAGTTCATGGCCGGCGCCGCCGTGTCGCTGATCCTCGACTTCCCCTTCCTGCTCATCTTCGTCGCGGTGATGTTCGCCTATAGCTGGCAGCTCACGCTGATCGCGCTCGGCATCCTCGGCGTCATCGCCGCCATCTCGGTCGCGGTCACGCCGCTGCTGCGTGCGCGGCTCAACCGGCAGTTCCTCCTCGGCGCGCGCAACCAGGCCTTCCTCACCGAATACGTCGCCGGCATCGAGACGGTGAAGTCGCTGCAGATGGAGCCGCGGCTGGAAGCCCGCTACGACGAGATGCTCGCGCAGTACCTCGCCTCGGGCTTCGACACGCGCCAGGTCTCGAATACCTACAACACCGTGGCGAACGCGCTCGAGCAATTCATGACCCTCGCCATCCTCTGCGCCGGGGCGCTGCTGGTGATGCAGAACGAGGGCTTCACCGTCGGCATGCTGGTCGCCTTCCAGATGTTCGCGAGCCGCATGTCGCAGCCCATGCTGCGGCTCGCGGGCCTGTGGCAGGAGTTCCAGCAGGCCTCCATCGCGGTCAAGCGCCTGGGCGACATCATGGACGCACCCGTTGAGCCTTACGCGGTCTCTCCGTCGCGCACGGCGGAGGGCAGGGGAGAAATTCGCATCGCCGAGCTCTCCTTCCGCTACACGCCGGAGCACCCCTTCCTCTACCGGAACCTGAGCCTCGCGCTCAAGCCGGGCAGGCTCACCGTGCTCACCGGCCCCTCCGGCAGCGGCAAGAGCACGCTCGCCAAGCTGCTGCTCGGCTTCTACCAGCCCACCGACGGCCAGATCACCATCGACGGCGGCGACATCCGGCACTTCACGGCCAACGAGCTGCGCCAGTATTTCGGCGTCGTGCCGCAGGAGACCTACCTCTTCTCCGGCTCGATCTACGAGAACCTGATCGCCGCCAGCCCGAACGCCGCCTTCGACCACGTGGTGCACGCCTGCAAGATCGCGGAGATCCACGACTTCATCGAGAAGCTGCCGAAGGGCTACAACACCGAGGTGGGCGAGCACGGCGTCGGACTGTCGGGCGGACAGAAGCAGCGCCTCGCCATCGCTCGCGCCGTGCTCAAGCGCCCGCGCATCCTGATATTCGACGAAGCCACCAGCAGCCTCGACGCGGCGACGGCCGACCAGTTCGCGGCGACCATCAACCAGCTCAAGGGCAAGGTGACGATGCTGTTCATCGCGCACCTCGTGCCGAAAGGCCTGCAGGTGGACGAGATCGTCCGCCTCGGCGACCGGACGGCGCAGATGCGCGTCGTGGAGGAGGAGAAGAAATGACCGTCGACCCTGCCGACTTCGCGCCGCCGCTGCTCCGCCTCCAGGAGAAGCCGCCCGCGCCGCTCGCCGGCTGGATGCTGCGCCTGCTGATCGCGCTGGTCGCCGGCGTGATCCTGCTGGCCGCGTTCGGCCGCCTCGACATCGTCGCGGTGGCCGACGGCAAGCTCGTGCCCTCGAGCTATCTCAAGATCGTGCAGCCGGCCGAGCAAGGCATCGTCAAGGAGATCCTGGTGAAGGAGGGCGAGGCGGTGGGCGCCGGGCAGGTGCTGGTGCGCATGGACCCGGTGCTGACCGACGCCGACGTGAAGTCGATCCAGGCCGACCACGACAACAAGCGCATCGCGCTGCGCCGCATCGATGCGCAGCTCTCGGGCAAGCCGTTTCGAGCCGAGCGCGGCGATGCCACGCAGCTCTTTGCGCAGGTCGACGCACAGTACGTCGCGAACGTGCGCGCTTACGAGAACGCGCTCGCCCAGGAGCAGGCGCTCCTCGACAAGGCACGCCACGACCTTGCCGGCGCCCACGCCACCAAAGCCAAGCTCGAGCAGGTGCTGCCGCACTACATCGAGCAGGAGAAGGCATTCGAGAAGCTCAGCAAGGACGGCTTCGCCGGCCGCATCATGTACACCGACAAGCAGCGCGAGCGGATCGAGAAGGAGCAGGACCTGCACGCGCAGGAGTCGGCGATCCGCTCGAGCCAGTCGCTGATCGAGCAGTCGGAAAAGAAGATGGCGCAGATCACCGCCGACTACCGGCGTCAGCTCCAGACCGAGCGCGTCGAGACCGCCGCGCAGCTAGAGAAGGCGAGCCAGGAGCTCGCCAAGCAGTCGCACCGCCGCGAGCTGCTCGAGCTGCGTGCCCCGCAGGCGGGGACCGTCAAGGACTTGGCCACCCACACCGCCGGCACGGTGGCTGCGCCCGGCACGATCCTGATGACGCTCGTGCCGGAGGCCGACAAGCTGGTCGCCGAGGTCTGGGTGTCGAACCAGGATATCGGCTTCATCCGCCCCGGTCAGGCAGCGAAGCTCAAGCTCGC
>DASQAW010000067.1:0-1573 GCA_035635495.1 Burkholderiales bacterium
GCCGGCCATCCGGCGCTGTTCATGGTCGACACGATCTCTTCGCTCGCGTCGATCGACTACCGGCACGACGAATGGGGCGTCGACGTCACCGTCGCCGGCTCACAGAAGGGCCTGATGCTGCCGCCGGGCCTGTCATTCAACTGCATCTCGCCCAAGGCGCTTGCCGCATCCAAGTCGGCGCGGCTGCCGCGCAGCTACTGGGCGTGGGACGAGATGATCGCCAATGGCAAGAACGGCTATTTCCCGTACACGCCGGCGACCAACCTGCTCTATGGCCTCGCCGAGGCGCTGAAGATGCTGCTCGACGAGGAAGGTCTCGATGCCGTGTTCGCGCGCCACCAGCGCCATGCCGAAGCCACCCGTCGCGCGGTGCGCGGGTGGGGGCTGGAGATCTTTGCCCTCGATCCGCGCGAATTCTCGGCATCGCTCACCGGCGTGATCATGCCGGCGGGCCATGACGCCGACCGCGTGCGCAAGGTGATCCTGGATGCTTTCGATCTGTCGCTGGGCACCGGCCTTACCAAGCTCGGCGGCAAGATGTTCCGCATCGGCCACCTCGGCGACCTCAACGATCTCATGCTGATGGGCACGCTCGCCGGCGTTGAAATGGGGCTTGCGCTCGCGGGGGTGCCGGTGAAAAAAGAGGGCGTGAGGGCCGCGATGGAATATCTGTTGGAGAGCGCCAAGGCGCCGGCCCGCAAAGTCGCGTAGCAGCCCGCATCAGCAACCCAGGAGGAGGATAAAGATGACGATTCGCATTGTGACCGCAGGGCTTGCCGCCCTCGCGCTGACCGGCTCCGCGCTCGCGTGGGAGCCGACCAAGCCGGTCGAGATCGTGGTGGCCGCCGGGGCCGGAGGCGCATCCGACCAGATGGCGCGGATGATGCAAGCGGCGATCCAGAAGAACGCCCTGATGAAGCAGCCGCTGGTCGTGTCGCTGAAGGGCGGCGCCTCGGGCGCGGAGGCGCTGATGTACATGAAGTCGAGCGCCGGCGACCCGAACAAGGTGCTGATCGCCTATTCGCTCATCTACATGCTGCCGCTGTCGGCGAAGATCCCGTTCAACTGGCGCGAGCTGACTCCGGTGTCGGTGGTCGCGCTCGACCAGTTCATCCTGTGGGACAACACCACGCTGCCGCACGCCAACGTGAAGGATTTCGTCGCCGCCGCAAAGGCTGCCAATCCGCCGTTCAAGATGGGCGGTACCGGCTCGAAGCGCGAAGACCACGTGCTCACCGTCTTCATCGAGAAGAAGACCGGCGCCAAGTTCGCCTACCTGCCGTACAAGTCCGGCGGCGAGGCCGCCACGCAGCTCGTCGGCAACCACACGCAGTCGAACGTCAACAACCCCTCGGAGAACCTCGAAGTGTGGCGCGCGGGCCAGGTGCGCGCGCTGTGCGTCTTCGACAAGGAGCGCATCCAGTACAAGTCGAAGGTGACCGACAAGCAGTCGTGGAACGACGTGCCGACCTGCAAGGAGGAAGGACTCGATGTCCAGTATCTGATGCTGCGCGCCATGTTCCTCCCCGGCAAAGTGACGGCTGACCAGAGCGCTTTCTACGTCGATCTGTTC
>DASQAW010000068.1:0-10365 GCA_035635495.1 Burkholderiales bacterium
GTGCGGCGCCGGCGACACCGCCTGGATGTCGATGCCCATGCGGTCCATGTCCTTCAGCCGCAGCGCGATGTCGGTGAGCTTCGGCCCGCGCTCCTTCACCTGGTTGGCGTTCGCCTCGCGCGTCGCGGCGTTCGACCAGACCGCCATCGGCTCGTGCTGCGCCGGATTGAGGTGCGCGACCCTCGCCGCTACGTCCGTGTTCATGTAGTGGCAGTGGATGTCGACGCGCAGGGATTTGCCGCGCTTCTTGACTACCTTGGTAGTCGCGTCACGCCCTAAGGGCGCGCAGCTATACATCATGGTCGGCTATTTCCTTTCTTATGTAAGCGCAAAATGGCATTCGCGCGTTAGTACGCTCAGAAACAGGGACGGCTGGCGTGGCTGCGCTCGATCGCACGAAAGAAGAACTTGCATATCTCAAGTTCTGATTTCAGCCGTCACCGGAGCTGGGCCCTGAGCGTCGCTTTCGTGCTCGCCGCGCTAGGAGTAGGATCGCTGAGCATCATCGCCATGGCCATCCACCGCCAAATCGCGCAGCGCATTCACAAGCTCGGGCAGCTTTAGCGTGGAAACCCTCGCCGCCATCATCGCATTCTCGGTCATCATGCTGATCGTCGGGCTTGCCTGGGACACGATCCGTCGCTTCGATAAGGACCGTTAGAAGACCCCGAGGTGCTGGGTAATTAGCGCCTCGTTGTCGCGCACGGCCTCCACCGGGCCGGCGAACGCCACCCGCCCGGTGTTCAGGATCACCACGTCGTCGGCGAGGCTGAAGGCCAGCTTCACGTTCTGCTCGACCAGCACGATCGATTGGCCTTCGCTCTTCAGCCGCGCGATCGTCCGTCCGACCTCCGCCACGATGAGCGGCGCGAGGCCCTCCGACGGCTCGTCCATCAGCAGCACCCGTGGGTTGCCCATCAGCGCCCGCGCGATGGCGAGCATCTGCTGCTCGCCGCCGGACAGCGAGCCGGCATCTTGCTGGGCGCGCTCCTTCAGCCGCGGGAAGAGCCCGAACACGCCATTGAGATTCCAGGCGCCCTTGCGTTTCTGGTACGCCACAACGAGGTTCTCCTGGACGCTCAGGCGCGGGAAGACGCGCCGGCCCTGCGGCACGAGGCCGATGCCCTTGCGCGAGATCACGTCCGGCGCGAGGCGCGCGACCGGCTCGCCGAAGAGGCGGATCGTGCCTTTGCGCGGAGGCAGGAAGCCGATGACGCTGTTCATGCTGGTGGTCTTGCCCGCGCCGTTGCGGCCGAGGAGCGCGAGCACCCGGCCTTCGCCGAGCGTAAAGGACACGCCGTGCAGCACATGGCTCTCGCCGTAAAGCGCGTCGACGCCGTCGAGCGCCAGTGCTTCAATGGCCAAGGTAGACCTCGCGCGTCTTGGGGTCCGCGACCACTTCGGCCCTCGTGCCCTCGACGATCACGCGGCCGTAGTGCAGCACGGTGATGCGCTCGGCCATGTCGAGCGCCGTGTCCATGTCGTGCTCGATCATCACTACCGTGGTCTCGCGCGGGATGGCGCCGATCAGGCTCTTCACCTGCGCGCGCTCCTCGCGCGACAGACCCGCGAGCGGCTCGTCGAGCAGCAGCAAGCGCGGCTTCTGCGCGAGCGCCATCGCGATCTCCACTCGGCGCTTCTCCCCATAAGCAACCTCGGCTATGGGCCGCTTGGCCACTGTCTCCAAACCGACGCGCGCCAGGACGGCGTGCGCCTCGCGATAGAAGCTTTCGGGCAGACGCCCGAAAGTGTTCCAGCGAGTGCGCGAAAGCCCGAGAAGAGAAAGCGCGACGTTGTGCTCGAGCGTATCGTTGGGGAAGAGCGTGATGATCTGGTAGGTGCGCGCGAGGCCGAGATGCACACGGCGGTGCGTGGCGAGCCGCGCGACTTCCGCGCCGAAGAGCTCGATCGAGCCCGCATCGCGCGGCAGGTCGCCCGTCAGCAGGTTGAAGAGCGTGGTCTTGCCCGCGCCGTTGGGGCCGATGATGAGCCGCCGTTCCCCTGCTTGAACACTCAGGGAAACATCGGCGATCGCCGGCAGGCCGCCGAACGCCTTTTTCAGGTTCTGGATACGAAGCGCTTCCATAGCCTCTGCACGCCGGGGACGACGCCCTCGGGCATGAACACGACGATGAAGACGAAAACGAAACCGAGCAGCATGTTCCAGCGCTCGATATAGGCCGAAGCCCAGTTTTTGAGGAGCAGCACAATCGCCGCACCGACCAGCGGGCCAGCGAGCGTGCCCGAGCCGCCGGCGATGACGGCGAGCAAACCCTCCGCCGAGTTGGCGAGCGACAGCGAAACGGGGTGGATGTACTTGTGGTAGTAGACGAAGAGCAGCCCCGACACCGCGCCCCAGAAGCTCGCGTAGACGAAGGCGATCCAGCGGATCAGCCACACGTCGTAGCCGAGCGCGCTCATGCGCCGCGGCTGGTCGCGCGCGCCCTTGAGCGTCGCGCCGAAAGGCGAGTTGACGAAGCGCGCCATCAGCCAGATCGACACTACGCCGATGAGCAGCGCGAAGTAGTAGAACGGCATCGCCTGGTTCAGGTCGAGGCCGAAGGGAGCCGGGCGCGCGAGGCCGCGCAGGCCATTGTCGCCGTCGGTCATCGACACCCAGCGGTACGCCGTGCCCCACAGCACCTGCGACAGCGCGAGCGTAAGCATGAGGAAGCCAAGCCCGGTAGCGCGCAGCGCGATCAGCCCGAACGCGCCGCCCATCAGCGTCGTCGCGAGCACCGCGATCGGCGCCGCCATCCAGTGGCCGAAGCCGAGCTTGAGCTGCAGCAGCGCCGAGACATAGGCGGCGATGCCGAGATACGCGGCGTGGCCGAGCGTCGGCAGGCCGCCGTAGCCGAGGAGCAGATTGATGCTCGCGGCGAACACCGCGAAGATCACGATCTGGCTCGCCAGGTTGATGTAGTACTCGCCCGCCACCAGCGGCAGCAGCGCCGGCAGCGCGATGGCGACAATCCACCTCACGCTGCGAACTTGCCGAAAAGACCCCTCGGCCGGAAGGCGATGACGAGGATCATCGGCAGGAAGAGGATCACGTACGCGAGGTCCGGCAGGAGTGCGACGCCGAAGGTGTAGACGAAGCCGGTGATGAAAGCGCCGGCGAACGCGCCGAGCAGGCTCCCCACGCCGCCGAGGATCACGACGATCAACGCAAGCGGCAGCATGTCCGCGTCGAGCCCGGGGTACGCCGACATGATCGGCCCGCCGATCACGCCGCCGGCGCCGGCGAGGGCGGCGCCGAGACAGAAAACGGTGGTGAATAACCTGGAAACTGGAATGCCCACCGCGCTCGCCATCTGCGGGTCGTCGACGCCGGCGCGGATCATGGCGCCGAGGCGGGTGCGCTCCATCAGCAGGTACAGCGCGATGGCGACGACGACCGCGATCACCACGACGGCGAGCCGGTAGGCAGGGAAGACGAAGCCGGCGATGCGCACCGGCGCCTGCAGCGCCGCCGGCGTCTGGATCGGGATTGGATCGCCGCCCCAGACGAGCAGGCACGCGTCGGCGATGATGAACGCCACGCCGAGCGTCACCAGCACCTGGCCCAGCACGTTGCCGCCGAGCTTGCGCAGGATGAGCCTTTCCATCAGCCCGCCGAACACCGCGACCGCGATGCCGGCCGCGAGCGCGGCGAGCCAGAGGTTGGGGACATAGCGCATGATGCTCACGCCGAGGTAGGCGCCCAGCATGAACAGCGCGCCGTGCGTGAGGTTGGCGATCCGCATCAGCCCGAAGATGAGCGAGAAGCCCGCCGCCAATAGGAACAGCAGGCCGCCCAGCGCCAGGCTATTGAGCGTCTGGATCGCCCAGTACTGCAGTCAGTTCTCCAGGTTCTTGGCCGGCGGGAAATCTCGCGAGTAGACCGGGTCCTTGAGGAACTCCTCGGGCTTGTACTTCCAGAACTGGCTCACGTTCGGGTAGGTGTGGATCACCCGGTTCACGAGCCGGCCGTCCCTGCGCTCGACCTTGCGGATGTAGATGTTGCCGACGACGTTGCCGTACTGGTCGAACTGCACCGGGCCGCGGCAGGTGTCGAACTTGCCCGAGCGGACCGCCTTCATGAAGGCCGGCTTGTCCTCGATCTTGCCGCCGAGCTTCTGCAGCGTCTGGTCGAGCACCGCCGCCTCGGTGTACGTAGCCGCGGCATAGAAGCCCGGGTCGTAGCCATGATCGACGCGGAAGTTGGCCACGAAGCGCTTGTTGATGGCGTTCTCGATCTCGGCGGAGTACCAGCACGAGGTTACGATGCCGAGCGCCTCGTCGCCCATGTTGCGCAGCACCGCCTCGTCGAGCGCCGTCATGCCGCCGACCGGCGTCACCTTCTTGATGAGCCCGTACTCGTTCATCTGCCGCAGGAAGCGGAAGCCGTTCGAGCCGGCGAAGCCGAGGAAGATGCCGTCGACGTTGGTCTTCAGTTGCGCGAGGTAGGTCCCATAGTCGGGCACGGTCAGCGGCGGGAACATGCGCTGCACCACCTTGCCGCCGGCGTCCTCGAACACGCGCAGGAAGCCGGCGCACATCTCGTGGCCGTAGGCGATGTCGTCGGCGATCACCGCCATGCGCTTCATCTTGAGCGTCTCGGCGCAATAGTCGGCGAGCGGCATGGAGCACTGCGAGGAGGTCGAGGTGCCCCGCGTGAACCAGGGATTGGGCTTCCTCTGGGTCATGTCCTCCGCCGCCGCGACCGAAAGGGTCAGCAACTGCGCCTGGCGGATGTAGTCGTCGGTGGCGAGCGCCGACGCGGTGTCGAGCGGCCCGATCATGACGTGGATCCTGTCGCGCTCGACCAGCTCCTGGGTCTTGGTGCGCGACTGCGCCGGCACGCCGCCCGAGTCGCCGACCAAGAGCTCGATCTTGCGGCCGGCCACCGTGTACTTGGCCTCCTTGAGGTACTGCACCAGCGCGCGCTCCATGTCGATGCCGCCCGAGGCGAGCGGGCCGGTCTTCACCGTCATCAGGCCGAGGCGGATCGCCCCGGCCTGGGCGCGCACGGGAACGGCCGCCGCGGCCGCGGCAGCGCCGGTGGCCTGGATGAAGCGTCTACGCGTGAATCGCATGCTTGTCCTCTCTCAGCTTTTCGAAAAATTGCTCATTCGTGACCACCCAGCCCAGGCAGCGCGCCACGTTCTGCAGCCCGAGTACGTGGAGGTCGTCGCCATACATGCTCGCCACGCAGTCCGAGAGCACGACCACCCGGTAATCAAAGTTGAACGCCGTGAACGACGTGTTCAGCACGCAGGTGTTGGTGTTGATGCCCATGAGCACCACGTTCTTCACGCCCAGCGTCTGCAAAAGCTGGCGCAGATCGGTGCCGTAGAAGCAGTCGAGCCGCTTCTTGTTATTGATGACGTAGTCGCCGTCCTTGTAGAGCTCGGGGATGATCTGCGTGCCCGGCGAGCCTTCGACGTTGTGCTCGCGCACCGTGCTCTTGCGTCCTGGCGTCAGGCGATCCGTCTCGCCCTGCGCGGCGTGCATCGCTTTCCAGAATGGCGAAGTCATTCCCTCGCTGCCGATTCCCGGGATGCGGCGGTACACCAGCACCACATGGATCACCGGCACCTTCAACCGCCGGGCATGGTCCAGCACCGCGCGAGCGTTCTTGATGACGCGCGCCGCATCCTCCGGCTTCGCCGGCATGGTGGCCACATCCATGTCGAGATGGCCGCGGTGCATGTCGATCGTGATGATCGCCGTCTCGGCAGGCTTCAACTCGAGCTGCCTATAGAGTCCCGAGATCAGCGTAGATCGATCGACGATCTGAACCTGGCTCATGTTGCTCCTATTTTTCAGTGAGGGGCGGCGCCCTGCTGCTTCAGCGGATGAGCGCGGGTGAAGGCGTCGATCTGCATGCACTGGTTGTAGATGCGCATCACCGCCGGCACGCCTGAGGTGTCGCAGTTGAAGTAGGCGAGCGCGCCGATCACCTGCGAGGCCATGCAGATGTCGGCCATGGTGAGCGCATCGCCGTGGCAGAAGCGCCCGGTCTCCCTCTCGCGCGAAAGATGCCCTTCCATCGCCTCGAGCGCGCGCATCGTCCAGTGCGCGAGCCAGCGGTTACGCGCATCCTCGTCCTGGCGCATTTCCTTTTCCAGGTAGTTGCGGATCCTGGGCGTGATCAGCGGATGACCATCGGCCGCGGCGATCAAGGACAGGCCACGCACGCGTGCGCGGCCGCGCGGATCCTTCGGCAGGAGCGGCGGCTGCGGATGCGTCTCGTCGATGTATTCGAGGATGGCGAGCGACTGGAAGAGCGGCGGTCCGCCCTCGTCGAGGATCAGCGCGGGCACGACGCCCTGCGGGTTCACCGCGAGGTAGTCGTCGCTGTTCTGCTTGCCCTTGAGCAGGTCGATGGAAATCTCTTCCGCCTGCAGCCCTTTCAGGGCCATCGCAACGCGCACGCGATAGGTCGCGAGCGAACGCCAGAAACCGTAGAGCTTCATGGGATCACCGGTAGGAGGATGTGGGAGTCGCCAAGGTGCAGCGTGGTGCGGCCGGCAAAGATCGCGGCCGGCCGGTCGCGGGGATCGTCGTGCAGAAACGGGCCGCAGCCGCGCAGCTCGTTCTTGAAGTTCGAAAGGCGCGCCCCGGTGGACTTCTGCCATTCGTAGTCGCGACCGCGCACGCTGAGCGCGAGGCGGTAGCCCGCCGGCACCACGATCGACGTGGGCCAGAGCTCGATGTCCAGCGCGACGGGTTGTCCAGCTTTTAGTTTTTGAACTTCGTCGTGCGTGTGATACGGGCGCCAGGGCTGCGACAACTTCGGCTCCAGCTTGCGGTGCGACGCACGCAGCCAGCCCTGCCCGATCGGCGTGTGCGGATCGATCGCGCCCATGAAGATGACCTCGCGCAGATCGGGCGTGAAGACGCGGAAGACGAGGAACAGATCCGCGTCCGTCGTGCTCGAGGAAACGGTCAGGCGCGCGCTGAGCGGGCCGGTGATCTCCGTCTCCTTCGGCACGGGCTCGGAGATAAACGTGACGCCGTCGCCCATCGCGTCGAACGTAATGGTCCCCTCCCCTGGGTCCGGCCGCAGCTGCGCGCCGGGATGGAGGTAGGCCTTGGTCCACCGGGTGCGAGCGATCGGCCATTCGCTCTCGTGGCGCTCGACGAACTTGTCGACATGCCGCACCTGGAGCTGCACGCGCGGCTGGCGCGGCCAGTCGCCTTCGCCCTTCAGGAAATGATCGAAGAAGCGGAGCTGCAGCTCGCGCCCGTAGTCGGTATAGAAGTGCGTCCAATGCTCGATACCGTGCACCTCGAGCCACTTCTCCTTCGACGCCGCGCGCGCGAAACCTTCGAAGTTGCCGCGCGGATGGAGACCCTGGCCGCCCCAGTTGGCAGCGGACAGAAGCGGCACCGTGATCCTGTCCCACTTGGGTGAACGAGCCCGGTGGTAACCATCGTCGAGCGGATGCGCCAGGATCTCGTCGCCAAAGTTGCAGCGGTTCTTGGCGAGGGCGGCATCGGAGAGCGTCTCGTCGCCGCACACGAGCGCGCCGGTGGCGCGGCTGCGCGGGCCGCGCTCGCCGAGGCCGTACTGCACCGTCTTCACCTGCATGTCGTACCAGTTCGCCCAGAACGTGCAGAGGATGCCGCCGTGGTGCGTCATGTCGCGGTACCAGTCGGCGGCGCCTTCCCAGACGCAGAGCGCGCTCAGGTGCGGCGGCTGCAGCGACGCCACGTGCCACTGGTTGATGCCGTAGTACGAGATGCCGTTCAGTCCGACCTTGCCGCTCGACCAGCCTTGGGTGCCGGACCACTCGATGCAGTCGTAGAAGTCCTTCGTCTCGCGCGGCGAGAAGTGGTCGATGCAGCCGGGCGAGCGGCCCGCGCCGCGCGAATCGACGCGCACGCAGGCGTAACCCTCGGGCACCCACTTCTCCGGATCGACGACTTCCCAGCTCTGATAGAGGTTGCTCGAGCCGTAAGCCACGTCCGGATGCTCGGCGACCATGCGCTGCCACGCGCTCGGGTAGCCGTCCTGGAACGCGAGCCCTTTCGCATAGGGGCCGTAGCTCAGGATGACAGGATGGCGACCTTCGTCCGGACGAAAGACATCGGCCCGCAAAACCAGAGCGTCGTCCATCGTGATGGGGACGTCCCACTCGATGCGCAAAACCAGCCTCCTCCGGCGTCGGATTTGAGCCCCGCGCGGAAGACGTGTCAACCCAATGAGCGAATTACTTCATGCCGAGCTTCCTGCTCTTTGCGAGAAGCGCCTACCGCCGATACGAAGGCGCGCGGCGGAAATCCGGCGGGATGGCGATTCGGCGCTAGGCGCGTCACGCGGCGCGCCGGCTGAAGTGGAGCTGCCGCGCTACGCCGCAGGCCGGCGATACATGAACGCGACGATCGCGCCGAGGATCAGGATCAGGATGCCGTCGAAGATGATCTGCTTCACCACCGTCACGCCGGGCATCGGCTGCACCACGTAGTAGATGAGATACATGGGCAGCGAGGCCAGGGCCCACACCGCGATGCCGTAGCGGATGCCCTGCCCGAGCCACGGCTTCGCCTCCGCGCCGCGCTGATAGATCCATACGAAAGCGCCAGCGAGGATGATGTGGGCGAGGATCATCAGCGGGAAGAGCTTCTGCGATTCCGCCTCAGGGCGGAAAAGCGTCTTCGCCGCCATGTAGTCGTCGTGCAGGAGCACGCCGTGCACCACGAAGCTGCCGATGAACCACGCGATGAAGAGGACCAGCCATGCCAGCAGAAACCGCTTATTCATTTTTGCCTCCCTGTTTTTAGTGTCTGCATCAGCCAGCGAGACACAATAGCCGAAACCGCGGCTTCGCGCCCGCGATAGAAGTGGTCGCACTGCAGCACGACCTCGACCGTGCAAGGCCCTGCGCAGCGGCGCCGGAATTCCTCCGCCGGATAGAGATCGCGCGGCTCCTGGTCGCCGCGCAGGTAGAGCACCGGGCAGGGGACCCGCGGCGCGAGCTCGACGATGTCGGGGCAGTTCGCGAGATCGAGAAAGCTCGCCGCGCTCGTCACGTACCACCAGCCCGGCAGCAGCATGAGCTCGCGCCCCCTGCCGT
Source organism: Burkholderiales bacterium (assembly GCA_035635495.1). Lineage (GTDB taxonomy): Bacteria > Pseudomonadota > Gammaproteobacteria > Burkholderiales > SG8-39 > SCGC-AG-212-J23. Next base: position 9,066 of record DASQAW010000068.1, read on the forward strand.
CCGCGACCATCCGCTCAGCCTGCGCCGTCAGCTCCGCGAGCCGGTCGCCGGCGAGGAGCCCGGATTTGCTCGCAAGCGGCACCATGTTCTTTCCGCCGCAGTGCGCCGAGAGGAGGACGAGCGCCGGCGTCTCCGGATGGTCGGCGACGTGGCGCACGGCGAGCATGCCGCCGTTGCTGTGCCCGATGACCACCGGGTGCGGGAACCCGCGCTGCGCGAGCCATGCGGCGGCAAAGCGGTTGTCGGCGACCGCCTCCGCGATGGTCTGGAACGCGGCGCCCTCGGCGGCGCGGGAGTCGCGGATGGCCAGGATGTCGTGCCCCCGGCGATTGAACGCCAGGCAGGCAAGGCCGAGCTCCGTCAGCGCCGGCGGCAGGAAGCGCGGCGCGCCGCTGTAGAAGTTCATCGTGTTGCCGTGAAACAGGAGCGCCGCCCCGCTACGCGCCGCCGCGTCGGGCTCGTACCATGCGCCTTCTAGCGCCACGGTATCCGTGGGAATGGAGACGAGCGACATGAAAGTGGGCATCGCAGGCATCGGCAAGATGGGCGCGGGCATCGCGTCGCGGCTGGCGGGGCTCGGGCACGAGATGATGGTCTGGAACCGCACGCCGGACAAGGCGCGAGCCACCGGATTGAAGGTTGCGCCCACGCCGGCCGATCTCGCGGCGGGCAGCGAGGTGGTGATCAGCATCCTCACCGACGCGCCGGCGGTGAACTCGGTCTATGCGCAGCTGCTGCCGGCGATGAACGGGAAGCTCTTCATCGAGATGAGCACGGTGCGCCCGGAGGTCGCCAAAAAAATATCAAGCATGGTGAATGGCGCGGGTGGTGCCTTCGTCGAATGCCCGGTCGGCGGCACGGTAGGGCCGGCGAAGGAAGGCAAGCTCTTCGGCTTCGTCGGCGGAGAACCGGGCGACGTGGCGCGGGCGAAGCCGCTCCTCGATCAGATGTGCCGCCGCGTCGAGCACGTCGGGCCGGTGGGCGCCGGCGCGAGCATGAAGCTCGCCATCAACCTGCCGCTCATCGTCTACTGGCAGGCGCTTGGAGAGGCGCTATCGCTCGTAAGACATTTGGGGTTGGACCCACAGCGACTTATGGACATCCTCGCCGACACCTCCGGCGCGCCGAACATGCTCAAGAACCGCGCCGGCGCCATCGCCGCGGCGCTCGGCGGCAAGGACAATCCGCCGAGCGTCACCATCGATACGCTGAAGAAGGACCTCGCCGAGATGGTCGCCGAGGCGCGCGCGTGCGGCTATGACACCCTGGTGACGCAGGCGGCGCTGCAGTCCTTTGAGCG
>DASQAW010000069.1:0-2707 GCA_035635495.1 Burkholderiales bacterium
CGGGAAATCGGCGAGCTGACGGTCGAGCTGCGGAAACTCGTCGACGTGCATCAGGAACTCGACATGCCAGCCGAACGGCTTGATCTTCGCCGCAAGCTTGCGCAGGTCGTCGAGCGGTAGCTGCCCCTTGCCTTCCTTCAAATCGACGATGTTCTGGCGCACCCCCCTCACGCCGGCCTGGTGCAGCTTCTCCAACTCGCGCGCATGGATGTCATAAGGCACGACCGCGATACCACGCAGCCGCTTCGGGTCCTGAGCGAGCGCATCGAGCAGCGCGCGGTTATCCGTGCCGTAGATGCTCGGCTGCACGAGCACGCCGCGCTCCATGCCGAGCGCGTCGAGCATGCGGCGATAGTCCGCCGGCGAGGCGTCCTCTGGCGTGTAGAGGCGGTTGGGCGAGTAGGGGTAGCGGCTTTCGGGGCCGCAGACGTGGGCGTGGCAGTCGCAGGCGCCGCGCATCAAATGAAAAGGGCGCCCGCAGGCGCCCTTGTCGAGCTTTGCTGTTCCGCGCTCAGTCGCGCTCGCCTGCCAGAGACATCAGCAGGCTGAGCAGGTTGGCGAAGATGTTAAAGAGGCTCATGTAGACGCCGGTCGTCGCCATGACGTAGTTGGTCTCGCCGCCGCGGATGATGCGGTTCAGGTCGTAGAGCAGGAAGAGCGAGAACACGACGATCACCAGCGTGGAGATGGTCAGCGCGAGCGCCGGGATCTGCAGGAACATGTTCGCCAGCATAGCGATGAGGAGCGCGATCATGCCGACGAACAGGAACTTGCCCATGAAGCTGAAATCGCGCTTCGTGGTCGTGGCGATGGCACCCATGGCGAAGAAGATCACGCCGGTGCCGACCGCGGCGTAGCCGACGAGCTGCATGCCGTTCTTCAGCGCCAGCGCGAAGTTCAGCATCGGCCCGAGCCACCAGCCGAGCAGCCCCGTCATCAGGAGCAGGAGCGCGACGCCGACGCCGCTGTTGCGGTTCGCCGCGATGCCGAACTGCAGACCGATCACCGCCGCCAGCATCACCAGCGTGCTCATGATGGGATGCGCGAGGATGATGCCGCCCGTCGCCATGCCGACGAATGCGCCGATCACGGTCGGCACCATGGTCAAGGCCAGCAGCAGATAGGTGTTGCGCAGGACCTTCTGCCCCTGCTGGGCCAATGCGACGTCCTGGGCTGCCTCGTAGCCGAAGCCACGCGCGGGCTGGTCGTCGGTGCGTATGGGTTTCAGTTCCATCCGATCCTCCTTGTTATGCAGCTAAGACTACCAAAGCGGCCCCAAGTTGCAATGACTACCGGATAACGTGCGGGCGCAGCACGGTTTTTTCAAGGTCAGCCGCGGCTCAAATAACGGTGCACGAACGCCACCGCCATGGCGCCTTCGCCCACCGCGGATGCCACGCGCTTGACCGAGCCATGCCGCACGTCGCCCGCGGCGAACACGCCGGGCACGCTGGTCTCGAGGTAGAAGGGCGCCCGGTCCAGGGGCCAGCGCGCACGCCATTTCTCGGCGCTCGACAGGTCGGGCCCCGTCACCAGATAGCCCGCTGCGTCGCGCACCACGCCGACTGTGTCGGCCCAGTCGGTGTGCGGAATGCCGCCGATGCACACGAAGAGCCATCGGGTAGCCGCCTCGCGCCGCTCTCCATTTCGGCGGTCGGCGAGGGTGATGCTCTCGAGCCGCTTGTCGCCGTGGAGCGCGACGACCTCGGTATGCGTGAGGACCTCGATGTTGGGCGCGGCCTGAATGCGCTCGACCAGGTATTGCGACAGGGTTTCCTCGAGCGAGTCGCCGCGGATCACGATGAAGATGCGCCGGGCAAATTGCGCCATGTGCATCGCCGCCTGTCCGGCGGAGTTGCCGCCGCCGACGATGTACACGTCCTCGCCCTTCGTGAACGGGCCTTCGCTCGCGCCCGCCCCGTAGTAAACGCCGGCGCCGAGCAGCCGCTCCGCGTTCGGCAAGCCGAGGCGCCGATACTCGACGCCCGTGGCGCACACCGACGCGCTCGCCACTATCTTCGTGCCGTCCTCCAGGTAACCGACGCCTTTGCCCGCCGCCATCTCCGCGCGCACGCCCGCGCGGGCGATCAGGATCTCCGCGCCGAACTTGCACGCTTGCTCGCGCGCACGCTCGGCGAGCTCCGCGCCGGAGATGCCGTCCGGAAAGCCGAGATAGTTCTCGATGCGGGAGCTGCTCGCTGCCTGGCCCCCCACCGCCCAGCGCTCGACCAGCACCGTCTTCAGGCCATCGGCCGACGCGTAAACCGCCGCGCTCAGGCCAGCGGGTCCGGCGCCGTAGATCGCCAGGTCGTATTCCTCGCGCGAGGGATGGGCGAACCAGCCGAGCTTCTCGGTCACCTGCCGGATGCTCGGGCACTCCATCCGCGTGCCGTCGGGAAATTCGCAGACCGGCAGGCGCGGGTCTTTGGCGTGCGCGACCTTGGCGTCCGCGCGCGCCTGACCGTCGCTGTCGAGCGCGATGAACTCGAAGGGAACGTCGCAGCGATGTAGGAAATCTCGCAGCCGGTAAGCCTCGGGCGAGGCAAGCCGGCCGTAGATCCGGACCAGCGGCTCCTTCTTCTCGGAGGCCGTCATGTCAGCCGGATATGGGGACGGTCCGGTGCCTTTGCGAGGGGCGGGTAAAATCGCCCTGCAATCCGGAGAGTTGGCAGAGCGGTCGAATGCGGCGGACTTGAAATCCGTTAGC
>DASQAW010000070.1:0-1541 GCA_035635495.1 Burkholderiales bacterium
AGCGGCGGCGCCGACTTCGAGCTGGTGCAGGGCTCGCGCAGCACGCTCGTCGCGTGCAAGCGCTGGAAGGCGATGCGCACCGGCATCGAGCCGCTGCGCGAGCTGGAGGATGCGCGCCGCGCGCGCGAAGCTGCGGAGTGCATCTACGTCGCCACGGGCGAGGTCACGGCGCAGGCGCGCGCCTTCGCCGCGGAGCGCAACATCCGCGTGGTCGAAGGCGCGGAGCTGGTGCGCAAATTCGGGGTCTGACCCCGTAAAGCGCGTATCCTTGGGCGATAGCCAAGATCTCGCTCAAGTATCCGCGCTACCAGCCGAGCCGCCTGCGCCCGGCGGGCACCGGCGCGTTTTTCGACTACGCCGTCAGCGTGGCGAATCGCCAAGCCCCCAAGCTCAAGTCGTCCAGCCTCTCAGGGCGCTGGGGCAGGGGCGCGCCGGTCGAGCCGATGGAGCCGATCGAGCCGATCGACGCGACCGAGGCGACCGAGGCGAAGGCGTGAGCCAGCGGCTCAGGCAGCAGCTCGGCGAGATGCTCGACGCTTACGACGTGGTGCGCCGCGCGGACGACCTGCGCAAGCGCCGCGTCGAGAGCGAGGGGCTCGCGTTCCTCGCGGCGTTCGCGGAGCTGCGCGCGAAGCTGGTGCGCCCGGTGTTCGAGGCGGCGGGCGAGCTGCTGCGCGCGCGCGGCCACGACTTCACGATCCGCGAGCAGGAGTTCGTCTTCGAAGGCGACGGCAAGACGAGCGAGGCGGCGATCAGCCTGCACATCACGCCCGTGGGGATGGAGAAGGCGGCGGTGGCCGACGGGCCGCGGCGCGAGCTCTGCTTCAGCACGCGGCACTACAACCGCACGGTGTGCATCACCAACGGCGCGGTGCCGCAGTCGGGCGCGATGGCGGGCAGCGGCTATGCGCTCGGGCAGATCGACGCGCAGCTCATCGAGGAGCAGCTCCTCAAGCTCGTGGCGGCGATCGTCAGGTCCTGACCCCCGCAATCCTCCGTTCGGCGGGTGGGGGCGCTACTTTCGGACTCCTCCGGCCGGGACGCGCTGCGCATTGACGAACAGCACGAAGGCGCGGACTAGGATGCGCGCTCTGCCAGGAGGTATTCGAGTATGCGCATCAAAGGCCAGGCCGACATCGACATCTTCATCTCCGACGCGGGCTACATCTGCCTTAAGCAGAAGGACGACCTCGACGGCGAGCGGGTGATCGAGTTCGCGCCGGCGTACGGCCCGAAGGTCGCCGGCGCCATCAGCAATCTTCAGGAGTTCGCGCAGGCGAAGTTCGAGAAGGCCGAGCTGGTCGAGGACTAACCCCCCGTTCGCCGCGCAGAGCGCGGCTGCGGCAAAAAGGAAAAAATCCGGGGTCGGCGCCAAAAACAGAACCGAAAATTCGGGCTCCGACCCCCGGCCGCGCTCCCCGCGACCAGGACAAGCGCATAATATTTCGCGAGGATGGGTGCTCCCCGAGATTCCGCCGACGAAGACTCGACGCTGAACGGCCCGTTTCTGTTCGGCGACGACGACAGCACGCGGCCGATCG
>DASQAW010000071.1:0-2605 GCA_035635495.1 Burkholderiales bacterium
CAAACTCCTCGAGGGTTTCCTCAAGCGGGAGCAGATCAAGACCCTGTTCGCCGGCACCATGCGCGAGCGCATCGAGGCGCTGAAGCGCGGCGAGGTCGCGGCGATCAGCCTGATGGAGCCGTGGATCAGCGTCGCCGAGAAACAAGGGCTGCGCGTGCTGATGGAGTCGCACTCCACGCGCAGCGAAGCCGCCGGCGACGAGCTCGACGGTCCGACGCTGCACAAGATGTTCCTCGCCGAAGGCGAGGCCGCGCGCGCCATCGACAAGAACCCGGCGAAATACGCGCACTACCTCGTCGAGGAAGCCGGCGGCCTGCTCGAGCTGAAGGAGCTCAAGCTCGGGCGCATTCTCAACGCGCCGCCGGAGCCCTACACCCGCGAGCGCTTTCAGCACACCTACGAGTGGACGCGCGACTGGGGCCTCGTGCCGGCCGGCGCGACCTACGAGAACACCGTCGACAACCGCGCCTGGCAGTGAATAGAAAAATAGGGACAGTCCCTATTTTTCTCGCGCTGGCGCTCGCCGCCGGCGAAGTCAACGCGCAGGGCCAGCTCCCGCTCATCAAGGTCGTCGCCACCGGCGGCACGATCGCCAACACGCCGTCGGGCCGGCTGCACGCCGGCGAAGTCGCGGAGGCCATCCCGCAGCTGAAAAAGGTCGCGCGCCTCGAAGTCGAGGAAGTGATCCGCGTCGGCTCGAGCGCCATCACGGTCGAGAACTGGCTCACGCTCGCGCGGCGCATCAACGAGATCCTGGCGCGCGAGCCCGAGGTGAAGGGCATCGTGGTCAGCCACGGCTCCAACACCGTGGAAGAGACCGCCTATTTCCTCAGCCTGACGGTGAAGACGGACAAGCCGGTCGTCCTTACGGCCGCGCAGCGGCAATTCACCACGCTTAGCTCCGATAGCCCGAAGAACTTCCTCCAGGCGGTGCGCGTCGCGGCCGCCGACGAAGCGCGCGGCAAAGGTGCGCTTGTCGTAGCAAACGACGTCATCAACGCCGCGCGGGATGTGAGCAAGAACATTAGTTATCGGTTGGAAACCTACAGCAGCCGCGACATAGGCGCGCTCGGCTTCGTCGACGAGGACCGGGTGACCTTCTACCGTGCGCCGACCAAGGCGCCCGGCGGCTTCGACATCGCGCGCATGCAGAAGCTGCCGCGTGTGGACATCATCTACACGTACGCCGGCGCCGACGGCGCGCTGATCGACGCGGCGATTGCGCAGGCCAAGGCCGAGGGCATCGTCATCGCCGGCTTCCCCACCGGCTCCGGCACGCCGGCGATGGACGAGACGGTGAACCGCCTGGTCGCGAAGGGCATACCGGTCGTCATGACGAACCGCGGCGGCATGGGCCGGGTCATCGACACGCGGGCGGCGGAGAAGCGCCCGCTCATCTGGGGCGACAACCTCACGCCGCAGAAGGCGCGCATCCTGCTCATGCTCGCGCTGACGAAGACGCGCGACCCGGCCGAGCTGCAGAAGATCTTCGAGACCTACTGATCGCCTGACCCCGACCGAGACACCCGCCGCATCGCCCAGCGCAATCCAGCGCCTCAGGCTCTATTACGCGCGGCACGAGGGCCGCGTCGCGGCGCTGTTCTTCGCCGGCGGTTTCATCTTCGACACGGTCGCGGTCGGCCGGGTCGACTCGTGGCACATGATCGCGCAGCAGACCGTCTACCTCGGCATCGTCACGGCCGTGCTGACGCAGATGTTCTTCGTGCCCGACGCGCCGGCGCTCGAAGGCCTGCCAGCGGTCAAGCGCTGGTACTACCGCTACCGCATCGCGATCCTGAGCTTCTGCCTGGGTACGCTCCTCAACATGTACACGCTCTTCTTCTTCAAGAGCTCGTCGCTGCTCGTCTCGTTCTCCTTCCTGCTGGTGATGGTCGCGCTCCTCTTGCTGAACGAGTTCGGACCGTTCCAGCGGCTGGGGCTGTCCTTCAAGTTCGCGCTGCTCAGCCTGTGCGGTCTGTCCTTCTGCGCGACGGTCGTGCCGATGATCTTCGGTCAGGTCGGCACGGCGGTCTTCCTCGCGTCGATGGCGGTCGGCTGCGTGCCGATGCTCGCCCTCGCGGCGTGGCTCAGGCGACGCGCGCCGGAGCGCTTCGCGGCGGCGCGCCACCAGATGCTCGTGCCGTTCGGCCTGATGCTGGTCGTGTTCCTCGGCGCGTACCTTCTGCGCGTGATCCCGCCGGTGCCGCTGTCGATTCCCTTCATCGGCGTGTACCACTCGGTCGAGCGGACGCAGGACGGCTACCGGGTGAGCCATGAGCGCCCGATATGGGCCTTCTGGCGGAACGGCGACCAGCAATTCCGCGCCCAGCCGGGCGACCGGGTCTACGTGTTCTTCCGCGTCTTCTCGCCGGCCAGCTTCGCCGACGAGGTGAGCGTGCGCTGGTTTCACCGCCAGGACCGCGGCTGGGCGCTGCAGGACACGATCCCGCTCAAGATCGTCGGCGGGCGCGCCGAAGGCTTCCGCGGCTACGGCTTCAAGTCGAAGTACCAGCCGGGCGCGTGGAAGGTGCAGATCGAGACCACCGACGGGCGCGAGATCGGACGGGTGTACTTCGATGTCGAGCCGGTGCCCGCCTCACCCCGC
>DASQAW010000072.1:0-4465 GCA_035635495.1 Burkholderiales bacterium
GAGTCCGATCCCGCGACGATCATGGTCCATTGGTTTTGCAGCGTGTCCTCGGGCCGGATGTCCGGCCGATAGGGCAGGTTGAAGACCAGGGGCTTCGTGCCGAAGGTTTCCTCCGCCATGCTGGCGACCCGGGTCACCACCCAGCCCTGGCGGAAATAGTTGTACATGACGAAGACGCCGCCGGGCGCCAGCACGCGCTTCACGTCCTCGAACGCCTCGCGCGTGAAGAGGAAGTTCTCCAGCCGCAGGCTGGAGTAGCCCGAGTGCAGCATCAGCGAGTCCACCAGCGCGTAGACCGCGAGGTCGTACCTGGCGCCGGTATGGCGCGCGAAGCTGCGACCGTCGTCCAGGTGCACCGACACGCGCGCATCGCTGTAAGGCTGGTTCGGATGTGCCCGGCGCCCGAGCGCATTGATGCGCGGATCGATCTCGACCGCGTCGACGTGCCGCGCGCCGGCGAGCAAAGCGGCGGCGACGTCGTTGCCGCTTCCCGCGCCGATGATCATGATGTTCTCGAACGGCGCTCCTCCGGACGCGCGATTGAGGACGTAGGGCAGGTGATAGCCGGGACCCTGGCGACTCACATCGACCATCTGTTGATGGCCGATGTCGTTCGTCGAGATGGATCGGAATATCGGCGAATAGGCGACTTTGTAGTACGGCGACCAGAAGATCTCCGCGGGCACCTTCATGCCGGCGAGGCCGACGCCGCCGAGGCCGTGGGCGCCAACGGCGGCGAAGATCGCGAGCGCGAGGGCCGCACTCACCTGCACGGGCCTGCGCCACCCTGCGAAGTAGAGCATGAGCAGCAAGATGGGCACGACCCAGACGCTGGGCGGGAGCTCGAGGTAGCTCATGGCGGCGAAGGCGGCGATGCCGCCCAGGCTTCCCGCGATGTCGATGCTATAGGCGACAACCCGGTTCGAGATCCCGGCGAAAGCCCGTCCCATGATCTGGCCGAGACCGACGAACGTGAGGGCGATCATCGCGAAGAATGCCGCGCCGACGGCCCAGATCGGCACCAGCCAGCGGCTCGGATCGATCGGCCGGGATTCCGTGCCGAAATAGATGAGGCGCGGCGACGCCTGCTGATCGCCGATGCTGACGGTAATGGCGTCGGCCCAATTCCAATAGAGGAGATGCGTGGCGATCGCCGCGCCGAAAGTCAGCATCGCGAGCGGCAGCATCATCGGCACAAGGTCCCGCGGGCCGCGCGCCGAGAGCAGGCCGAGGCTCATGCCGAGAAAGCAGGCGAGCAGCACGATGTTCGTGAAGAAGGTGAGAAACACCACCGTGCCGCCGAAGAAACGGATGGCGGCGAGCTCGAAGAAGAGAATCAGGAAGCTGATGAGGAAAAGATCACGCTGCGCTCGAGTCATGCCGTTTCCGCTTTTTCTTGTCAGCCGCAGCATACCCAGAAAGCGCGGCGCACGCGCGAGCACTATTTCAGCCGCGGCTCCGATGCGTTGAGCGGGGGCACGTTTTTCATCGCGCGCAGGTGCCGCTCGACGACGTCCCATACGGGCTCGCCGCCGACGCCCTCGCGCACCGGCGCCCAGCCCGCCACCTTGTAGCGCTTGTCCGCCTCGACCGGTTCGCCGCGCAGCCGCATCTCCGAGATCCGGCGGCCGATCTTCTCCCTGGGCGCGATGGCGTAGCTCATGCCGCCGACGCGCACCATGTCGCCGCCTTGCTGGCTGTAGGGGTCGCTATTGAACAGGTTGTCGGCCACGTCCTCCAGTACCGTTTTGATTTCGGCCCCGCCGAGCTCGCTCACCGTCACCTGCGGATAGGTGATCGCGGTCTGCGCCATCAGGTCTTCGCGCGTGATCGCATCGCCCGGCAGCAGCGTCGCGCCCCAGCGGAAGCCCGGCGAGAAGGCGATCTCGGCGTCCTTCTGCGCGAGGAGCGCGCGCAGGATCAGCTCGTCCATCGTGCCGTTGAAATTTCCCCGGCGGTAGAGCAGCCCCTCGGTCTGCGCCAGCTTCTCGCCCAGCCGGCTGGCGTGCGGCGCTCGCACCTCGGCGATGTAGCGCGCCATGTCCGGGTCGGCCGGCAGCAGGTTGGCGAACACGGGCAGCAAGCGGTAGCGGTAATCGCGCACCCTGTTCCCATCGACCTGGAGGTCGAGCACGCCGACAAACTTGCCGTGCGAGCCGGCGTTGGTCACCAAGGTGGTTCCCACTTTGACCGGAGCGGGTACCCCGTCGTGAGTATGCCCGCCGAGGATGACGTCGATGCCGCGCACGCGCCCCGCGAGCTTGAGGTCGACATCCATCCCGTTATGCGAGAGCAGGACCACTGCCTTTGCGCCCTTGGCGCGCGTCTCGTCGACGAGCTTCTGCAGCCGCGCTTCCTGGATGCCGAAGGACCAGTCCGGAAAGCGGTAGCGCGGATGCGCGATCGGCGTATAGGGGAAGGCCTGGCCGATGATGGCCACGCCGCCGTGCAGGGCGTAGGGGGTGAACACCGGGTCCTCGAAGTCCACGGTGCGCACGTTCTGCGCGAGGAGCTGGATCGGCGCGAGCTGCCGCACCGCCTGCAGCATGCGCTCGGCGCCGTAGGTGAACTCCCAGTGGGCGGTCATGTATTGCACGCCCAGGCGCCGCTGCGCGCCGATCATGTCGGCGCCCTCGGTCCACAGCGCGGTCGCCGAGCCTTGCCAGCTGTCGCCGCCGTCGAGGAGCAGGGCCTGCGGGCGCGAGGCGCGCAGGCGCTTCACCAGCGTCGCGAGCTGCGCATAGCCGCCCATGCGGCCGTAGCGGCGCGCCGCTGCTTCGAAATCGAGGTGCGTGAACGCGTGCGCCTGCGCCGTACCCGGCTTGATGCCGTAGTGGGCGAGCAGCGCCTCGCCCACCAGATGCGGCGGGCGCCCGTCGCCGATGTTGACGCTCGGCTCGCGGAAGTGGATCGGCAGGAGCTGCGCATGCACGTCGGTGATGTGCAGGAGCGAGACGTTGCCGAACGGCGGGACTTCGTACAGCGCGTCGGCCGCCTGCGCGTCGCTCGCCCGCGGGCGCAGCGTGGCTCCGGCGGCCGCCGCGAGCGCGAGAAGCCGGAGGAAGGCGCGGCGCTGCAAGCTACTCGTTGACCGGCGAGTCCGGATCGAGCAGCAGCGCGACCAGGTCCTTGATCTGCTCGGGCGTCAGCGTCCCGGAAAGCCCGAGGCGCGGCATCTGCGAGCAGAGGTTGTAGGCCTTCGCGTTGTAGATCTTGCCGTAGACGTAGCGCTGGATCTCGGGACCGGTGCCGCGCGTCTTGCCGAAACCGCGCAGGCTCGGCCCGATCGTGCCGTGCGAAAGCTCCTTCGGCGAGAGCTCGTGGCAGTTGTAGCAGCTGCCGCCGCCGGGCTCGCCCGCCTTGTCCGCCCACGTCAGGCCGCGCCCGCTCTGCGCGATCGCCTCGCCACGCTTCCAGTCGCCCATCAGGCCGCCCTGCGGGAAGGCGATGGTCTTCATCTGGTCGGCTTCCAGCGCCTTGGCCACCTCCGCCGGCGGCTTGTCGCGCGTCTCGGTGCAGACGCGCTGCACGCCGTCCTGCGCGAGACGCTCCATCGCCGCCTGGCCGTGCGGGTGGAAGTCGCGCTGCATTATTTTCTGCACGTCAGCGGGCGTGGGCTCGGCCCACGCCGGAAGTGCAAGCAGGGCGGCGAGCGCTGCTCCCCAGGTCTTCATCGCTTGCTCCCGGGCCCGCGATAGGTCTCGCCCTTCGCGGTCGCCGTCAGGAAATGAATCAGCGCCACGGTAGTCTCCGAGCCGAAGTTCGGCTCCGGCGTGCGCATCTGGCGGTAGCAGTCGTTCATGCGCCATTGCAGCGTGACGAACTGGCTCGTCGACACGCGGTACGCCGGCCAGGTGGCGACGATCGGCCGCGCGTACTCGGGCTTGTAGAGCACCGGCAGGTCCTGCATGCGGATGCGCTTGCCTTCCTCGCCGTGGCAGCTCGCGCAGGAGAAGTCCCAGGCGCCCGCGCGGTGGAAGTAGAGCGCGCGGCCGAGCGCCACGCTCTCCTTTTCCTTCGGATGCGCGAGCCCGGGATCGAGTTTCATGCCGCGCGACTGCGCGGCGATATACGCCGAGAGCGATTCCATCTCCGACGGATTGTCGGCGGTGCCGAACACACGCTTGGTTGCTTCCTCCGGGCTGCGGCCCTGGAGGGTAGTCATGCAGTAAAGGAGACGCGTCTCGAGGTCCATCACCCGCTCGGCATCCAGGAAGTAGCGCGGCAGCCGCGCGTAGGCGCCCTTCAGCACCCCCGGGCCGCGGCCCAGGTCGCATCTCTCGAGCGAAGCGTTTTTCGGCCCCTGCGGCTTCTTCCAGAGCGTCTCGCCCTCGAGCTCGAAGAGCTCGGCGGGACTGCCCTCGGAGATCATCTGCCGGTAGCGCTGGATCTCCTTGGACGCATCCTGCGCCTGCGCCGTGCGCGCCCCGGCGAGCGCCGCAGTGAGCGCCATGGCGAATGCAAG
>DASQAW010000073.1:0-21952 GCA_035635495.1 Burkholderiales bacterium
TGGCGCCCGCGGGCACGCCGCGGCCGGTGCTCGAGAAACTGAATGCCGAGGTGAACAAGCTCATCAATGCGCCCGACGTGAAGGAAGCCTGGGGCAAGCAGGGGGCCGTGCCCATGGGCATGGGGGTCGACGAGTTCGGCAAGTTCCTGCGCGAGGACGTCACGAAGTGGGCGAAGCTCGTGAAGGACACCGGCATGAAGGTGGACTAGCTACTGCGAAGTGATGTTCGCGGCGCGCGCGATGCGCGTGTAGAGCGCGATCTCGCCCGCCACCAGCCGGTCGAATTCCTGCGGCGAAGTCGGCCGCGGCTCGATGCCGATCGGCGCCCAGCGCGCCTTCGTGTCGGCGTCGCCGAGGATGCGGCCGACCTCGGCATTGAGCCGCGCCAGGACCGCGCGAGGCATGCCCGCGGGCCCGAGCAGGCCGAACCACAGTTCCTGCTCGTAGCCCGCCACGCCGGCCTCGTCGATCGTCGGCAGCTCGGGAAGCAGCGCGTCGCGGCTCTTCGAGGAGACGCCCAAGCCCACCAGCCGCCCGTCGCGCACCAGGCTCACCGCGTTCGCGATCGGCGCCATGAAGAACTGCACGCGTCCCGCCACCGTCTCGCCGAGCGCCTCGGGGATTCCCTTGTTCGGCACATGCACGACATCGATCGCAGCCATGGACTTGAGGATCTCGGCGGCGAAATGCGTGCCGCTGCCGACGCCGGCGGAGGAAAAGTTGATCTGCCCCGGCCGCGCCTTTGCCTCGGCCACGAGGTCCTTCACCGTTCGCGCGCCGGATGAAGGCGCGGTGACGAGCACGTATTTCGACGCGGCGGTCTGAGTGATGCCGCCGAGATCCTTCAGCGCGTCGTAGGCGAGCTTCGGATAGATCGCCGCGGCCGCCGCGTGCGCCGACGAGACCGACAGCAGCGTGTAGCCGTCGGCCGGCGAGCGCGCCACCATGCCGGCCGCGACCGTGCCGCCCGCGCCGGGCCGGTTCTCCACGATCACGGGCTGCTTCAGGCTCTCGCCGAGGCGCTGCGCGACGTGGCGTGCGGTGATGTCGGGTCCGCCGCCCGGCGTGAAACCGACGAGGATGCGCAGCGGTCTATTGGGATAGTCGTCCTGGGCCCAGGCCAGGCCCGAAAGGAGCAGCGCCGTGGCAACGAGCACTATCTGGCTCGCCCTTTTCCTGCTGCTGGTGCTCGCCGGCATCGGCGGGATGTTCCTCTACGGCTGGGTGCGCCGCAAGGACAAGCCGCCCAAGGTGGCGCCGCTGCCGCCGGACGACGACGACTGGAAATGAGCGACTGGAAGTAAAGCTCTACTGGGCCGGCACCATCGTGGCGAGCGGCTTGCCCTTCTCCGCGATGTAGGTGGCGAGGACCTTGGCGGGCCCGCTGCCGACGTTCTTGCCCTCGTGCACGACGCCGGCCGGGACGAAGAATGCTTCGCCCGCCTTCACCGTCCGCGGCGGCTGGCCGACGATCTGCAGCTCGAGCGTGCCCTCGACCACATAGCCGAGCTCCTCGCCGGGATGGGTGTGCTTGCCGACTGCGCCGCCGGGGACGAATTCCACGAGTGCTTGGACAGCATGCCGATCAGCCACGCTGATGTCGTGGTCCTGCAGCATCTTGCGCGTGAAGCCGGGCTGCTGCGCGAAAAGCGCGAAGCCGAGCCCGGTCAGTGCAGCCGCCAGCAACAGCCGTTTCATGGTGCCTCCTCTCAGGTTGCTTCTAGGTTGAAACTGCCTCGAGCAGCTTCATCATCGTCTGGTCGGCCCAGAAGTCCGGATCCTCGTCGATCTTCTTGTCGCCGCGCGTGCGGATCGCGGGATCGATGTTCTTGCGCTCGCAGAAGCCGTGCCAGAACTGCTTCACTTCATCGGCGGTCATGTCGTCCAGGCGCCGGCTCGGCGGTGGCTTGGTCATCTCAGCCCCAGATGTACCAGAAGAAGAATGCAAACGCGAACGGCAGCACCGCGGCGAAGCGGCCGATCGTCGCCATGCGCCGCCGGTCGGTGACGTCGAACTCCGCCTTGCGGTTGTACTTCTTCGCGCGCTCGTTCACCGCCTGGGAGATCATGAGGTACTCGAAGAAAGTGAGAACCGCGCCGATGCCGGCTCCGATCAACGCGCCCTCGACGGCGGGATGCATGCTGGCGACTCTAGCATGGGTAAAGCGCCACCGCCTTGCGCTCGTCGCGCCACGCGGCTTCGTCCGCCGATGCGGCGGCATCCAAGTCGGCCGGCGCGGCCGCGGGATCATCGACCCACTTGCGCAAAGAGTCACCGCCGTTGATGAGGTCGATGGCCAGGCGATCGCGCTCGTATTCGTAGGCGAACTCGCGCCATAGCGCGTAGTCGGGCCGCAGGCGGCGCAGCGCCTTGAACGCCGCGGCCACGAGACGCCACGGCCGGAACTCATCGTGGCCGTACAGCGGTTCTTCAGCGTGGATCTGCAAGCCGGCGCAGAGCTTGCCGACATGCTTGTGAAAGGTCGGCTCGAACCAGCACTCGCGCAGGCGGCAGCCCTGGAGCCATTGCGGCGCAAGCTTCTCCATCGTGTGCACGAGCTTCCGCGTGTCGATATCGGGAGCGCCGAGAACCTCGAGGGGCCGCGTGGTGCCGCGCCCTTCGGAAAGCGTCGTGCCTTCGAGCATCACCGTGCCGGAATAGCAGCGAGCCATGGCGAGCGTCGGCGCGTTCGGGCTGGGATTGACCCAGACCCGCTCGCCGAGCGGCCAGCCGAGCGGCGGAAAGGCGTCCATCGCGATCACTTCCAGCTCGACGTCGAGCCGCAGGGTCTGCTTGTACCAGCGCGCGAGCTCGCCCATCGTCAGCCCGTGGCGCATGGGCAGCGGGCCAGCACCGACGAAGCTCTCCCAGCCGGGCTGGAGGCGCGTGCCCTCGACCGGCCGGCCGGCGGGATTGGGACGATCGAGCACCCATACGCTTTTGTGGTGCTGCGCGGCGACCTCGAGCACATAGCGCAGCGTGGTGATGAACGTATAGACGCGGCAGCCGAGGTCCTGCAGATCGACGAGCAGCACGTCGAAGCCGTCCATCATCGCCGCGGTCGGCCGGCGCACCGTGCCATAGAGGCTGTACACGGGGATGCCGTGAATGGGATCGGTGAAGTCGGGCGACTCGACCATGTTGTCCTGCTTGTCGCCGCGCAATCCGTGCTGCGGGCCGAAGGCCGCCGAGAGCTTGATGTCCCGGAGGCTCGCGAGCGCGTCGAGCGAATGCACCAGATGCCGCGTCAGCGACGCCGGATGCGCGAGCAGCGCCACGCGCTTGCCCGCCAGCGGCCGCCGCAGCGCGCGATCCTCGAGCAGACGGTCAAGCCCGAACTTCATCGAGCTCCAGCGCGAAGGCGCCGCTATGGTGGAAGTCGGGCTTGCCCGGCGCGTGCCGCAGCGCCCAGTACGAGACGCCGCCGCTCTCCTCCTCGATGATCACCGCCAGGCCGACGGCGAGGCGCGCGCGCCGGTACGAGGGCGAAAGCCGCGGCAGATCGACGAGCGCGTAAAGGTCGAGCCGTCCGCTGGTCGACTGAACCGCCACCTGCGGATTCAAGCCCTCGTCGGTGAGCGTCGTGCCCTGGCGGTACTGCGTGAAGGCATACGCAGCCCATTCGCCCGAGGGTGAGAAGTTGAATTCGTGGTACGCGTCCGCGCCCTTCTCGCGCACGAAGAGCTCGCAGCAGGTGCGCCGCCAGAGCTTCCAGCCGATCCGCGCCGGACCCGGCGGCGGAATGCGCGCCGCGGCGATCTCGCCCTCCATCGAATAGTGGAGCGCGAGCTTTCCCTCGGTGGTTCGCGTCGCATGCGCCGCAACAGCGCGGATCGCGCGGCTCGGCGCATCGGGATGTCGGGTGAGTTGTGGCACTCTAGAGGGTGATGTCGCGCGCGGCGCCGCGCACGTCCATCTCGAATTCCAGTCCCTGCACCGGCGGCCGCGCAAGATGCCAGGCGACGCCGCCCGCCGCGGCGCCGCGCGCGGCGATCTCGGGACCGACGAGCGCGCCGATATCGTGGACGGTGTAGGCCTGCGTGCTCACGGCGTCGAGCCACGAGAAGCCCAGGGCCTTGAGGCGCTGCTCCATCAACTCGACGACGAAGCGGACCTTATCGCGCAGCGCGTCCGCCGAGGTCTCGCCGTAGCGGACGGTGCGTGCCGCGTAGCCCTCCGGACCGCCGCGCACTTCCGCACCGCCCGCGACGATGAAGCTGCCGCGGCGCCGAGGTGATGACTGCGGCGCCGGCACCGTGTAGGAGAAGGCGTAGAGCACCGGCTCGCGCGGCTGGTCGTACTGCGGGCACACGTTGGTGCGCGCGACCGGATTGACCTCGTTGCGGAAGATCCGCCAGCGTGCCAGCGTCTTCACGTACTCGCGGTTGAAATCGTTGAATCCCTGCTCGGTGAACGGCTCGGCCGAGCGCAGCTCGCACGCGGCGAACGCGGTCGAGGGACGGCCGAGCGCGGCGAGATGGGCTTCGACCGCGGCAAGACCGGCGGCGAGCGGCAGCGGGCGCGCGAGGCGCGCACGCTCGATCTCGAAGCCTGCCTCCGCGGCGACGCCGCTCGAGAACTGGAAGCCCGCCTTGATGTAGCGGTAGCCGCCGTCCTTGAAGGCGATGACGTCCATCTAGCGCGCGAGCTGGACGCTGCCGGTGATGTTGACGGTGACCTGCGAGACCCCGCCTTCGACCGCCACCGGGGCTCGCGCGGCGGCGGCCATTTCGTACTGCATCGGCCGCGGCCCGCCGGCGGTGCCGATGCTGATCTGCCGCACGCGGTAGCTCTTCGCCTTCATCGCCTTGCGCGCGAGCTCGGCGCGCGCCTCGAAGGCAGCGACCGCCTCGCCGATCAGCGCGTCCTCGGCGGCGCGGCGCGTCTCGGGCGCGAGGCGCATCGACATGCTGCGCACGTTCAGGCTCTGCTGCAGCCTCCCGATGAGCTTCGCCGTGGCGGCGAAGTCGGTGCTCTCGAGGCGCAGCTCCTGCGATACCTGCCAGCCGTCGACGCGGCCTTCCTTGCCGTACCGCGGGGACGTCTGGTAGTTGCCCGAGCGCAGCTTGACCCCGGGCACTTCGCGCGCGGCCTTGAGCGCGTCCGCCATCCTGCGGTTGACCGCTTCGGCCAGCTCGGCGGGATTCGCGCCCTGCGCCTCGGCGGCGAGCACGGCCACGAGTTGGTCGTTCTCGACTTCCCGGCTTGCCTCTGCTTGCAGGTTTACTACGTCCGCCAGCGGCTCGTGATGCATCTGGGCGTGGGCGGCGACCCAGCAGCTCAAGCCTGCGATGAAAAGCAGCCCACGCATGGGCCGCATTATCGCGTCAGCGCGATTTCCTGTCCCGATTTGGACGCGGCAGCGAGGACGGGGAGAAATTCCCGTGCGGCACGGGCGCGGCCGGCGGCGTTCAGATGCCCGCCGTCGTCGGTATACGCCGGCGCCATCGCCGGCACGGTCGAGCCGTTCCAGGTGACCGTAGCCACCGTGCCATCGGGCGCCGTGGACTCGAGCCGCGCGAGGTCGAAGATCGGCTCGAGCCCCGCGTAGCTGCGGCGCAGGAGCGAGTTGTACTCCGCACGCCTGACGTTCTCGATCGTGCCGTAAGGCGCGCGTCCGAGGAGCCGTTTGGCGAGCGCCTTGGGCCCGGTCTGCACCGTGGTGAGCGGCAGCGTCACGTGGACGAACGTCGTGCGGGGGTTCTTTGCGCGCAGCTCGTCGATCGTGGCGCGGTAGCGCTCGAAGAGCGCGCGGGCGTCGGTGCCGGCATCCACGTCGACGTAGCAGAACTTGACCAGCGCGATGTCGTAGCGCGAGCCCTCGCCCACCGCCTGCTTGAAATTCTCGAGCTTGCGCAGCGGCTCGCCGTTCTCGGCCAGGAACTCGTCCTTGATGGAGAACCGCATTTCTGTCTCCGGGCCGAGCTCCTTCACGCCCTGGAGGATGTTCGCGCCGACCGACTGGTGGCCGAAGTAGACCCGCGGCTCGGCGGCGGCCGCAAGAGTGGAAGCGAAGAGCACAACCATGAGCGCGAGACGAAGCATCTTGCGCCGATGATAAGGAGCGCAATCCGACGCGCAGGGGAGGCCGCCGTACGCCGTTCGAACTATGTACTATCGAGGCGCCGATGGGCCATGTCTTCCATCGCAATCCCCTGCACAGCTACCCGGTCGCGGTCGCGGGCGACGGCGCCTATCTCTACGACCGCGAAGGCCGCCGCTACCTGGACGCTTCGGGCGGCGCTGCGGTCAGCTGCCTCGGGCATTCCGACCATGCGGTAATCGAAGCGATCCGGCAGCAGCTCGAAGCGCTGCCGTTCGCCCACACCTCGTTCTTCAGTAACGAGCCGATGGAGGCGCTCGCCGACGCGCTGATCGAAACCGCGCCGGCACCACTCGACAAGGTGTACTTCACCTCGGGCGGCTCCGAGGCGATGGAAGCCTCGTTGAAGCTCGCGCGGCAGTACTTCGTCGAGAAGGGCGAGCTGCAGCGCGCGCACGTCATCGGCCGCCGCCAGTCGTACCACGGCAACACGCTGGGCGCCCTCGCGGTCGGCGGCAATCTGTGGCGGCGGCGGCAGTTCGAGCCGCTCCTCATCGGCGCATCGCACGTCTCGCCGTGCTATCCCTATCGCGACCAGCGCGAGGGCGAAAGCGATGCCGCCTACGTCGCGCGCCTTGGCGCCGAGCTGGAAGCGGAAATCCAACGGCTAGGCGGCGACCGCGTGATCGCGTTCGTCGCAGAGACGGTCGCCGGGGCGACGCTGGGCGCGGCGCCGCCGGTGCCCGGCTACTTCCGGCGCGTGCGTGAAATCTGCGACCGGCACGGCATCCTCCTCATCCTGGACGAGGTGATGTGCGGCGTGGGCCGGTGCGGAACGATGTGGGCCTTCGAGCCGGAGGGTGTGGTGCCCGACATCGTCACGATCGCCAAGGGCCTTGGCGCCGGCTACCAGCCCATCGGGGCGCTGGTCGTGGGGAAACCGATCTACGAGGCGGTGACGGGAGGCAGCGGCTTCTTCCAGCACGGCTACACCTACGTCGGCCATGCGGCCGCCTGCGCCGGCGCTTTAGCCGTGCAGCATCGATTGCGGCAGGACGGCGTCCTGGCCCGCGTCCAGCCGATGGGGCAGGCGCTGGAGAAAGCGCTGCGCAGCGCCTTCGCCGAGCATCGGCACGTCGGGGACATCCGCGGACGGGGCCTTTTCTGGTCGCTCGAGATGGTCGCGGAGCGGGCGTCGAAGCGCCCGTTCGATCCCGAGCTGCGGCTGCACGCGCGGATAAAGCAGGCAGCGCTCGAAACCGGCCTCCTCTGCTATCCGATGGGCGGCACGATCGACGGAATACGCGGCGACCACGTGCTGCTCGCGCCGCCGTTCATCATCGAGCCGGGGCAGATTGAGGAACTTGTCCACAAGCTCGGCCGCGCGCTGCAGCGCGCACTAGTCATTAGTTAATACCTGAGCCGCCGACTTCCGAGTACGCTCGGCGTGACGGTCATGAGAACCCAAACCACGCTGGTGATCAATCCGAAGGGCGGGTCCGGAAAGACGACCGTCGCGACCAACTTGGCGAGCTACTTCGCCGCGAACAAGGTCGCCACCACGCTGATGGACTACGACCCGCAGGGGTCGAGCCTCAACTGGCTGCGGCAGCGGCCGGTGCACCTCCCGCGGATCCATGGCGCGAACGCGGCGCCGGCGAAGCCTGGGCGCATGCGCAGCCTCGACATGCGCGTTCCCGAGGACACGCACCAGCTCGTGATCGACGCGCCCGCGGGCGCGTCGGGCCTGCTGCTGCAGGAGATGCTCGGGCGGACCCACTGCATCCTCATTCCCGTGGCGCCGTCGTCGATCGACATCCACGCGACGGCGAACTTCATCCGCGATCTCCTGCTCGCCGGGCGCATCCGCGTCAACAACATCCGCCTCGCGGTGGTCGCCAACCGGGTGAAGAAGTCGGTCCCGGTCTACCAGCCGCTCGAGCGCTTCCTGAATTCGCTCAACCTGCCGCTGCTCGCGCGGCTCTCCGATTCCGACGTGTACGTGAGCGCGGCGGAGAGCGGGATGGGCGTCTTCGAGATGGATTTCGCCGCCTCCGCGGCCGAGCGGCAGCAGTTCATGCCGGTCGCCGAGTGGGTCGAGACGCCGAAGCTGATCGTCGATCCGAAGACGCCGTCGCTCCCGCTCTTCCATCCGGCGATCTCGCTCCCCGGCCGCAGCGGGCTGCGCGTCGTCACCAAGGGTTTTCCCGCCTCCTAGGGGTTATCCGCGGGTCCTGCAGCCCTGGCGGCGCTTGCAATTCTCGCCGCGAGCCCGCATTATCGCCACGTAATCAAGGAGAAGAGGGCTCCACCCTCCGAACGGCATGAAGACCACGCTGGTGATCAACCCGAAGGGCGGCGCGGGCAAGACCACGCTGGCGATCAACCTGGCGAGCTACTTCGCCACGAGCGGCATCCCCACCACGGTGATGGACTACGACCCGCAGGGCTCGAGCCTGAACTGGCTGCGCGCGCGCCCCGCCGACGCAGTCAAGATCCACGCCGCGAACGCCGCGCCCGAAAAATTCGGCCGCATGCGCAGCTTCGAGATGTACGTGCCGCGGGAGACGCGCCACCTGATCATCGATCCGCCCGCCGGGACATCCGGCGTGCTGTTGCATGAGCTGCTCGATCGCTCGAGCTCGATCCTGATTCCCATCGTGCCTTCCGTCATCGACCTGCACGCGACGGGCAACTTCCTGCGCGAGATTCTCTCGATGGGACGGATGAAGACCGGCAACATCCGCATGGCCGTCGTCGCCAACAAGGTGCGCCGCTCGATGCCCGCCTACGGGCCGCTGCAGCAGCTCCTCGATTCGCTCGGGCTCAAGCTCCTCGCGCGGCTGATCGACTCCGACGTCTACCTGAGGGCGGCCGAGACCGGCGCCGGCATCTTCGAGATGAACGCGGTGGCGAGCGTCGAATGCCGCCAGTTCATGCCGATCGCCGAGTGGGTCGCCCAGGAGCCCGGCCTCGCCGAAGCCTTCCAGGCGCGGGCCGCGGCCTAGACTTTTCCCTTCCAGACGTCGCGCGCGACCTCGACGATCCGCTCGAGCTTGCGCCACTGCTCGTCCTCGCTGAGCTTGTTGCCGTGGTGCGTGCTGGCGAAACCGCACTGCGGCGACAGGCAGAGATTTTCCAGCGGCACGACCTCCGACGCCTCGCCGATGCGCCGCTTGAGGCTGTCCTTGCTCTCCAGCGTGCCGGACTTGGTCGTGACCAGCCCGAGGACCACCTTCTTTCCTTTCGGCAGCAGGCGCAGCGGCTCGAAGCCGCCGGCGCGCTCGCTGTCGTACTCCATGAAGTAGCCGTCGACGTTCGCCGAGAACATCGCTTCCACCACCTCGTCCTGGTAGCCGCCGGCGGCGAACCAGGTGCTGCGGAAATTGCCGCGGCAGGTGTGCATCGTCACGCCGAGATCCGCCGGGCGCTCTCCCAGCGCCCCGTTGATCGCCGCCGCGTAGGCGCGCGGCAGGTCTTTCGGGTCGTCGCCGTTCCGGCGGAAGTTCTCGCGCACTTTCTCGTCGCAAAGGTACGAGAAGCCGACGTCGTCCAGCTGCAGGTAGCGGCAGCCGGCGTCGTACAAATGCCGGATCGCCTTGCGGTAGGCGGCGGCGAGGTCGGCCCAGAACTCCTCGAGCTCGGGATAGACGCTGCGCGAGATCGCGTTGCGGCCGCCGCGGAAGTGCGCCGAGCCCGGCGACGGCATGGTGAACTTCGGCATGCGCGTCGCCACCGATTTCAGGTAGCTGAAATGCTCGACCATGATCGGCCGCGAGCAGCCGATCTTGCCAGTGACGCTCGCCATCGGCGGCACGTCCTCGGCGTTGAAGGTCATGCCGGCCGGGCGCACGAGCTCGATGCCGTCGAGCTGCTTCAGGAAATCGAGATGCCAGAAATCCCGGCGGAACTCGCCGTCGGTCACCGCCTGCAGGCCGAGCGCCTCCTGCTTCTTCACTGCCTGGGTAATGCAGCGGTCCTCGACCCTCCTCAGCTCCGTGGCCGGCAGCTTTCCGGCCTTGGCCGCCGCGCGCGCCTCGTGCAGCTCCTTCGGCCGCAGCAGGCTGCCGACCTGGTCGGCGTGGAACGGCGGCCGGGACATCCTCGTGGTCACCATAGGTCCTCCTGCTTATCGCAATGAATCGGTCTCGCCGAGCCAGGCGAGAAGCGCCGCGTTGAATTCGCGCCGCCGCCCGATCATCACCCAATGGCCGGTGGGAAAGCCGATCACGCGATTCATCGGCCGGGCGGCGACGCGTTCGATCCAGCCGCGCGAATGGAACATGAACGGCTTGCGCTCGCCGTACAGGAACAGCATCGGCACCCGCGGCTCATAGGAGCGCAGGCCGTGCACGCCGCCGGCGACGCCGAGCCAGCGGACGGCGTACGGATAACCCATTTGCGCGCGGATCGTCTTCGGATCCGCCGGGCAGCGAAGCACGCGCGCCATCCCGCGCGCCATCGCGTCGCCGGCACGGCCACCGATGCGCCAGGCGAGCGCGAGCCATAGCTGATAGGCGATCACCAGGAGCTTTCCCCGAGTGCCGAGCTCCGCGCGGTTCGCGCGCGAGCCGGCATCGCCGATGTCGACGCCGATCACTCGCTCGACGAGCTCAGGATGGCGCATCACGAATTGGTAGCCGTAGAAGCAGCCCCAGTCGTGCAGCAGCAAAGTGACCCGCTCCCCAGGACAAGCGGCAGCGATCGCATGCCTGATGGTCTCGATCACCTCGTCGAGCGAATAGGCACGCTTCTCGTTCGACTCGTATCCCGGGAGGCTGAAGCGCACGCACCGATAACGATCGCGCAAGGCCGCGACTTGCGGGTCCCACAGCCGGTAGGTGTCGGGCCAACCATGGATCATCACGACGACCTTCGGGCCGGCGCCTTCGACGATCACTGCTGGGCGCGCTTACCCCACACGGCCCAATACTGCTCGCCGTGCTTCTCCACCTTGAAGCGCACGACCGTCTCCGGATCCACCCCGTACACGCTTCGCGCCTTTTCTTCCGGCGCATGACCTTCGAGCCTTTCGCCGAAGACGAGCAGCCCCTCGGCGGCCGCCCCCTGCATCGCCAGCCGGCAGTGCCTGAGGCGGTCCTGTCCGGACGCGCTGTCCGACCAGGGATGCGAGCCGTCGACATTCGGCGCCCAAAGGAGGCAGAGGCAACCGCCGTCGCGCGCCTTCACCGCGTCGGCCCAAAGGCCCAGCACCACGACGCCGTCGGATTTGCGCACGCCGCCCCAGCTCGTGCGCGAGTTCTCCAGGTACACGCCGCGCGCCTCGAAGGCCGCGCCGCGCGAAACCAGCCGGCGCGCCTTGTCTCTCTTCGCGGGGCCGGCGCGGCGCCGCTTGGAGCAGTTGACGAGCGCGGCTTCGCAGAGCGTCACGACCTCGCGCTCGCCGAGGCCCAGGGCATTGGCCCTGAGCTGCTCGATCTCGTCACGCTCGAGCTTCGCGACGCGTTCCATGGTCCAGTCGGAGGCCATACGGGATTCTCAGCCCGACAATGCGGCGAGGCGCGCCGCGCGCGCCGCGAATGCATTCGCGCGGGGCAATCTTGCGTCTGGCATCGGGTTCACTCTGACCTTCGTCGACTGTTATACACCGTCGCGCGAACCCGCAGGTGGCAATTTGGCCAAATGGCCTCATACTGGGCGATGGCTAAAGAAGCGTTGCTCACAATGGATGGCGTAGTCGAAGAAGTCCTGCGCAATACGCAGTTCCGCGTGTCGATGGCGAACGGCGCGAGCGTGCTCGCGTATGCCGGCGCGCGGTTGCGCCAGAATCGTATCCGCATCATCGCCGGCGACAAGGTCACGCTCGAGATCTCGCCCTACGATCTCACGCGCGGCCGCATCAACTTCCGCCACAAGGACGAGCGGCCGGTGGTGACGGCGCCGCGGCGCTTCCCGAGCCGGCGCAAATAGCTCAGTCGACCTCGCGCACGACGACCTGCTTCTGCGGCACCCAGGTGGCCCAGTATTCGTCGTCGCGCTTCTCGACCTGCAGCTTGAGCACGGTCTGCGCATCCACCCGGTCCGCCTTCTTGCTGCCGTAGATCAGCAAGCCCTCCGCGACGCCCCGCTCGAGCGCCATGCGGCAATGCTCGAGCCGCTCTTGCCCGCCGGGCGAATCCGACCAGGGGCGCGAACCGTCGACATTGGGTCCCCAGAGCAGGCAGGCGTGCGCCGCACTGGCTCGCTGCACGTCCTCGGCGCGCAAGGTCAACACGACCGCGCCGTCGGTGCGCACGCCGCCCCGGCTCCACCGGCGATTGAGCGGACTGACGCCGTGCATCTGGAACGCCTTGGCGCGAGTCACGAGGCCGGGGACCCGCCTGTCGCGCGGCCCGGGCGCGTGGCCGTGGGGCCGCGCGTCGAGCAGCGCGCTGCACAGCGCAGCGACCTCGGTCTCATTCAGGCGCTTGGCGTTGGCGTGCAGCGCGCGCAGCTCGGCGGTGCTGAGCTTGTCGATGCGCTCCCTGCTCCACTGCGAAATCCGGCCGCGCGGCAGGATGCGTGGGTTCTCTTTCATGGTGGCTCCGCGTAAAACAAAAAGCCCGGCAGCGCCGGGCTTTCGTTGAATGGCCGGCGGATCAAGCCAGCTTGAGGTTGGCAGCGCGAGGGCCCTTCGGGCTCTCCTCGACGTCGAACACGACCTTGTCTTGCTCCTTGAGCGATTTGAAACCGCTGGACTGGATCGCCGAGAAGTGCACGAACACGTCCTTGCCGCCGTCGTCGGGGGTGATGTAGCCGAAGCCCTTGGCGTCGTTGAACCACTTGACCGTACCTTTGCTCATGTCTGTTCCTTTTATGTGTGATGAAGTCGGGCGCAAACTGCCGCCCACGCGAGAGATCAAGAGAGAACGAACAGTGAGGAGGTACGAACCGCTACGACCCAACCGGCTACGTCGACGCCTGAAATCCTACTGTACCGTTATACAGGCAATGGCCCGCGCCGTCCAATGAAAACGCTCACCTCTCCCGCATCGAGTACGTCGCATAGCCGAATGCCGGCACGAAGACCACGAGCCACCACACCAGCAGGCCGCCGACGGCGTCAAGGCGGTCGCCGAAAGTCACGAAGGAGCGAACCGAGGTGCCGAGCACGGCGAAGGAAAACAAGGCCAGCAGCGCTCCGACCGGCACGCACAACATCGTCGTGACGATCGCCGCCATCACCGCGATCTGCCGGATGGAACGCGACGGGGTCTGCATGACGCGCCTCTAGTGCTGCTTCGCCCAGCCGTTATACACCCTGCCTGCCTTGACTCGACCCGGAGGCGCCCGTATGGTGGGCCGTGTTCCGGAAGTAAATCCGTTGTCGACGCCGGTCCCCGGCCATCCTTCAGCAGGTTTCCGCTACGCGGCTTTTGGGAGGTACGACATGAATATCGTCATGTGGATTCTCGCCGGCGGCGCCCTCGGCTGGGCGGCCTTTGCGCTGCTGGGTATCAATCAGCAGCGCGGCAACGTCGTCTCGATCCTGATCGGCGCGACTGGCGGCATCATCGGCGGCCTGATGCTGGCGCCGCTGATGAACAGCTCACCGATCGTGTCGGGTGACTTCAACATTCAGGCGCTGTTCATCGCCGCCGTCAGTGCAGCCGCGTGCCTCGCGATCGCCAACATGATCGAGAACCGGTTCGGTAGCTGATCTCCGGCAAATGACCGCTTATTTCATGGTGCGTGCCCAGGTGCAGGACGCCAGCGCAAAGAAGGATTTCGACCGGTGGTATGGGGACGACCACCTGCCGAAGGCGCTGAAGGGCTTCAAGGCGCGGCGCGCGTGGCGCGGCTGGAGCGCGCTCGACCCGTCCGTGCACCACGCCTTCTACGAGTTCGACGACCTGGCGCGCGCCCAGGCCATCGCCGGCTCCGATGCGCTGAAGCGCCTGGTCGCGGAGTTCGACGCCGCCTGGGGCAACAAGGTCGCCCGCACCCGCGACTTCGTCGACGTGATCCAGGCCCTCGGCGACTGACTACTTCGCGGCGGCGGGGAAGGCCGGCAATTTGCCGATGTCGCGCGGATCGTGCTGAATGATGACCGTCGCCTTAAGGTTCTTCTCGATCTGCTTGATGCGCTCGAGCGAGGCGATCGTGTCCGCGCGATCATAGTTGAAGCCCGGCACGCCGTTGCTCTGGTAGTTCTCGTGGAAATGCGCGGCATCGCCGAGCAGGATCACGGGACCCTTCTCCTTCAAGCGCACGAGCAGCGCCTGGTGCCCCGGCGTATGGCCCGGCGTACGCAGGATCATCACCGTGCCGTCGCCGAACACGTCCTTGTCGGCCGGCTGCGGCTCGACCTTGCCGCCGCCGCTGATCCAGTGCGTGAAGCCGGCGACATTGACGCCCGCCATCGGCTTCGGCGCCGTGATCGCTGCCCACTCGCGCTCGCCGATCAAGAGCGTCGCGCTCGGCAGCGAGCCGAGCTGGCCGGTGTGGTCGGCGTGAAAGTGGCTGATGCCGACGTACTTGATCTGGTCGGGCTTGATCTTGAGCTGCGCCAGCTGATCGGCGAGGCTCACCTTCGGCGCGTTGGGATTCGACCCGGGCACGAAGCCCGTGTCCCACACCAGGTAATCCTCGCCGTGCTTGATCAAGTAGCAGCTGAACGTGAAGGGCACCTTCGGATCGGTGTAGGCGAAGGTATCGCTGAAGCGCCGCTGATCGTTGAAACCGGTGCCGCAGTCGAGGCGCGTGAGCGTGACTTCCGGCGTCTGCGCGAAGGCCGCCAGCGCGACCAGGCTGACGGCGAGTACGGACAAGGTTTTCAGCATGCTCTCCTCCCCAAGGCAATGAAGCGGCGGATGGTGCACGCCGCGGCGCGGCCGGGTCAACCGTCGGTGCGTGCTTTCTTCCAGGCCTTGCGCTCATCGATGAAGAACACGCGCTGCTTCCCATAGCCGCCGCGCGCGATGGCCAGCTTCGCCGCACGGCAGTCCAGGCGCCCGTAGATGCGCTGCCGGCGATGCCCACCCAGGGTGGCAGGGACTGCGCTCTGGTAGAGCTCTCCACTGGAGTCGAGCAGCGTCCAGGTCTTCTTCACCCGGCGAATTTCCGGAAGACGCGCTTCATCGTGTTGACGCGCTGGAGGTAGGCGCCGAGGTCGTGATCACCGCAGCGCTGGCCATCGGCCACGCGGAAGCTGCGCCTGGCGTAAGCATCGCCCGCTGCGGCACCGCAGAGGTGGATCACTGCGGCCAGGTCCTGCTTCTGCTGCGGCGTGGCGGCCGCGATCCGGTTGCGCGCGAGCGCCGCGGCTACGCGCCGATCGAGGAACGCGGAAGTCATCTCCACCGCGTGGCTCGGCAGCACGCGCATGTAGAGGCCATTGAACCAGCACGAGCTCCACTCGTGCCACGGCCCATCCGCCACGACCGCGTGATCCCGGATGCAGTAGCGCCTCGCCTCGCTGAATGTCGCGTCGGTGATTTGATACATGCCGACCGCGCTCGAGGCGGGACGATAGACCTCGAACGGCTCCGACGTCATGCGCCAGCGCCAGTACGTCCTGGCCACGGGGTTTCCCGTGCCCTCGACCTGGGCGAGCGCGGCAAGAAAATCCGGCGTGATGACCACGGTGGCATGGTCGCGGAAGATCGGCTCGTACTGCCGCCAGGTTTCCGCCGGCGTCTTCGACAGCGCGCCGCTCAC
Organism: Burkholderiales bacterium; assembly: GCA_035635495.1. GTDB lineage: Bacteria > Pseudomonadota > Gammaproteobacteria > Burkholderiales > SG8-39 > SCGC-AG-212-J23. The sequence continues at coordinate 15,705 of DASQAW010000073.1, forward strand.
CGGGAAGAAAAGCTCGGCCGGTTTGCGCGCGACCTGGTAGACCCAGTTGACTGCAAAGGCGAGCGCGATCAGCGCCGCCGCACCTATGCCGATGCGGACGGCGAGCGGAAAGGACCGGAAGCGGCGGCGACGCATGCGCCGCCACTGTAGCGGGGGCCTACCGCCGCGTCAGCGAAGAATGTCTTTGGTGCTGGTGATCAGAACGCAGGTGCAGCCGGTCTCGCTCCACACGCGTTTGTCGCCGGTGCCGGGCTCGGCGCGGTTGTAGTCGCCCGGATAGAGCTTGCGCTCGTCGATCCACAGCTCGCCGTCGAGGAGATGCAGCTCTTCAACGCCGGCATGCATGTGCGGCGGATACTCGCCCCCTGGCGCGAGGCGGACCAGCATGCTGATCATGTGCTTCTCCGCATCGGCCGCCAGCAGCTTGCACTTGATCCCTGGCGCCACGTCTTCCCAGTTCGGTTCCGACCATTGCGCCGCGGGCGGCGACACCCGCCCGGCGCCGGTCTCCGCAGCGATGCGGTCGGCGAGGCGCCCCTGCAGCGATACCGGCGGCCGCAGCACGTCGGCGGGCCAGGCGGCGAATGAATCGACGAGCGGGCGCAGCATCTCCAGCTCCTTCCGGCAGTGCGCGCAGGACGCGATGTGCGCCTCGACCGCGCGCGCTTCGCTCGCCGCGAGCGCCTGCATCGCGTACACGGACACGAGCTCGGCCTGAGCGCAGGGGTTCTGTTGACTCATACCGTCTCCCCCGCCGCCAGTGCCTGCCGCAGCTTGTGCAGCCCGGAACGGATCCGCGTCTTCACGGTGCCGAGCGGCTCGTTTAAACGCGCCGCGACTTCGGCGTAGGTCATCTCGGAGAAGAACGCGGCCTCGATCGCCTGCCGCTCGCCCGGCGTCAGCACGGACAGCGCCGCGCGCAGCGCCTGGCACTGCTGCTTGAACTCGAGCAGGTCGTGGCCGTTGGCAGCCTCGGCAGCCTGCACCGGCTCGCCGGGATCGACACGCTTCCTGCGCTGCTCGAAGCGCACCCGGTCGATCGCCCGGGAGCGCGCCTGGTTCATGATCCAGCCCAGCACGGTGCCGTTCGCCGGGTCGTAGCGCGACGCCCGCCGCCACACGTCGTGAAAGACGTCGAGCGTCAGCTCCTCGGCCGCTTCCCGGTTGCCGGTGATCCGCATGGTCAGGGTGAACACCACGCGGTGTGTCCGCTCGTAGAGACCATGCAGCGCGAGCTGGTCGCCCGCGGCGACGCGCCGGACGAGGCCGACCCAATCCTTCTCCGGGACGGGGGTCTTGGACTTGTGGGCGTAAAGGACGTCGCCGAGCGTTCCACGGCCTTCCGGCGCGAGATATTGCGGTATCCCCACGCCCGCAATTTTGCCGGAATTCTGGTCACTGGGCAGACCCTTCCCGGGGTTGCAGCGCCAGCTGGCTGGCGGGTGGAAACCGCGACTTTCGGTCGCTGAGGATGATGTCTACCGCAAAAAGCACGAGCGGATCGGGCAATGCGGGGTTATCGGCCATGAATTTGGCGAGCAGCGTCTCGGTAATGCCAAGACGTTCGGCCAGCGCCTTGCGGCCTCCCGCTATTTCGGCGGCGGCCTGCAGCAGCTTTGCGGTAGTAGCACTCACAGATAACCGATTACTTGCCGGGAGTCCGGAGGGCTTTGCGGTGTTGGATGACTAAGTCCACCGCTCGCAGAAGCGCTTCTTCCGGCGGCATTGCTGCACCGCTCAGGCATGTTCTGAGTTCGGAATAGGTAAGGCCGACCTGCTGGAGGAGCGCGCCGTAGCCCCCGACACACTGGGCCGCCACCGCGAAAAGGCGCTGGACGATGGCGGTCGATTCGTCCAACTGATCGGCGGACCCGCCGGGCCCTTCGTCCGCCTGGATGATTTCGCGGGCCTTATCGCGCCAGGAGCTGTCGTCGAGCATGCCCGTTAAAACGTCAACCGGGCGTTCTTGGATTTATCCGAGGGTAGGGATAATGAAATGGCCCAAAGCGCCAACTATCGAACCAAGCCTATGATCTCCAGGCCGTAGGCTTCGAGCTTCCTTGCGCCGACCCCAGAAATGCCCCGCAGGCGATCGAGTGATGACGGGCGGGCGCGGGCGATCTCCCGCAGCGTGGCGTCGTGGAAGATGACATAGGCTGGAACGCCATGCCGGCGCGCGGCTTCCAGGCGCCAGGCGCGCAGCCGCGCGAATAACTCTTGTGCCTCTACCGAAAGATCCGCCACGCCTGCCGCGGCTTTCGCCCGGCGCGCGCTTCGTTTCGCCTCGCGCCATGCGCGCAGCGCCACGCTGCGCTCGCCTTTCAGCACGGCCCGGCTCTCGGCCGTGAGCCTTAACGCGCCATACGCGTCGTGGTCGACTTCGAGCAAGCCGAGCGCGATGCACTGACGGGCGATGGCGCGCCATTCGCGCTCGCTGCGCTCGCCGCCGATGCCGAAGGTGCTGAGCTGATCGTGGCCGCGCTGCGTGACCTTGTCGGTGGCTTCGCCGCGCAGCACGTCGATCACGTGCAGCGCGCCGAAGCGCTGGCCGGTGCGGTACACGCAAGAGAGCAGCTGCTGCGCGGCGAGCGTGCCATCGAAGGTCGCGGGCGGATCGAGGCAGGTGTCGCAGTTGCCGCAAGGCGCCGCTGCCTCGCCGAAATAGGCGAGTAGCCGCACGCGGCGGCATTCCGCGGTCTCGCAAAGCCCGAGCATCGCGTCGAGCTTGCCTGCCTGAATGCGCTTTTGCGCCTCGCCCGCCTCCGACTCCTGGATCATGCGGCGCAGCTGCACCACGTCCTGCAGGCCGTAGGCCATCCAGGCGTCCGCAGGCAGCCCGTCGCGGCCGGCGCGGCCGGTTTCCTGGTAGTAGCCCTCGATGCTCTTGGGCAGGTCAAGGTGCGCGACGAAGCGCACATCGGGCTTGTCGATGCCCATGCCAAACGCGATCGTCGCCACCATCACGAGGCCGTCGTCGCGCTGAAACCGCTCCTGGTGGCGCCGGCGCGTCTCGGCCGCCATGCCCGCGTGGTACGCCAGGGCGACGAGCCCCTCGGATTGAAGGAACGCCGCGGTCTCTTCCACCTTCTTGCGCGACAGGCAATAGACGATGCCGGCCTCGCCTGCATGCTCGCCGCGGATGAAGTCGACGAGCTGCCTGCGGGCATCGTCCTTCTCGACGATGCGGTAGCGGATGTTGGGGCGGTCGAAGCTCGACACGAACACGCGCGCCTCGCCGAGCGCCAGGCGCTGCAGGATCTCGGCCCGCGTCTGCGCGTCGGCCGTCGCGGTAAGCGCGATGCGCGGCACCTCGGGAAAGCGCTCCTGCAGCACCGAGAGTTGCAGGTATTCCGGCCGGAAGTCGTGGCCCCATTGCGACACGCAGTGCGCCTCGTCGATCGCCACCAGCGCCAGCCGGCTTGCCGCGAGCAGATCGAGGCAGCGCGGCGTCAGCAGCCGCTCGGGTGCCACATACAGCAGATCGAGCTCGCCGCGCCGCACGCGACCCTCGACCTCCGCCGCCTGCGACCCGCTCAGCGTGGAATTCAGAAAAGCCGCCCGCACGCCGAGCTCAGCGAGCGCGGCGACCTGGTCCTGCATCAGCGCGATGAGCGGCGATACCACCACGCCGACGCCGTCGCGCAGCAGCGCGGGAATCTGGTAGCACAGCGACTTGCCGCTTCCCGTCGGCATCAGCACCAGCGCATCGCCGCCGCCGGCCAGATGCTCGATCACCTCTGCCTGATGCCCGCGGAACGCGGGATAGCCGAAGACGTCGTTGAGAACCGCGAGCGCCCGATCAGTCAATGCCAGTATCCTGAGGACTTACCCAAATGAAACGGGCCGCATCGCTGCAGCCCGTTGATTTGTCTGGCGCGCCCGGCAGGATTTGAACCCACGACCCCCTGGTTCGTAGTTCGCATGTGCAACGCTAACTAGCTGAGATTTTCTCAACTGACCGGGGGCGCCCGTTGCGCCACCACGCAGAGCGACGCACAACCGAGCACAACTGAATCCCGCAAAGGTCCCGCACGCGAAGTTAGACACACACGGTGACTTCACAATGGCAAACCTCCATGCCGTCCTCCGGGGACTGCGACGAATGCGGCCCCTCTTGCGTACTACCCGCTAATGCGTGTCTTACCTATGCGCGGCATCGCACAGACTGCACATTCTGGAAGCCAGACTATTGTAGCCGGGGGCAATCCGCTCTTTGGGACACCTTCGGTAAGCCACGCTTCTTCTCTCAGGGCTTTCTGCTGAAGTCACGAAGGTCTGAGCGGTCTCTCTTTGGTTTCAACCGTTGTTGTTAATCGACGTATCGAAGAGGGGGGACATTATGAGAAAACTAGCTGCTGCATTATTGGCTTTACTTGCACCGGCGTTCCTGGTCGCGGGGATCGCCGTGAATTCGGCGATCGCGCAGGAGAAGGCAAGCAAGTCTGCGGTCACAATAAAGGTATTAGATCAGGCAAATCAGGCATCCTTTTTCAACTTCACCTTTAGTTTCCTTACGCGCGAAGGTAATCCGATTCTCTGGGAGGGACAGACGATAACCGCTGGCATTACCGGACAGCTCACGCAAGTTGACCTCCCAATTTGGCGGCAACCCGACTTCGATTCTGGAATCTATGTGGAAGTCCTGGACTCTAGTCTTAGCGTTTTGGGTAGTGTTACGGTCGCCAGCAGTCTAATTCCAAAGGGTGTTGACGCGTCCGGGTCCCCTCCTCTTGGTGCCGATCCGTTTTCCGTGAGCATTGACCTGTCTGGGTTGGGAATAAATGTTGTTGCGGGACAATCCTTCGTAATCGCTGCCCGCTCGACGGCGCTTTTCCCGGCCGGCATAGGTGGGAATGGAATAATTTGGCTAGGCCTCGGTGGGAATCCTTACAGTGGTGGCCATCAATTTACACAATACGGAACGGCGGTCACTGATACGTCCTTTACCGTTGAGGGAGCTGATCTCGGATTCCGCACGTATGTTCTTGCCAATCCGACCGACACGACTCCGCCAGTGCTCAATCTGCCGGCAAGTTTCGCGGTGGGCGCGACGAGTCCGACGGGCGCCATGGTCAACTACACGGTGACGGCGACCGACGATTCTGGGGTTACGCCGAGCTTGTCCTGCTTCCCGCTGTCGGGCGCTACCTTTACGATTGGCATGACGACCGTGAATTGCACGGCGACCGACGCTGCCGGTAACTCCGCTACCGGCCGCTTCACCGTGACAGTGAACGGTCCAGTCGCACAGCTTTCGAATCTGATCTCCCTCGTGGGGAGCTTCGATAACCCCTTTGGGATTACGAACAGTCTGAACACCAAGCTGCAGGACGCGATCGACGCGCTGAAGCAGGGCAACGCATCGAGCGCCTGTCACTCGCTGAACGCCTTCATCAACGAAGCGCGGGCCCAGTCCGGCAAGAAGCTGACGGCTGGCCAGGCAAATCTCCTGATCGAGAGCGCGAATCAGATCCGGGCGGCACAGGGTTGCCCGTAGCGCAAAGTGCAACCAGGAAAATGGTGTGTGACACCATTTCTCCTCACGGACCCCGCTTCGGCGGGGTTTGTGTTTGTGCCTAGCGTTTACGCCTGAACGCCAATGGCGGGACGGGCCGGATTAGTGGTGAAAGCACGGGGAGGCAAGCAGGCGTCAAGCAAACGTCCGCTTCGGGTCGCTATCCGCCGGTCCTCCTCATCGCGAAAATTTTCGCGAAAATTTTTTTGTCTGGGAGAACGCGAGATCCACTCCACCCGGTCTCGAAAGTCCCTCCCCCACTTCGGATTCGAATTTAGTTGGGCGAAATAAGCATGCCTTTCCCGCGCTGGGAAAGCATGCTTTTGGGCGCTCGGTGCCCGTCCCGCAAAAGTCTCGCATCGGCGGGGGTAAAAGAAAAAGCGGCTGGAGAGGTGATCTCCAACCGCTTGACGCCTGCAGAGAATTTTGGCGCGCCCGGCAGGATTTGAACCCATGACCCCCTGGTTCGTAGGCGCAAAGATGAAAACTGCTGCTCGTTAAATCAACAACCTGCGGCGCCCGCCATCGTGCCGCGCAGCCCAAGAAAGTTTCATGAGGATACTTTGAAGGCTGGCGAAGCTACGAAATGGCTACGGGTCTCCGGGCTAACCCGTCTGGCGGATCAATCCCGCATCACGCTGCGTTTAGCGCGCCAGCGTAACCTTGTAGAGCGGAGCATCGGGCTCGGTCTTGCGGCTGGCGTAGTACGTATCGCCGACTTGGAAGATGAAGT
>DASQAW010000074.1:0-5069 GCA_035635495.1 Burkholderiales bacterium
CGCTCGAGCAGCTCCGGCGTGTACATGCCGCCCATGCCCGGGAACTTGCCGTGCTTGCGGCAGGCCGCGATCACCTTCCTGTAGGCCTCGGCGACGCGCGGGTCGTTGAACTGGCCCGGGATGCCCATCTCGAAGCAGAGGTCGTTGGTGCCGATGAGGAGCGCGTCGACGCCCTTCACCGCGGCGATCTCCTCGCACTGCGCGACGCCCTGCGGCGATTCGATCATCACCACGACGAGCGTCTCCTCGTTGACGATGCGCGCGGCCTCGCCGACGGGGATGGACGCGAAGCCGAGCTGCTGCAGGCCGCCGCCCATCGAGCGCTTGCCGACCGGCGGGTAGCGGCAGGCGTTGGCCACGCGGCGCGCTTCGTCCGCGTTATCCACATGCGGCACCACGATGCCCTGGGCGCCGTTGTCCAGGAGGCGCGAGGCGTGCCAGTGTTCCAGCCCGGCGACACGCGCCACCGGCGTGACGCCGACGGCGAGCGAGGCGGCGGCAATCTGCGCTGCCGTATCCACTTCCATCGAGTTGTGCTCGCAGTCGATGAAGAGCCAGTCGTATCCGCATGTTTTTGCTATCTGCGCGATGTCGACGGTGCGCGCCTGGCGCAGCCCGAGGCCGATGGCGAGTTTGCCGGCGCGAAGCTGACGAAGCGCGTGGTTTGGAACGGTGCTCATGTGGGGATCCTCCTGTCGAATGTTTCAAACGTAATCGTAGCGAATTCACTACAGCGAAACCGCAAGCCGGGCGACATGACACGCGGCCGCCGTCTGTGCACAATGTGCTTCCCCTGAGCCATTCACCCTCCCTCCCTTGGGTTTGGCTCAACCCCTAAGAGGCCGCCTTCGGGCGGCTTCTTTTTTTTCCGGGTCGGCTCATCCTTTTTTTCAGCCGTTACGTCTTGTTGCTATTTGACGGGATCTTGCGCTTGATCGGCGAACGTTGCGCCCTCATGTGGTCGAGAGCGAAACCCTGGAGATCACAAGATGCCTCGTCAGTCCATTCTCATCGCATTGCTTTCGGCCAGCCTGCTCGCGGCCGCGTGCTCGAAGAACGAGCCCGTGCAGGCCACCGGCGCGCCGCAGGCCACCCCGCAGCCGGCGCAATCGGCGGCGGCGGGCGCTACCGCGCAGCAGCCCTCCGGCGTGCCGGGGCAGGTCTTGCCCGACTTCGCCTCGATCGTCGAGGCGAACAAGGCCGCGGTCGTGAACATCACGTCGACCGTGCGCCGCCCGCAGCAGCAGATGCAGCTTCCGTTTGGTGGTGACTCCGGCGGCGACGAAGACAATCCGCTCGGCGAGTTCTTCCGCCGCTTCCAGCAGCCGGCGCCGAACGTGCCGATGCAGGGCATGGGCTCGGGCTTCATCATCGATCCGAACGGCGTGGTCCTCACCAACGCGCACGTGGTCGAAGGCGCCGACGAGGTGCGGGTCAAGCTCACCGACAAGCGCGAGTTCAAGGGCAAGGTCGCCGGCGTCGACCACCTGACCGACGTCGCGGTGGTGAAGATCGACGCGACCGGGCTGCCGGCGCTGAAGCTCGGCGATCCGTCGAAGGTGCGCGTGGGCGACTGGGTGCTCGCCATCGGCTCGCCGTTCGGCTTCGAGAACACGGTGACCGCGGGCATCGTCAGCGGCACCTCGCGCTCGCTGCCCGAGGGCAGCTACGTGCCCTTCATCCAGACCGACGCGGCGGTGAACCCCGGCAACTCGGGCGGACCGCTGATCTCCGCGCGCGGCGAGGTGATCGGCATCAACTCGCAGATCTACTCGCGCACCGGCGGCTACATGGGACTCGCCTTCGCCATCCCGATCGACGTCGCGGCCAACGTGAAGGACCAGCTCCTGCAGCACGGCAAGGTCGAGCGCGGCCGCATCGGCGTCGGCATCCAGGAGATGAACGCGCAGCTCGCGCAGTCGTTCGGCCTCGAGCGGCCGCAGGGCGCGCTGGTCTCGCAGGTCGAGCCCGGCGGCCCGGCGGCGAAGGCAGGTCTCAAGCCCGGCGACGTGATCCTGTCGTACAACGGCAAGCCGCTGCAGGGCTCGAACGAGCTGCCGCCGCTGGTGGCGAGCACCAAGCCCGGCACGAAGGCGACGCTCGAGGTGCTGCGCAACGGCAAGCGCGAGACGGTCGCGGTCACCGTGGGCGAGCTCAAGCCCGACACGGTCGCGAAGGCCGAGCCTCAGCAGGGCGAGCGCGGCGGCAAGCTCGGCCTCGCCGTGCGGCCGCTCACCCCGGAGGAGCGCAAGCAGCTCGCCGGCCAGCAGGGCGTGCTCGTGGAGCAGGCGAGCGGCCCCGCGGCTCGCGCCGGCATCCGCCCCGGCGACCTGATCACCATGGTGAACGGCACGCCGGTGACGTCGGTCGACGACCTGCGCCGCGCCGCCGACAAGGCGAAGGGCACCGTCGCGGTGCTGGTGAAGCGCGGCGAGGCGAGCCTCTTCGTGCCGATCGAGGTCAGCTAATTCGGGGTCAGGGTCGTAATTATCTTGTCCACAGCCCGTTGATCCACGGACGCTGACCAGTCGTCGGCGCCCGCGACCTCCCGCGGAATACGGCACAGACACTTTCAAGACAGCGGCGTAGCTTTGATCGCCAAGCCTGCCTGACCTCCTCTCCTGGGCATGCGAGCCCGGACCCGCCACAAGCGGCTCCGGGCTTTTTTTATTCCGCGGCCGCTGCGCTAAGTGCGCGCCAACACTGGAAGCGCGGATAAGCGATTGTTGGTGCGGGAACGGGCGCGCGCGGATAAATTATGCGGAACCCCTGCATCTGATGGCCAAGCCTGCGACTCTGGCTCCGCGCAGCATGAGGAGCCTTACCGTGACGCTCGACGAGGAGACGTTCGCCAAGGCGCGCGTGCGCGCGGCCGAGCGCAACCTCACCCTGTCGGGCCTGATCAACGTGCTGCTCGAGCGCGAGCTGCGGCACGAAGACGCGTACGAGGCGGCGCATCGCGCGTGGCGCGCCCGGCGGCCGTTCGCGTTCGAAGGCGCGCCGCAACCCTATCCCAGGCGGGAGGAGCTCCATGACCGTTCGCTGCTTCGTCGACGCTAGCGTCCTGCTGCATGCCCGCGATTTGCGCGATCCGCTGAAGCAGGCGCGCGCCGCGGAGTGGCTCGAGCGGCTCTGGCAGCAGCGCTCGGGACGCACCAGCGTCCAGGTGCTCGACGAGTTCTATGTCGCGGCGACGCGCAAGCTCAGCCCATGCGTGCCCGAGGACCTGGCCTGGGACGAGGTCACGCGCTACCTCGCCTGGTCGCCGCAGCCGGCCGACGAAGCTCTGATGCGCCGCGCGCGCGAGATCGAGCGGCGCTACCACCTCGCGTGGTGGGACTGCACAGTGGTGGCGGCGGCGCTGATGCAGGACTGCCTCATCCTGCTGAGCGACGAGCTGCCCGAAGGCTCGGTGTTCGGCGTGCTCGCGGTGCGCAGCCCGTTCAGCTCGGTGCTGGAAGACGCGCCGGCCGACTACGCCGTTACTCGAGCGGAAGGCTGGCCTCGCGCACGAGCTTCCGCCACAGCGCCAGATCTTCGCGATTGATCTCGAGCAGCCGCTCGGGAGTCGACGCTTCGGCGGTGTAGCCGTAGCTCTGCAGCTTCTCGACGACGTCCGGCCGCCTGACCGCCGCGGTCACTTCCTTGTTCAGCCGCTCGACGATCTCGCGCGGCATTTTCGGCGGACCGTAGACGCCGGCCCACTGGCGCACGGTGATCTGCGGCAGGCCGGCCTCGGCGAACGTCGGCACGTCGGGCAGCAGCGGGCTCCGCTGATCGGCCAGCACGGCGAGCGCGCGCAGGCGTCCGTCCTTCGCCAGCTGGATGCCGGCGGGGTTGCTGAGGATCGCCGACTCGACCCGCCCCGCGAGCAGGTCCGGCGTCAGCGGGCCTTCGCCTTTGTAGGGCACGTGCACCATGTCTATGCCGGCGGCGTTCATGAGCTGCACGTTGGAGAGGATCGACAGCGGATTGCCGGTGCCGTAGTTGAGCTTGCCCGGGTTGGCGCGCGCGTGGGCGATGAATTCCTGCAGCGTCTTCGCCGGCACCGACGGATGGACGTTGAAGAAGAAGGTGGCGCGCCCGACGAGCCCGATCGGCGTGAAGTCCTTGAGCGGGTCGTAGAGCGGCTGCTTCTTCAGCGCCACGGCCGCGGTCATGGAGCTGTTCGAGCCGAAGAAGAGCGTGTAGCCGTCGGGCGCCTGCCGGCTCACGTATTCGGCGCCGATCGCGCTGTCGCCGCCGGGCCGGTTCTCGACCACCACCGGCTGGCCGAGCTGCTCGCTGAGCGCGGCGCCGACGATGCGCGCGGTCGGGTCGGCCGAGCCTCCGGGCGGGAAGCCGACGACGAAGCGGATCGGCTTCGACGGATAGGGCTGCGCGGCAGCAATGCTGGAGACCAGCATGGCAACGAATACCGTGATCCAGTGCATCGGCGTACCTCCGAATAATTACGACCCTGACCCCGAATTGAGCTTCATCTGCGCGAGCACCGCGCGGCCGAGCGGGCCGTAGGGGTTGCCGAGCGTCTCGGTGATCTCGAAGTGGTTGTAGCCCTCGGCGCGGATCACCTCGCACGCCTTGCCGGCGCGCGTCAGCGCGTCGGCGAAGTCGCGCGACTGGCGCTGGAACTCGGGCGTCTCGAGCGAGCCGTAGACGAGCACGATCGGCGCGTTGACCCGCGCGATGTGCCGCTGCGGCGAGAGCGCGTCCTCGACTTCGTCGGTGAACTTCACGTAGCTCGAGCGCTTGGAGAGCCGCGGGGCGCGCAGGTCGTACATGCCGCTGCAGAGCGTATACCCCTTCACCGGCGCGGCGGGCAGGCCGTACTTCGTCCAGTCGGTGGTCGCCGCGACGCCGGAGAGATGCGCGCCTGAGGAGGTGCCGCAGACATAGATCCCTCTCTGGGTTTTTACATTGTGGAAGATCCAGGCGATGCCCCGCCGCACCTGCTCGGCCATCGGCAGGAGATCGCCGTTGGTCTCGAGCACGTTGTTGAAGTCGAGCACGGCGAAGTGCGCGCCCGCGCGCACCACCGTCTCGGCCGGGAAGGCATAGTCGCGCGCAAG
>DASQAW010000075.1:0-2768 GCA_035635495.1 Burkholderiales bacterium
GACAGGAGATCTCATGAGATTTGACCGAACGATCATCGCTTCGGGCGCCGTTGCGTTGCTCGCCCTCGCTGCGCTTCCGGCGCGCGCCACCGGCCTCGCCACGTGCGACTCCGGCCCCCGCGAGGCATGGCAGCCGGAGGAGAAGCTGACCGCCCAGCTCAAAGAGAAAGGCTGGCAGGTGCGCCGCATCAAGGAGGACGGCGGCGGCTACGAGGTGTACGCGCTCAACGAGAAGGGCGAGCGGGTGGAAGCGTATTTCCATCCGCGCACCCTGGCGCCGGTTCCCACCGGCGCGAAGGACCACAAGGGCTGAACGCCGGGTGAAAGTGTGGGACCGATTCGTTCGCGTCGCGCACTGGACGCTGGCAGCGGGCGTCGTCACCGCGTGGCTCACCGGCCAATGGCGGCTCGAGTCCACGGAACGACTCCACGAATGGTCCGGCTACGCGGTCCTCGCCGTCATTGCGCTGCGCGTCGCCTGGGGATGGATCGGACCGCGCTACGCACGCTTCTCGCAGTTCGTCGCAGGGCCATCGCGGACCCTCGGCTACGCGAACGCGGTGCTGCGCCGCCTTGAGCCTCGCTACATCGGGCACAACCCGCTCGGCGGATGGATGATCGTCGCGCTCCTCGGTACCGCGGTGCTCGCGTCGCTGAGCGGCTGGCTCTCGATCACCGATCGCTTCTGGGGCGTGGCGTGGGTCCAGGACGCCCATCACCTGCTCGGCGACGGCTTGATCGTCCTCGCCGCTGTGCACGTCACGGGTGTCGTCTATACGAGCATCCGCCAGGGCGAAAACCTTGTGGCCGCCATGTTCCGCGGAGTGAAGCGCCCGCCGGAGCCCGGGGATGTCGCCTGATTACTGCCGGTTGACCGGCTCGAGCACCAGGTGAACGAGCGCGAGCTGCCCCTTGGCGAGCGCTTCGAGGCCCCGGGTTAGCGCCGCGCGCACGTCGCGCGGCCGCTCGACCTTCTCGCCGTAGCCGCCGAAGGCGCGCGCGAGCATCGGATAGTCGGGCATTGGCGTGATCGAAGTGCCGATGAACTTGTTGGTGCGCACCGCCCAGCCCTCGGGGTATTCGCGCACGACGTCGTTCTTCTGTGAGAAGTAACCCGCGTTGTCGAAGAGCACTATGAGGAGCGGCAGGTTGTGCTCCTGGCAGGCGCCGAAGGCGGCGACCACCGGGTTGTAGTAGAACGAGCCGTCGCCGATCGTCAGCACCACCGGCCGCGCCGGATGCGCGTTCTTCACGCCGAGCGCCGTGCCGAGGCCCATGCCGAGCCCGCCATAGCTCGCTTCGTAGAACGCGCCGGGCTTCAGCTTGTCCAGGAGCCGGCAGAGGTCGCCGCGATGCGAGATGGTCTCGTTCACCACGATCGCATCGGCCGTCAGCACTTCGTTCAGCTCGTGCGCGGCCCAGGCGGCGGTGATGGTCGCGCCGTCGGCCGACGCGCGTGCCTTCTTCCGCAGCTCCGAGCGGCGTTGCGGCCAATCGTGCTTCGCGAGCCAGAGCTGCCAGCGCGACTTCACGCGCTCCGCCGACTGCTCGAGCGTTTCCTCGGGGTCGGCAACTGCGTTCGCCAACTGGCGCAGCGTCAGCTCGGGATCTCCCGGCAGCACGTAATCGGCGCGGAAACCCCAGAACGGCAGGTGCGAATGCAGCGGATCCTCGCCGATCGCGGCGACCCTGGTACCGCGCAGCGCCGAAGGCGGATGCCAGCCGGCCACTGCTTCGGCGAGCAGGATGAAGTCCGCGCCTTTCAGGAGATCATGGACCGGCTCGACGGCCACGCCGGCATAGAGCGGATGCTGGCGGGGAAAGTTGACGTAGTCGCCGTGCCAGCCGTCGAGCACCGGCGCGCCGAGCGCCTCGGCGAGGCGCACGAGCTCGTCGACCGCGCCGAGGTTGCGCCCGAGCTCCTCCGTGACTATGACCGGCCGCCTGGCGGCGCTCAGCGCAGCAGCGACGTCGGCGATCGCTTCCTCGTTCGCCACCGGCGCGCCGGGCAGCGCCGCGACCGGCGGCGGCTCGGCGCTCATCGATTCCATCAGCATCTCGGTGGGCACCGAGACGAACACCGGTCCCTTCGGCGCGCCCATCGCGAGCTGGCAGGCGCGCTGGATCGTGTGCGGCAGGATGTTCGCCGCGTTGAGGCCGAAGCTCCACTTCACCGTGTCCTGGACCAGGCGCGCGGGACCGCCCATGTCGGTCAGCACGCGCAGCCACTGCCGGCCTGCCGGCGGGGCGGGCGCCTCGGCGAACGAGACGGATTCGCCGGCCATCACCACCATCGGGATGCGCTCATGCAGCGCCGCTCGCAGGCCCATCGTCGCGTGCAGCGCGCCGACGGTGGTGTGCAGAACGACCGCCGGCAGCTTGCCCGTGGCCTTGGCATAGCCGGTCGCCATGCCGACCGCGGTCTCTTCGTGGCGCGAGGAGATGTATTCGGGGACTTCGCCCGGCTGATACGGCTTGGCGAGCGCCTCCCAGAGCGGCGCCCAATCCGATCCGGGCGACGCGAAGATGCGCTCGACGCCCATCGAGCGCAGGATACGCAGCAGGGCTTCGGCCCCGGTGGCGAGCCTACTGTCCAATGTTCAGTTCCGGAAGCAGCTTGCCGTAGCGCGCGTATTGCGTCCGCACATACGCACCGAACTGCTCTGGCGTCATCGGCTCCGCGAGGTTCACCGCCAGCGCCTTGAAGCGCTCGAGCACCACCGGCTCCTTCATCGCGCGCTGCACCTCGCGGTTCAGGCGATCGAGCG
>DASQAW010000076.1:0-27315 GCA_035635495.1 Burkholderiales bacterium
CGGGGTGGGATGCATCCTTCGGTCTGAACGTTTAGCGGCGTTCGGATCAACAACCAGAAAGAAGGAGCATCCCGATGGCGAGAGTACCGGCGCCCGAGAGGACACGCAACGAGTTGAAGGCGATGTTTGCAGGCAAGAGCGCGGTGGATCGAAGCAGCCTGGTGCGCCAGGCCGCGCGGCTGATCGTCGAAGAGGCGCTCGAGGGCGAAGCAACAGAGGTGCTCGGGAGCGGCTATTACGAGCACGGAGCGAAGCGCCGTGGCGACGCCTTCGAGCTGCGCGAGGGCGAGGATCTGCACGAGGCGCTCGCCTCGTTCGAGGACTTCAGCGAGGCCTACCAGGCTTCGGTGGCGCGGCCGGACCCGCTCTTCCGTCGCCGTACAGCGTGAATACTGCTGAGGCAGGTATCGTTTACCTCGTCGGCGCCGCCCCGGGCGCGCCTGACCTCCTCACGGTGCGCGCGGCCCGGTTGCTCGGCGAGGCCGACATCGTGTTTCACGATGCGTTGATCCATCCGGAGACGCTCGCCTTGGCCGCGCGCGCCGAGAAAGTTCCCGTTGGAAAACGCTGCGGGAGGCATTCGGCGGCGTAGCGCTTCATCAACAAGCGCCTCGCCGACGCCGCGCGCCTCTACCGCGTCGGGGTGGGCGAGCGGGAGAGCAGCTGGGCAAAGGCGGTCGTCGCCGCCGACACTGCCGCGATCTACATGGGCGCAGGCGAGGGGCCCGCGACCGCGGCGGCACTGATCGCCGCCGGCAAGCCACTCTCGGCCCCGGTCGCGATCGTCGAGAACGCATCGCTCGACGCGGCAAGCGTCGTGTACGCGACGCTCGAGCGGCTGCCGCGGCTGAGCGGCGGGCCGGTGCTGATCCTGATGGGCGAGGCGTATCGGCAGGCGTACGAAGCCGCTCGCGCGGCGGCCGGCGCGACCCGCTTGCGCACAGCGTAGTACAGCGCACGTCATTTCCGGCACACGGCTGAACTAGGGCGCGGGTCGCGGCGCTATCCCATCGAGCGCGCCAGCTCGACCGCGCCGTCGGTGTCGAGCGCGAATCGACGTAAACGACCTGCCGGGCCCAGCGATTGCAGGCACCTGCGCAGGCGCTCTCACTCGTTTCGCGCCATGACTACCACGCCGATGCTCAAAGACGGTTCGTCCTTCACCATCGGGACCCCGGTGGAGCATCGCGTCGTGCGCGCGCCTCACCGATTCAACGACGTCGTCGCCCGCGTAGCCTGTCGCGCCGGAGATGCCGCACACGGCACACCTCCGACTCGTGCGACGTTCGCGCGCGTCACGGCGCGATAGGAAGATCAATCCGCTCCGGCCGAGGCGGCATGCCGGCTGCAGCCGGCGGCACCCCGATCCGAAGGGCGTTCATTCACGCCCTGACGATGTTCGACGCCGGCTCGCGGTAGACGCCGCGCGTGTCGACGATGAGCCGCGCGTGCCGGCGGATCAGCGGGTAGTCGAACGCGTCGTGGTCGGTGGCGATCAGGACCACGTCGTATCGCGCCAGGGCCTCGCGCGTCAGCGGCACGCTCGCACGCTCGAAGCGGTAGTTGCGCATCCGGGGGAACACCGGAACATGCGGGTCGGAGTAGTCCACGTGCGCGCCCCGGGCGGTAAGCAGCGACATCAGCTCGACGGCCGGGGACTCGCGCATGTCGTCGACGTTCTTCTTGTAGGCGATGCCGAGCACGAGCGCCGCGGCTCCGTTCAGCGCTTTCTTCCGGTCGTTCAACGCATCGACCACTTTGCCGATCACCCAGTGCGGCATCGCGCTGTTGATCTCGCCCGCCAGCTCGATGAAGCGGGTGTGCAGCCCGTACTGCCGCGCCTTCCAGGTCAGGTAGAAAGGGTCGATCGGGATGCAGTGGCCGCCGAGACCCGGCCCGGGGTAGTAGGGCACGAAGCCGAACGGCTTGGTCGCCGCCGCGCGGATCACTTCCAGGATGTCGATCTGCATGCGGTCGGCGATGATCTTCATTTCGTTCACCAGGCCGATGTTGACGGCGCGGTGGATGTTCTCCAGCAGCTTGGTCATCTCGGCGGCACGCAGCGAGCTCACCGGCACGACCTCGTCCACCGCCTGGCTGTAGAGCGCCGTGCCGGCGGCGAGGCAGGCAGGCGTGGCGCCGCCGCAGATCTTGGGGATGGTGCGCGTCGTGAAATGCGGATTACCCGGGTCCTCGCGCTCGGGGGAAAAGCACAGGAAGATGTCCTCGCCCACCTTGAGCCCGCGGCTCTCGATGCGCGGCTTGAGCTCTTCTTCGGTGGTGCCCGGGTAGGTGGTGCTTTCCAGCGAGACCAGCTGCCCGGCGCGCAAATGCGGCAGGATCGATTCGACGGTACGGATGACGAAGGAGAGATCGGGCTCGCGTGAAGCGCTCAGCGGCGTCGGCACGCAGATCAGCAGCGCATCGGCTTCGGCCGCGCGGGAAACCGCGCTCGTCGCCTCGAGGCCGCGGCCGCGCGCGCTGGCGACGGCGGAATCCGGAATGTGCATGAAGTAACTTTTGCCCGCGTTCAGCGCGGCGGCCTTGGCCTCGTCGATGTCGAAGCCGATGACGCGGAATCCGGCCTGGGAGAAGCGCAGCGCAAGCGGCAGCCCGACATAGCCGAGGCCGATCACCCCGACGCGCGCGGTGCGCGCGCTGCAGCGCTCGATGAAGGCCGCGGCCAGCCCGCCCAGCTCGCGTTGCGAGAATTTCATACCTTGGTCTCTTGCTTCGACCTGGGCGCGATCTTCATGAAATTCGACCTCGCGCCGTCGAATAGCACAACGAATGATACGTAGAACAGCAGGCACGCCCGGCTCACGGACGAGGTATACGCTGCCGGCGGTGGGCGAAAAAGGACTCTTAAGGGCTAGTGTTGCGCAGGTCGTCGAGGTCCTAGTCGATGCGAACCTCCGTGGATCTGGGCGCGAGCCTGTCAGGCCAGGCCTGAGCGAGCTCTGATCACCGGCATCACAGGCCAAGACGGGTCTTACCTCGCCGAGCTGCTGCTCGCGAAGGGCTACGAAGTGCACGTCATCGTGCGGCGGGTGGCGATGGAAGATCCCGAGCGCAGGCTCTGGCGCCTGCTGCCGTTCCGCGGGCGGCTGCATCTGCACGCCGGCTCGCTGGAGAGCTTCGCGAGCATTCATCGCGTCTTGCGCGAGGTGAAGCCGCATGAGTGCTATCACCTCGCGGCGCAAAGCTTCGTCGCCTACTCGTTCGAGGACGAGTTCTCGACTCTCAACACCAACATCAACGGCACGCATTACGTGCTCTCGGCGATCAAGGACTGCGCGCCTGGGTGCCGCTTCTACTTCGCCGGCTCGAGCGAGATGTTCGGCAAGGTGGCAGAGTCGCCGCAAAGCATGCGCCGACCCGAGGCTCTACCGCAGCTTCGAGGCCTATCACGAGGCGGGATGCGTGCATGGGGGCTCTGTAAGACCTATCTCCAGCTATCGGGCCGCTTGGGCGCGCTCGAGTACCTGGAGCAGCCGCGCGCAGCCGCGCCCAAGTACGAGGCGCTGCAGACCTTCATCGAGCAGAACCCGGCGTGGTGGTGAGCGCTCAGGCGCCGCGCCGGGTGCGCACCCACTCCACCTGCCGCCTGACCAGAAAACGCGCGTAGAGCGGCAGCTTTGCCGCAGCGTAGAGCGGCGCGCAGGCTAGGCTCGCGAGCGGCACCACCTTGCGGCCGTAGCCGACCCAGGCGAGCAGCACTGTCGCACCCAATATCGTCAGGTGCAGCAAAAATAGCCAGCTCAGCGCGAGCAGGCCTGCCGCCAGAAGGAAAACAAGCGCGAGCGGCGGCACGCACAGGTCGAGCGCGAACGCGAGGAGCCTGACGTCACCGCGCGCGAGCACCTGAGCGGCGAGGCGCGGCGCGCGCAGGATCAGCGCGAGATGGCCGTGCTCCCAGCGCGTGCGCTGCTGCGCGGCCGCACCGGCGCTCTCCGGAAAGAAACTGGTGACGCGCGCCTCCGGGTAGAAGAGCGGCGGCGCGCCTCGGCGCGCGAGCTCGAGCCCCAGAGCCATGTCCTCGGCCAGATGCCCGCTGGCGAGCATGTCGGCCTCGACGATCCTCCACGGAAAGGCCATGCCGGTTCCCATGAGCTGGCACGGAAGCCCGAGGCGCATATAGCCGAGCGGCCGCACATGGTTCTTCACGAGCCAAGCGAACTCGCCCAGGCCGCCGCCTGGCCGAGCATGCATCTCGTACAACGCCTGCACCGGCCGGCCGGTCGCCGCCGCGGCGCGCGCGAGGCGCTCGATCGTACCCAGCGAGACGCGGCAGTCGGCGTCGATGACGATCAGCACTTCCGGGTCAGAAATCGGGCTCTGACCCCGGTTTTTTTGCAAGTAGCGTACCCCCAACGCGAGGGCGTACCCCTTGCCGCGCAACTCGCGCTCGCGGCGCTCGATCACCTCGGCGCCGGCCGCGGCGGCGATCGCCGCGGTGTCGTCGCTGCAGTTGTCCGCCACCACGAGAAGCTGGTCGCCGGGCGCGAGCTGCGGCGCGATCGAGCGCAGGGTGTCGGCGATGCCCGCGGCCTCGTCGTGCGCCGGCACCAGCACCGCCGTTCGCGGCCGCCGGCCGCCGGGCATGTCGCGCGGACGATGCTGCGGCAGCGCCATCGCCACCTGGATGGCAAGCAACAGCACCGGCACGGAAAGGCCGGCACACAGCAGATAAAGAACGCCCTCGAGGATCATGCGGCGAAAAGACCCGCGAGCCTTGCGGCCGAGGCATCCACCGAGTGGCGCTCGATCACGCCGGCGTGGCCGACTTCGCCCCTCGCCTGCAGCTCGGCAGCCGGGCGCGCACAGCCAGCCGTTCTCGCCGTGCTGCACGAGCGCCGGGATGCCGGCGACGCAGGTCGCGAGCACCGGGCGGCGCAGCGCCATCGCTTCCACGAGCCGTCGTCGACGATTACCCACTTGGCGGGGCGCAGCGACTGCGCGATCACGCTGTCCAGCGTCTCGCGCATGTACGTCGCCTCGTCGCGGCAAGGCGAAATCAGCACGTAAGACATGCGATGCAGTCCTGTTCGAAGAGCCGGGGCGCGCGCGGCAGCAGCCGCCGCGTAAGGGACGTGCTCGCCTCGAGGCGCTGCAGCCTGAATCCCAGCGCATGGTGATAGGCGTCGACGGCGTCGCGCTCGCCGGGGAGCCGGAACGGCTGCCGCACGGCTGCCGAGCGGCCGAAATCGTCCGCCAAACCGGCGATCTTGAAGTCGTAGGCGAGCACGCTGGCGGGGCGAAGCCCGGCGGCGAGCAGGCGCAAAAACGCTTCGAATTGCGGCTTGTGGATGTAGGGGCTTACGCCCTCCATCATGACGAACGCGCGTCCGGGCGCGGCGTCGTCGAGCGCGCGGGCGAAGCTGCTCCAGGCGGCGTCGTCGTTGAGCTCGAGCGGCACGTACCGCACGTGCCGGGCGGGCCAGCGCCGCGTCGCGAGCTCGCGCTTGGCGCGGATCGCCTGCGGCCGGTCGCACTCCAGCACCGTGATGCCCTTGGCCTCGAGCAGGTGCGCGAAGCGGTACGCGCGCGTGTCAGTTCCGCATCCGATGTTGACGATGCAGGCGACCGAGTCGCGCACCGCGTCAAGGAAGAGCTGGTCGAAATGGCGCGTGCGCGCGACGAGGTAATGGTAGAAGGGATCCGCGCGCAGCTGCCGCCGGAAGAGCGCGCCGTGCAGCAGACAGGCGAGGCGCTCACCGAGCGGAAGGAATGCGCCGACGACCGCGTCCGGGTTGCGGCTGTCGGCCGGCTCGCAAAACGCCTGGATGTAGCGCAGCTGGCCGACATAGAGGCGACCGCAATCGACGAAGCTCATCGGGCGGCGGCCATGTACAGGATCGGTCCCACAACCATCACGGCTGCGCGCCCGATGCGCATAGCCGCTGCATGACGATGTGGCCGAAGATGGCATGCATGTCTTCGGCCAGCTGCATGTCGTGGACATTCACCCAGACTACATGCTGAGCGATTTCCTTCAGTCTGCCGCCGCTATAGCCGCACAGCCCGAGGGTCGTCGCCCCGTGGTCATTGGCATAGCGCACCGCGCGGATCACGTTCTCGGAATTACCGCTTCCCGAAAGCGCGATCAGCAGGTCACCGGCTTCGAGCAGATTCTTGAGCTGCTCGGCGAAGATGTCCTGAAAGGAAACGTCGTTGCCGTACGCCATCACCAGGCCGAGATTGTCGACCAGGCTGCGGCCGCGAAACGGCTTTCCGGTGGCCATGAACACGCTCTTGTTCCAGTCGTTGATGAAATGCAGCGCCGTCATGGAGCTGCCGCCGTTGCCGAGGGTGATGATCTGGCGGCCGGCGCGCCAGGTGTCGGCGATGACCTTGACCGCGCGGTCGACCTGCGCGCGATCGAATGATTCGACCAGCGCGCTCAGCCTGGAGAGGTAAGCCTGCGCGGTTCCGGCGTACGGGTTGAGGAAGGGCTCGTCGATGCGCATAGAGGTCTCAGTGATAGAAGATGATTCGGCTTCCGAGGGGTTCGAACGCCACGCTGATCGGGCGCAGCATGGGCAGCGCTGCCTTGATCCTGGCGTGCCGCTCCGGGGGAGCATAAAACAGCAGAAATCCGCCGGCGCCTGCGCCCAGAATCTTGCCGCCGATAGCGCCGGCGCGGCACGCGGCATCGTACCAGCCATCGATGTCGCTGCTGCTGACGCACGAGGCGATGCTCTTCTTGAGCATCCAATTCTCGTGCAGGATCTCGCCGAAGGCAGCGAGGTTGTCCTTCTGCAGCTCGTCGCGCAGGCAGTAGGCGAGCTCGACCATGCGGATCAGCGCGCGGCGCTTGCTCTCGCTGCAGGCGATCTCGGCTGACTGCCGCTGCAAGACCGTCGCGGCGCTGCGCACGATGCCCGTATAGAGCACCACCAGGCTCGCCTGCAGCTCGCGCAGCGTCGCGCGCTGGCAGATCACCGGCGAGACGATCACCGAATCGTCGGGCTTGAACTCGATGACGTTGAGACCACCGAACGCCGCCGCATAGTGGTCCTGCTTGCCGATCGGCGCGCCGCAGAGGTCGATCTCGACGTGACAGCCGTCGCCGCCGAGCTGGGCGTTCGAGACGTAGCGCCCCTTGAACGCGTTCAGCCCGTGCAGCAGGCCGACGGTGAACGAGCTCGACGAGCCGAGGCCGGTGCCGCGCGAAGGGATGTCGGCGATGGTGGTGATCTCGACGCCGCCGTCGATCTCCAGATGCTTGAGCGCGGCGCGCACGATCGGGTGCTCGATCTGCTCGACGCTCGTCACTTCCTCGGTCTTGGAGTAGGCGACGCGGATGCCGTTGTCGAACTTCGGGTTGATGTTGACGTAGATGTACTTGTCGATCGCCGTGCTGACCACCGCGCCGCCGTGGCGCCGGTAGAAGTCGGGCAGGTCGCTGCCGCCGCCCGCGAAGCTCATGCGCAAGGGGGTACGGCTGATGATCATGCGAGCGAAAGCCGGCGCGCGCCCGCGGCCAGCGCCTCGATCAGGGGAAATTCATCCTGCCGCCGCGCGAGGTAGACCTTAAGCGCCTCGGCCGCGCTCATGCTGCGCAGGCCGTACTCGCCCAGCATCCTTTGCCGCCGCGCCGCCTCGTCGATCTCGATATGGAAGCGGTGCGTTTCGGTGCTGCCCGCGGGATGCAGCCCGAGCGCAACAATGCCCTCCACCACGATGATGTCCGACGGCGACACGGAAACGGTTTCCACCGCGTCGATGCGCTCGCGCCTGAGCTTGTGATAGCCGGGCAGGCTGAGGACTCGAGCGCGCGGCCTGGGGGGCTCGAGCGCCTCGAGCAGCGCTTGCAGCGCCTGCATATCGAAGCGCCCGAATACTCCGGGCCCGCGCTCGTGCGCGTTCCGGAGCCAGCGATCGGCGCACAGCACGACCGCGCTCTTGCCGCTTGCGCGGATCGCGTCGGCGAGGAGATTGGCGAAGGTGCTCTTGCCGCTGCGCGCCTGTCCGCCGACCAGCACGATGGCCGCCTCGCCGATGCGCTCGGCCAGCGCGCGGCAATCGGAAAATAGGCGCGGCTGCCGCTCGAGGATGAAAGAGACGGCGGCGGCGAGATCCGGAACGATCGCGTCCGGCGTCGCCCATGCGCGATAGTCGAGTCCGGCGCAGCCCGTTTCCACCAGGACGGATTTCAGGCCGGCGTGGCGCGCGGTCTCGATATCGAGCGAGGCATCGCCCACCAGCCAGGAGCGCTCACGCGCCATATTGAACTCGCGTGCGGCGCGCTCGATCGTCGCCTGCGCGGCGGGCGAGTAGATGCGCTCGACAAAGGCGCCTTCCCGGCCGAGCAGCGTCTCCATCGTGTCGTTCGTCCTGCCGGGCTCGCGCGCGAGGACGCAGCAGCGGTAACCCGCCGAGTTCAAGCGCCGGATCGCTTGCGCCGCGCCAGGCAGCAGCTCGAAGTCCTCGGTGCCGGCCCCGATGGTTCCGTCGCGGTCGATGAACACCATCGGCTGGCGGCGCTCGAGGCTCGCGCGCGCGATCTTGCCGGCGAGGTAATCGGCGCGCACGCTGTCGAGCCGTGAAGGCGTGCCGATATCCTTGATGTACTCGGCGCCGCGGAATCCGCGCAGCGTCGACCCGCGAGCGAGCATTGCCGGAAACAGGTCCTTGCCGAAGTCGAGCGCGCGCTGCTCGCCGCGCCACGGCGCGAGCGCCTCTCGCCTCACCCAGTACAGGCCGGCGTTCACCAGATTGGCGTAGGCGGGCGACGCGTCGCGGGGATAGGGATGGAACGCGACGATGCGGCCGAGATCGTCGAGCTCCACGAGATCGGAGTCTTGCGGGTGGTCGTTCGGGTGCAGGTAGAGCGTCGCTGCCGCTGCGGGAACTTCGGCGTGGTAGGAATGAAAGCGCGCCAGGTCGACCTCGAGCATGGTGTCGCCGTACATGACGAGGAATTCGCTCGCCAGCCTCTCGAACGCCGCGAGCGTTGCGCCCGCCGTGCCGCGCGGCACGCCGTCATCGAGGCAGCTCACCTCGAGCTCCGCGTTGCGGCGCGCGGCGCAGTACTCGACGATCCGCTCGGCGGCGTGGTTGACGAGGATCAGCGCCTCGCCGAACCCATGCCTTTGGGCGAGCGCGAGCTGGCGCTCGAGGAGCGGCACGCCGCACAGGTCGACCAGTGGCTTCGGCAGCCCGCCGAGGCGCTCGCGCAAGCGCGTGCCCTTGCCGCCGGCGAGGATCACGACCTGCTTCACGCGGCGCCCTCCTGGACGGCGATCTCGTCGACCGCCCGGCTGACCGCCTGCGCCGAGGTCTGCCTGGGCCGCCAGCCGAGGCGCGCCAGCTTCGCGATCGAATAGCTGAATCGGGGCACATCGCCTGGCCAGCCGGCCGCGCCCGCGCCGAAGCTGATCCGGGCCTGCGGCGCGATGCGGCGCACGACCTGCTCGGCGATGAAACGCACGCTCGCGCCTTCGTCGTCGGCGCCGACGTTGAAGCAATTGAGCTTGTCGCGGGCATGCGCGCGGATAAAGAGCATCGCGTCGACCATCTCCTCGACGTGCAGGTAGCACTTCTGCTGGTTGCCGTCGCCCAGCACCTCGAGCTCGCCGGGTGCGGCGCGCAGCCGGCGCACAAAATCGAGAATCACGCCGTGCGTCGCCGGCACGCCGATCACGTTCGGAAAGCGAAACACCAACGCACGCTCGAGATGGGTTTCCAGCGCCGCGCTGATGGCGGCCTCGGAGGCGAGCTTCATCGCGCCGTAGTTCGAGATCGGCAGCAGCGGCCCTTCATCCTCGCTGAGCTTGCGGCCGCCGCGATCGCCGAAGACCGCCGAGCTGGACGCGAACGCGAGCGTGGCGATCCGCAGCTCCTTCATGAGAAGGAGCGTGTTGAACGTGGTCATGAAGGTATCGCGCAGGTCGACGTTCGGGTCCGCGGTGCCGGCGGGAATGTCGGAGTTGGCGGCTAGATGCCAGACCTCGGTGATCGGGCTGCGCGCGTGCAGCGCGCCCAGCGCGCGACGGTAGGCGTCGATATCGGCAAGATCGATGCGTTCGAACGAAAACGCCGCTCGCCGGCGCAGCGGCTCCAGGTTGGCGGCCGAACCTCGGCAGAGGTTGTCGAATCCGCCGACCTCCTCGCCGCGCTCGAGCATGGCGCGCGCCAGATTGCAGCCGATGAATCCCGCGACGCCGGTGATGAAGACGGCCATGACTATGCCGCCGCCTCCGCGGCCTGGAACAGCCGGCCGAGCTTGGCTGCTTCGGTGTCGATTGAGTGTCGCTCGACCACGCACCGGTAGGCCGCCTCGCCCATGCTCTGCAGCTCCGCAACGGGCTTGGCGAAGCACTCCTCCATCGCGGCGCAGAGCGCCTCGACTGAGCCCGCCGGGAAGAGCCAGCCGGTCTCGCCGGGCTTGACCAGCTCCGGAATGCCGGCGACATAGGTCGTCAGCACGGGCCGGCGCAGCGCCATCGCTTCCATGATCACCATCGGCAGTCCCTCGGCAAAGCTGGGCAGCACCAGCGCGCGCGCCCCGACAATTTCCGCGCGCAGCCGCGGGGTGCTGACCGCGCCGGTGACGCGGACCCGGCTGCCGAGCGCATGCTGCGCGATCAGCGCCTCGACTTCGGCGCGCAGCTCGCCGTCGCCGACCAGGACCAGCTCGAACTGAACGCCCTTTGCCGCCAGATGGTGCGCCGCTTCGATCAGCAGGAGCTGGCCTTTCTGCGCGCACAGGCGGCCGACGCAGACCAGGCGCGGAGCTTGCGCTGGCGCCGCCGTTGCGGCCTCGAAAAACGCCGGTTCGAGCCCGGAATGCACCACCTTCACCTTCGGCCAGTGCGCGCGCTCGACCCAGCGATAGATCTGGCTGCGGCAGTGCGAACTGATCGCCACGACGAAGGCCGCGCGGCGCACCTTTTCGGCGAGCCCGAGCGCGCGCGGCTGGTCGAATTCCTCCGGTCCATGGACGGTGAAGCTGTAGGTCGGGCCGCCAAGCGTGCGCGTCAGCATGGCCACTTCCGCGGCATTGGTGCCGAAATGGGCGTGCACGTGCGTCGCGCCGGATGCGCGCAGCCACACGAGCACGCGGCAGGCTTCGGCGAGGTAGGCAAGGTGGTAGGGTAAACCGCGCTCGGCGCGCCAGGCCGTGCGCACGGCGAGCCCCAAGGCGGCAAGAAAGCGCGCGGGGGCGCGGAGCAGCGCGGCGGCCGCGGCCGCTGCGAGCGGCGCAAGGCCCTCACGCAGGACATAGCGCGTGCGCTGCTGCTCGAGCGCATCTTCGGGATCCAGCGGCGGCTCGTCCCATCCGCGCAGCGCGATGCGCTCGACTTGCCAGCCGTGGCGCTCGAGCGCGGCGATCTCGCGCCGGATGAAGCTGTGGCTCGGCTTGGGATACCGGTTGACCAGATAGGCGATTCGCCTCATTCGACGTCCTTGTATTCGATGAGGCGCGCCTGCCTCAGGATCAGGCAGCGCGTGCCCAGCTCGCGCTCCAGCCGGAGCCGATAAGCACCGTCGACGTACGGGGCGGGCAGCGCCTTGTTGTCCTGATAGAGCGTCAACCCCTTCGGCGCGCGAATCGCGAGCTCGCCTCGCACCGGCTCCGAGTAGTACGGCAGCTCGTGCGCAGAGCGCGGCACGGCGCGCGCGCTCAGGGAAACCAGGATGGCCTTCGCCTTGGCGATCGGCGCGTCGTCGAGGCTCTGCACGGCGACGGTCGCGTTGCGGGTCGTGGCGGTGATCTCGACGTCGGCGAGCGCAAGCCTGCGCCCCCCGATCCAGCCCATCGCCGCCTGCGTGCGCGGCGTGTCGATCGTGTAGATGCCTTCCTCCCAGTTGCGGCTCAGTTCCCCGGTGTCGGAAACAGACTCCCGTGCACCCCATGCGATCAAGTTTTGCTTGTGATCTGAAACCACCTTGGCGCCGGGCGGGAGCGGGGTCGCCTGGAGCCACGGCAACTCCTGCGCGGCCGGGAGCGCGATCACGAGCTTGCCACGCTCGGGTGCGGTGCGCAGCGCGATCGAGTTCTGCGGCGAGATCGCCTCGCTGAAAAGCTCCCTTCCCGGCGCAAGCGCGTAGACCGTGCTCGCCTCGCGCACGTCGCCGCGCCGGTAGAGCAGCGCCGCCGCGGGCAGCGTGGCGAGCAGTGCCGGGTCGTTGAACGCGTGCCAGTTCGACGCATCGCCGGGCGAGTCGAGCGGCACCTGCGCGTAGGCGTAGTGCATGAGCGCGCGCCATCCCTGGTGGCGCGCCACCGCCGCGACGTAGAGCGGAACGCTGTGCCGGTCGGGCGCGGGGAAAGCCTCGACGTTCCATTCGGTGACGCTGAGCGGCCGCCCCGCGACCTGGGCGGCGGCGATCCAGTGCACCAGGTTCGGGAAGTAGAGCGGGTTCTTTTCGAGCTCGCCAACGCCGCCGTAGGAGTGCACGTCGATAATGTCGCCCGCGGTCAGCGCCGGGAGCGAGCTCAGCGGATTGAGGCCCCAGGTGCTCGTCGTCACCAACGGCACCTTGACGCCCTGCGAGCGCAGGTGCGCGATCATGTCGACGCCGAAACTGTGCTCGAGGTCGTTCAGGAAGAGCTTCGACGGCCCGTGCTCCCACGAGCGCCAGGTCTTGTCCTTCGGCAGCCCGCTCGCGGCGGCGAATGCGTCGGCGCGCGCCCTGTAGAGCGCGGCGTGCCTGGGCACCTTCTTGTCGGGCAGGAGCGAGTTGCCGAAGTGTTGCGTCGCGTCGTTCTCGTTGGTGATGAGCATCGCCACCACCGCCGGCTCGTCCTTGTAGTGCGCTGTATAGGCCTGGTTGAAGCGCTTCATCGCGGCCTGGATGCTCGGATTGACGTAGTTGTACCCCCTGAGGTCGGCTGCCGGCCGGGCCTTCGTGATCTCGTCGAACGCGTCGATCCGGTCGCCCGGCTTGAGCTCGCGCCCGACGTGCAGGTCGAGCCACACATAGATGCCCTCGTCCTTGAGGCACCTCACCCACCAGTCGAGCTTGTCGAGCATCTCGGCGCGCACGCTCTGCGTATCGGGCGCGCTGCGCTCGCCGAACACGTTCGGATCCACCCACGCGGAGTCGTGGTGCACCAGGCGCACGAGGTTGAAGCCGAGCTGCGACAGGCGCCGCGCCTGCTGCCGCACGCCGTCGCGGCTCGTGGCGAAGAGCGCGTACGCGGTGAGATTCGTCCCCCAGAAGCGCGCTTCCGTACCGTCCTCGAAAACAAGCCTGTCGTGAACGACCTTGAGAAAGCCGCGCCTGCCCGCGGGCTTTTCCCGGGCATTCAGGAAGGAAAGGTCGACCGGCGAGCTCTTCCAGTCGAGGGGCGCAGTCGGCCAGGCCGCAGGATCGTCCAGGCCGAAGCGCTCGGCCGCGGTCGGGCCGATCGCGATATCGCCTGAGACGCTCAGCGTCGCGACGTGGCGCCGCGCGCCGGCCGCAATGCGGTCCTTGTAGAAGAACGCGCGCAGCTCGGACTTCGCGCCGCGCTCGAAATACAGCGCTTCGAGCGGCGGTTCGAAGCGCATCTCGACGCGCGTGCCGCGGCGTCCCCACGCCCAGCCGCGGTTGCCGGCGAGCAGCTCGGGCTCGCCGAGCTCGCCGGCGAAGTTCGCGAGGTCGAAGCGGAACACGATGCCGCCGCCGATCACGCTGGGCTTCGCCGCTCGCGCGTTGAGGTCGAATTCCCACGCCAGCTCGCGCTCGGAGACCCGCCGGATGCGCGCCGCAAGCTCGAAACCGAGCGCCGGGTTCTTACCCGACAGGGAATAGTCCAGGGGCCGCTCGATGCGAAGCTTTGTTTCCTGCTCGGCCCACGCCCAGTTCGCGCCCCAGAAGCCGAAGCCGCTCGTCAGCGCGGGGCCGCCGCCGCGCGAAAGCGCCGGCAGGCCCTGCGGATCGACGTTGGCGATCCACGGCGCCGCAGCCGCCGCGCCGCACAGCCAGTACGCCACCACGAGCCAGAGCGCGCGCAAGCCTAGCTCCCCGGGTAATAGGCGATGTAGGACTTCGGGATGCCGCAGAACCTCTCGACCTGGACGGTCGCCTCCGGGAACAGCGCCTGGAGCTCGGCGCGCTCGATCAGATTGGTCCCCTCGACCATCTCGGTCCAACTCGGCAGCTTGCGGCGCCAGCGGACGATGAAATAGCGCCTCAGGCGCGCCGGGTAGAACCACCAGAACGGCATGCCGCAGTGCGCCTCGATCGGGAACCACTTGGCCGGGGTCTGCACCCAGTACGATCTTCCGAGCCGGCGCACCTCGCGCGCGAACTCGGCGCGCCGCTCGGCGCCGCCGACGTGCTCGATGACGCTGTTGCTGAACACCGCGTCGAACGCTGCCGCGCCGAATTCCCCGACGCGGCAGGCGTCGCCTTCGACGTAGCGGATGCGCTGGTCGCCGTTGCGTTCGGCGGCGCCGGGAAGGTTGAGGATGGTGATGTCGAGGCGCTCGCCGACACCCTGCCAGATCGCCGGCTGGCCGCCGAGGTCGAGCACCGACATGCCGTCGCGCACCCGCATCAGCCTCGCGTAGGTGCGCATGCGTTTCGCGCGCGCGCGCCGCGAGAAGGGCAGCATCAGGCGCCTGAAGAGACGAATGCGCAGGTAGCGCAGGCTCAGGCGGGCTGCAGCCTGGTACTCGTTGATGAGGTGCGCGATGCGGATCATTTGTATTCGATCAGGCGCGGCGCGGCGCCGGTGTGCCGCTCGATCCTGAATTTCAGCTGTCCGAGCATTTCGGGGAACTTGGCCAGCACGAGAAAGAGCGCGTGCCACCAGTTCTCGCTCGGCGAGCGAGCGCCGCGCAGCGCAAGCCGCACCACCTGGAGCGGATAGGCCGCCAGCACGGCAAGTCCCCACACACCCCACCACGGGGTAAGCCCAACGGCGAGCAGCGGAAGCCCGCATCCCCAAAGCCAGGCGCGGCGCGACTCGCGCACTCCGAAGCGCTCGGGCGGCGCGCCGTGCAGCGCGGCGAGGTGCGCGTAGGCGTAGCCGCCGCGCAGGGTGCGCACCCACCACTGGCCGAAGCGCGCGATCGCGGCATCGTGCGTCGCCATCTCCGCCTCGAGGCGCCAGATGCGCCAACCCGCGGCGCGCAGCCGCAGGCACAGCTCGGGATCCGCGCCGGCGGTGAGGTCGGCGCGGAAGCCCTGCACGCCCTCGAAGGCGTCGACGCGCATCATCGCGATGCCGCCGCAAACCCTCGTCTCGCCAACCGGCGCGTCCCACAAGATATCGCAGAGCAGGCTGTACACCGTGCGCTGCGGCTGCCTTTCGCGCAGCCGTCCGCACACCACGGCGACGCGGGGGTTTTCGGCCAGAAAGCGGGTGGCCTGTTCCAGCCAGCCGGCAGCGAGCTCGCAGTCGCCGTCGACGAACTGCACGTAGGCGAGATCGGCGACCCTCTCGCGCAGCCGCCTGAAGCCCTCGTTGCGCCCCCGCGGCGCGCTAAAGGGCGGATCGAGCTCGATCACCTCGGCGCCTTTGCTACGAGCGAGCGCCGCCGATCCGTCCGTCGAGCCCGAGTCCACGTAGACCACCGGCACGCTCCCGGGAAGAAGCGAAGCAAGGCTGCGCGCGAGCCGCTCGCCCTCGTTGCGCCCGATCACGACCACGCCGATCGTCATGGTCAATTGAACCTCCGCCCGCGCTCGAGCCGCCTGAGCGCCCTGAGCGGCAATTGCCAGGCCGCCTGCGCCTCGGCCAGGCGGCGCAGGCGTCGCGCGGTTGCGGCGAGCGACGGCAGCTCGACGGAGCCTTCGCGCAGCGGCGCGGCGCCCGTCATCAGGCTGCGCTTGTAGCGCGCATCGCCCTTGCCGAGATCGATGCGCTGGATGCCGAGCGCCGGCGCCGCCGCAGCGATGCGCAGCAAGAGCAGGACGCCGGGCGAGTAGGCGGCATAGGCGGGGTTGTAGGTCGGGATCCACCAGTGCAGGACGCTGCGCGAGCGCATGCCGGCGTGCACAGCGACGACCTCGCCTCCCGCGCGCAGCACCGAGCACGCGCCGGCGAAGCCGGGGGCCTCGATGCCCATCAGCCGGCCCAGGAGCTGGCCCGTCCAGCGCACGCCGAAGGCGTCGGTCAGCCCGGTGCGGCGGTACTGCTCGCTCTTCCATTCGAACACGCGCTCGAGCGCGGCGGCGCTTGCGTCGTGCAGGCTGAAGGAGAGCTCGCCGACCTCGCGCGCGAGCTTGCGCGCCTTGCGCGCGAAATCCGGCGGCGGCTGGAAGCTCGCGAGATCGATCTGCGGCGAGGCCGCGGCGCTCGCCGTGACGTACGGCGCGAACCTGCCCGTGGTGTCGACGAGGTGATCGAAGGTCCAGACCGAGAGCCGCGCCGCGCGCATCATCTCGACCACGCTCCATTCGGCTTCGGGCGCGGCGATCACGCCGTGGTAGTCGGACAGCGGCCCGCCGACCGGGCTGCCGCGCCCCCAGGCGGCGCGCTGGTGCGGGAAGAAGCCCGCCGGCCGGCCGTCGTTCTCGATCACCACGACACGCACGTCGTCGCGCACCGTGCCGACGGCTCGGGTGAACTCGGGGCAGAAGTACGGGCTCTCGAAGCGCGGCTCGCGCTCCTGGATCGAGCGCCACGCCGCGACGAGCCCGGCGTCGAGCTCGTGCGCGGCGATGACCCGGTAGCTAGTCGTCATCAGGCAAACTCAGAAGTGCCGCTTGCAGGCGTGGGCGCAGCCGGCTCAATCCGCGCCCGCGCAGCGCATCGAGCGCCGACTCCACGCCGAGCAGCACGAACTCGGCGAGCTCGGCCGCGGTCGCGGCGAGCCAGCCGTGGTGCTTCGCCATGTAGTAGTAGCGGCTCTGGTAGTAGTGCTTCGCCACCGCGGTGCCGACCCGCGGTGCACCGCCGGAGCTCGCGCCGACGAGATGATGCGCGACCGCCGTGCCGAGCGCCCAGTTCTCGAAGCCGGCGTACTCGGAGCGCCGGCAGAGGTCGACCTCGTCCCAGTAGAGGAAAAAACGCCGATCGAAGCCGCCGAGCTCGCGCGCGAGGCTCGTGCGGATCATGAGCAAGGCGCCACACACCCAGCTCGTGCGCATCGGCGGCGCGCCCGGCACGATCGTCACCGCGCTCGAGCGCCGCCGCAGGAACGGAGCGGCGTCGCGCACCACGGTCCACGGCGTGGGGTAGGGGGCGGCCGGCTGGAGCTCGGGGTGGTCCTTGTTGCCGCACAGCGTGGCGGGGCCGACGATGCCGGCGCTTGCGCGCTGCTCCATGAATTCCAGCATCGTGCGCAGCGCCGGCGGCTCGATCGCGGCGTCCGGGTTGAGGAACAGCGTGTAGGGGCTCTTCACGTGCGCAAGGCCGATGTTGGAGCCGCGGGCGAAGCCGTGGTTCGTCGGCTCGAGCACCACGCGGGCCCAGCCGGCATCGCGCGCGAGGATCTCGCGCGTGCCGTCGGAGCTCGCGTTGTCGACCACGACGAGATCGAGGAGATCGGCGTCGCGGCAGCGGCGTGCCGCCGCGAGCGCGTCGCCGATCGTGCGCGCCGACTGATAAGTGACGATGACCGCGGTCACGGGCTTGGTCATACGAACCCCAGGAGAGCGAGGGCGCCCGGGTAAGCGCCGCTGGTCTTGAAGCGCAGCTGCGTCATCGTGCGCGGCGCATCGACGCGCGGCATGGCGTAGCGGTCGCTTCCCGGCTCGATGCGCAGCCGCGCGCCCGCGCCGACCGCCGAGGCCCAGCCGGCGTCGATGACCGCCTGGCGCGTCTCGGCGCACCAGCGCTCGTAGGGATACGAGAAGTGCCGCGCCTGTGGCCCGAGCTCGCGCCGCAGGTCCTCGGCGCAGCCTGCGATCTGCTCGCGCGCGGCCTCACCGCGGTGCGTGCGCAGGTCGATATGGTCGCGCGTGTGCCCGCCGATCTCGAGGAGCGGATAGCGGCGCTGGAGCTCGCGCGCCTCGTCCCAGTTGAGCATCAGGCGGGGTCGCGTTGCCGCGGGTTGGAGTGCGTCCAGGAGGCAGGCTCGCTCGTCGTGGCTCGCTTCGAGCAGCGGGGTGTCGATGCCTGCGGGCACGGGACGCCCGGCGAGCAGCCAGTGCAGCGTGTCGGACCATTGCGCCTCGCCGCGCTCGACGTAGCCCGTGGCGAGAAACAGGGTCGCCGGCAGCCGGTACCTTTCCAGGATGGGCGCAGCCACCGTGAGGTTGTCGCGGTAGCCGTCGTCCAAGGTGATGCACACCGTGCCCACGGGCGGGGTGCGGCCCGCCGCGATCTCGTCCACCAGCTCCGAGAGCGCGATCACGCGCCGCTTGGCGGCGAGGAACGCCATCTGACGCTCGAACAGCCCCGGGTGGATGTGGTTCGCGGGCCTGATGTACAGCGCGGCCTCGTCCGCCGCGACGCTGTGGTACACGAGGATGATCGCGCCGGCGGGACGGGTCGCCATTTCGAACGCGCGTCCTGCGCCCGACCAATGCACGGCTGCGCCGACGGCATCCCGGATTAGTAGCATGGGGAAAATGACAATGTGCCCGCGGCTCGCTGTCGTAGGTTGTCGACGCCGCGTAGCGAGCCGGCGACGCGGCCCGGCGCGGCCGCGCGATGGTTCGCCGGCCGTGGATTGGCTATGCTAGTCGTGCGATGCCGGATGCTTTGTTGGGGATCGGCGGTTTCCTGCCGCTGTCGAAAATGGCCGAGCTGGCCAGGAGCGCGTCGGCGCAGTACGCTGCCGCGCGGCCGTTCCCGCACGTCGTGTTCGATGACTTCTTCAACCCGGCGCTGCTCGACAAGGTGCTCGCCGAGTTCCCGCGGGCCGGCGCGATCGACTGGCAGCGCTTCGACAATGCGCAGGAAATCAAGCTCGCCTCCGCCGCGGAGGCGTCGTTCGGCCCGCTCACGCGCTTCCTGCTCTATCACCTGAACTCGATCACCTTCCTGCAATTCCTGAGCAAGGTGACCGGGATCGCCAATCTGATCTCCGACCCGTGGTTCGAAGGCGGCGGGCTGCACCAGATCGTGCGCGGCGGAAAACTCGCGGTGCACGCCGACTTCAACAAGCACTCGCGCTACGGCCTCGACCGGCGACTGAACCTGCTCCTCTATCTCAACCGCGACTGGCGCGAGGAGTACGGCGGCCATCTCGAGCTCTGGAACCGCGAGATGACGCGCTGCGAGGCGCGCATCCTGCCGCTCTTCAACCGGATGATGATTTTTGGCACCACCGACTTCACCTACCACGGCCATCCCGAGCCGCTCGCCTGCCCCGCCGGAATGACGCGCAAGTCGCTCGCGCTCTACTATTTCAGCAACGGCCGGCCCGCGGAGGAGATCTCGGGCGACCATACCACCCTGTTCCAGCCGCGCCTCAACGAAGAGTTCAAGCCCGATCTTCGCCAGCGGCTGCGCCAGACGGCGCGCGACCTGCTGCCGCCGATCGTGACGCGCCAGCTGCGCAAGTACTTCTAGCACGGCCGCATGCGCGTCACGTTCGTGTTGGCTTACCCCGGCATGTCGGGCGGCGGGCGGGTCCTCGCGACCTACGCTGAGCGCCTGCAGCGCCGCGGCCACCACGTCGCACTCGTATCGCAGCCGCAGTGGCAGCCCGACCTCGCGCGGAAGCTCAAGTCTCTGCTGCGCGGGCGCGGCTGGCCGAAGGCCGAGCCCGAGCCCTCGTGGTTCGACGGCCTCGGCGTGCCGCACCGCGTACTCGAGCGGGTGCGGCCGGTGACCGACGCTGACGTGCCCGATGCCGACGTTGTGATCGCCACGTTCTGGACCACCGCCCACGGGGTCGCCGCGCTTTCGCCGCGCAAGGGCGCCAAGGCGATCTTCGTGCAAGGCTACGAGACTTCCCCCGGGCAGGAAAACCCGGCGATCGATGCGGTGTGGCGGCTGCCGCTGCACAAGATCGTGATCTCCAACTGGCTCGTCGCCTGGGCGAAAGAGCGCTTCGGCGACGCCGATGTGCATCATGTGCCGAACAGCGTCGATACCGCGCAGTTCCGCGCGCCGCCGAGAGGCCGGCAGGCGCACCCCACGGTGGGGATGCTGTACTGCCGGTTTCACCTTAAGGGGACCGACGTCGCGCTCGGCGCCTTGCAGCGCGTGCGGGAGCGAGTACCCGATTTGAAGGCGCTCGCGTTCGGCGCCGAGCGCGTTGCACCCGACCTGCCGTTGCCGCCCTGGATCGAGTTTCACTACCGCCCGCCGCAGGATGCGATACCGACCCTCTACGCCCAGTGCGACGCCTGGCTGTGCGGCAGCCGGCGCGAGGGGTTTCACCTGCCGCCGCTCGAGGCGATGGCGTGCCGCTGCCCGGTCGTCTCGACGCGCGTCGGCGGCCCGATGGACATCGTCGAGGAAGGGGTCAACGGCTTTCTCGTCGAAGTGGAGGACGCGGCGGCGCTCGCCGAGCGGCTGCAGCACGTCCTGGCCTTTGACGACGCGCGCTGGAAGCGCATGTCCGACGCCGCGCTCGCCACCGCGCAGCGCTACACCTGGGACGACGCGACGGCGCTGCTCGAGCAGGCGCTGGCCGAGATAGCGGAACCTACCGTAGTACATAGCTGACCGCCTGGCCTGCAGCGAGGCCCGCTAGGAGGGCGGGAATGAGCGCGAGTTCCCTCGCCGCATCGAACAGCCGATGCCGTACGACGAAGGCGAGCGTCGTGGGCAGCGTGGAGAAGTAGCTGAGCACGATCCCCCAGAGCGCGCCGGCGAGGCCGAAGAAATGCCAGCCGAGCGGCACCGCCGCGCAAAGGCAGCCGAGACGGATGGCGCCGATCGCGCTCATCTGCGCGGGCTCGCCGAGCACCACGAAGCACTGCGTGGCGACGCGGAAGGGCAGCGTGAGCAGAGCGAGCGCCAGGATGCGCAGCATCCAGCCCGCATCGGCGTAGCGCGCATCGTAGAGATGCGCGACCAGCGGCTCGGCCGCGGCGACGAGCAGCCCGGCGGCGAACCAGGCCGGCATGCCGACCGCGAGGTGAAAGCGGTAATACACCGAGCGCAGCGCCGCCGGCCGCTCTCGCGCGACTTCGCTCAGCGCGGGAAACGAGACGTCGCCGACGATCTTCACCAGCACTTGCTCCACGGCGCCGTAGAGCAGAAAGGCGATCGCGTACACGCCGAGCACGGCGCTGTTCACGAGCGCGCCCAGGATCAGCCGGTCGGCGCTGTTCACCAGGAAGCCGAGCGCCGAGGCGGCGAAGATCCATTTGCCGACGGCCAGGATCTCGCGCGCGGCGGCGCGTTCCCAGCGCCAGCGGTTCGCCGCGCCCGGCAGCCAGGCGTGGCTGAGGAGCGTGCGCAGCGCGGCCGCGCCGAGCGCGCCGGCGACGAGCGCCCAGATCGAGCGATCGATGAGCGCCCAGCCGAGCATGCACGCAAGCCCGAACAGCTGGGCAGCGAGCTCGATCTGCGTCACGCGGCCGAGCGACAGCGTGCGGCTCGCTACGTGGATCTTGGTCGAGTCGAAACCGCCGATGACCGCCGAGACCGAGAGGATGGCGACGACGTACGGCAGGTTCTTGTCCGCGTAGACGCTACCGGGCGACACGATCGCATTCAGGAGCACGAAAGCCAGGGCGACGACGAGCGCGCCCGCCCAGATCACGAACCCCCGCGCAATCTGAAGCGTCCACGCGGTGTCCAGGAAAGCGGCCTCCCGGCCCCGCCGGCTTTGCACCACGCCCTGGCGCAGCCCGACGTCCGAGAAGAGGGCGAGGCCATACATCACCATCGTCGCAATCGCCATGACGCCGAACATCTCGGGCACCAGCAGCCGCGTCATCACCAGGTTGGACCCGAAGCGGATCGCCTGGCTCAGGGCGAAGCCGGCGACGGTCCAGCCGCCGGCGCGCAGCACGCGCGCGCGCAGGCCGCCCGCCGGGAGGGAGATCCTAGCCCGCAACGATAAGGCGCGAGTCGCCATCTGGCTCCGTCTCACCGGCGCGCGCCAGCGCGGGCGCGCGCGCGTAGCCCTGTGCGAGGCCGGCGATCGACCAGTACACCACCGGAATGAGCACGATGCTGCTCGTGGTGGCGATGATCACCAGGATGCCGAGCAGGGCGCAGAAAAGCGCCCGGCCGAGCGCGCGGGGCTCGCCGTCCCGGTCTCCGGCCCGGCGCATGGCGGCGAAGAGCTCGACCAGCACCACGAGGAAAAAGCCGCAGAAGAGCGCCAGGCCGACGAGGCCGCTCGCCAGCGCGACGAAGAGATAGCTGTTGACGACGTCGATGATGCCCTCGCCTTGGATGAGCTGCTGCATCACGGGCAGCTGCATGAAGTCCCAGGCGCCGAAGAACGGATTCTCGAGCACCACGCCGAGGGAAACCTCGAACAGCCGCTCT
Source organism: Burkholderiales bacterium (assembly GCA_035635495.1). Lineage (GTDB taxonomy): Bacteria > Pseudomonadota > Gammaproteobacteria > Burkholderiales > SG8-39 > SCGC-AG-212-J23. Next base: position 22,295 of record DASQAW010000076.1, read on the forward strand.
CGGTACGCGACGTTTTGCGCGTCGATCGTGCCGACGAAGGGCAGGTAGTCGACGAGCCCCTGTCCGCCGGGCGAGACCAGGAGTAAGGGCACCACGCACAGCCCGGCCACGCCGAGCTTCGCCAGGCGCGTGAGCGCCCGCGGACCGGTGCCGACGAAGGCGAGCACCATCACCGCCGCGCCGATCCACGGCCCGCGCGACAGCGTAGCGACGAGCCCGGCCGCGAGCAGCACGATGACGGCATCGCGCCAGCGCGTCGGCGGCACGGATTTGCGCAGATAGAGCCCGAGGCACAGGGCAACCGCCAGGATGTAGCCGAGGATGATCGGATGCCCGGTGCTCGCCTGCGCGCGCAGCAGCCCGTCGCCGCGCTCCACATAATTCAACAGGCCCCAGTCGACGCCGAGCGCGTCCTCGAGCGGCGCATACAGCAGCCAGTGCCGGGCAAACTCGAAGACGGCGATCGCCGCCGCCACCAGGGCGGCGAGCACGAACGCCATCAGCGCGTCGCGCAACGCCGCGAGGTCGCGAGCCGCGCGGCTCGCCACATAGTACGGCAGGAAGACGTCGATGAAGGCGTAGAACACGCCCCTGCGCAGGGCCTCGGTGAGCGTGGTGTGCGGAAGCTGAAGGCAAAACTGCAGCACCAGGTAGGCGAGCAGGAGCTTGTCGGCGTTCGAGCGGCCGAAGGGCTCGGCGCCGGGCCGGATGCGCAGGACGAGCCAGGCTGGCAGCAGGATCGCGAGCGAGAGGAGCCGCAGGTATTCGATGGTGAAGAAGTTCTCCACGATGCCGAAGCCCGGGATCTCGGCGTGGATCGCGGGCACGGCCAAGAGCACGAAGAAGTACAGCGCGAGCTTGTTCGGCTCGGCGCGCAGTGCGAAGAGCAGGAGCAGCACGGCGGCCAAGCCGATGAAGAGCCAGAAGTCGTGGGCGAGGAACGCGGCGAGCGTCAGGGCGAACCAGACGTTGCGCCGGCGCACGAAGTCCACGTCCTGCATCGCCGCGGCGCAGGCGTACGGGCGAGCGGCCGCGAATACCATGCCGGCCAGCACCAGGATCATGACCAGGGCGCGCAGGTGCTCGGGCATGGTCGCTAGAAGTCGTTGAGGACCGCGCCCAGCACCGTGGTGCGCGCGCGCGCGACGCTCTCGGCGATCGCCTGTACGCGCCAGAGGCGCGAGTGGTTCCTGCGCACGACGAACAGCGCCGCGCGGGCGCGGGCGGCGATCGTCTGCGCGTCGGCGCTTTCGGCGGCGGGCGGCGTGTCGATCAGGATGAAGTCGAGGTGCTCGGCGAGCCGCTCGAGCAGCACGCCGAACGTCGGACGGGCGAGGAGCTCCTGCGGATTCGGCGGCGTCACACCCGCCGGCAGCACCGACAGGTTGCCGAGCTCGGTCACGCGCTGCACGGCCTCGGCGCCCGCGCGCCCGGCGAGCACCGCCGAGAGCCCGACGCGGTTCTCCAGGCCGAAGAGCGCGTGCTGCGAGGCGTTGCGCAAGTCCGCGTCGATCAGGAGCGTCCTGCCGCCGAGCTGCGAGAGCACCACCGCGAGGTTCGCCGCGATGTGGCTGCGGCCGTCGCCGCGCGCCTCGCTCACCACGGCGAGCGACTTGTGCGCGGCGTCGTGGTTGAACCATTGCAGCAAGAGCTCGCTGCGCAGCGCGCGCAGCGCTTCGACCTGCGGGCTGGCCGGCTCGTAGGCCGCGACCACCGATTCGCTCACCCGGCTCTCGCCCGGACGCAGGTACGGGTAGTCGAACTGGCGCGAGAGCGCGAAGTCGATGTCGCGCTGCTCGAGCAGGCCGAGCACCTTGCCCGCGTCGCCGAAGCGCCCGCCCTTGTCGCGCTGCAGCTCGAGGATGCGCTCGACGTCCTGGCGCGTGAGCGCGCCCGCGCCGAGTAGGATCGCGCCGATGGTGCGCTCGCTGCCGTCGAATTCGGCGCGCTCGGGCGCCGGCGAAATGAGCTCGTTCACAGCCTAGGCTGCCTGCCTGGGAAGCGCGAGCGGAGCGTTGCGCCGCTGCAGGGCGAGCGTGCCGGGACTGGCGTCGCGCTCGACCACAGAGAGCACGCGCATGCGCATGAGGCCCGCTACGTCGTCGACGCAGCGGACGCGCCGGTCGAGCGTCTCGAGCGCATGCGCGGTGGCCACGCCGAGGAGCGCGCCGAAGAGAATCGAGGCGAGGATATAGAGCTTGACCTTCGGAAACGAAGGCTCGAGCGGCTCGATCGCGGGACGGATCAGGAACACGTTGGACTGTGTCGCCTGGCTCTCGAGGTTGACCTGCGTGAAGCGCCGCTCGGCGGTCTCGTAGGCCTGTTTGGCGCCCTCTACATCGCGCTCGAGCACTGCGAGCAGGTCGCGATCGGCGCGCATCGCGAGCAGCTTCTTGCGCTGCGCCTCGAGCGCGGTCTTCAGCTCCCGTTCCTTGTCGCCGCTGAGCGAGCGCGTCGTCGAGACGCTGCGCACGACGTGGCGCGTCTCCGCATCGAGGCGCACCTTCAACTCGGCCACCTCGGCCTGCATCGCCCGGTACTGCGGGTGGTTCGCACCGAGGTTGGCCCCGGCGTCGCGCAGCTTCGCCTCCTGGCGCAGGATCTCGGCGCGCAGGCCCTGGATCACCGTGTTCTGCATCACCTCGGGCAGCGCGTCGCCGCCGGTCTGCAGCTTGCCTTTCGCGTCCACGGCCACGGTCTGCGCCGCGGTGAGTTGCGCGGCGAGGTTCGCCAGCCGCTCGGCCTCGGCGCCGAGGTTCTCATCGCGCACGCCGATGCCCTTCTCGCGCTGGAACGCCGAGAGGCGCGCCTGCGCGGCCTCGAAGTCGGCGCGCAGCTTCTTGTTCTGCTCGCCGAACCAGCGCGCGTATTGCCGCGCCGGCTCGACCTTCATCTCGATCGCCGCCTCGGCGTAGTGCCTGGCGTAGGCGTTCGCCACCGCCGCGGCTTCGGCCGGCGAAGGAGAGCGATACTGGATGGTGATCATGTTGTCGCCGCGCCGGCTCGGGGTCACGGTGAGGCGCCGCTGCATCACCTCGGCCAGCCATTCCTCGTAGCGCCCGCGGCCGCTCACCTGCTGCCAGGTTTGGCGCAGCCCCGGGTCGATGTCGAAGCCCAGCGTGCGGATGACCTGCCGGGTGACGCGCTCGCTGCGGATGATCTCCTCCTGCGAGGCGAGGTTGGTCGGCATGAGCACCGTAGTGATGAAGTCGGGCGACTTGATCTCGACGCCGAGCGAGGTCGAGGCGGTGTACTGCTTGGGCAGCATGAGGATCACCGGCACCGCGATCGCCACCGTGCCGAGCAGGATGCCGACGGCGAGCCGCCAGCGCACGCGGAACATGAAAAAGTATTGGCGCAGATTCATCTAAGAAAAGCTCCTGCCCACGTGCAGCACATCCTCCGGCTTCATCGGTTCGTCGAGCCGCAGATTAGCGATGACACATCTCTGGTTGTCGGCCCATCGTAGTGGGCACGGCGGGGGGCGCAAATGGCCCTTAGGTGCTATGGAATTTGTAGCAAGGAAACGACAAGCGTAGCGCCATCAAGTTAGCTCCAAGGCGCTCTATGCAACGCGTCCGCGCATCCCTAGCATCCCGCGTCCATGAGACTCGTCATTCGTGTACTGTTCCTCGGCGCGCTGATTCTGGCGTCCGCAGTGTTACCGCAGTTCGCGGCGGCGAAGACCATCCTCGTCTTCGCGCCGCACCCCGACGACGAGACGCTGGTGGCGGGCGGCCGCATACGCGCCGCGGTGCTCGCGGGCGACACGGTGAAGATCGTGGTCGTAACCGCGGGTGACTCCGCCGGAGGCGTCGACGAAGCCGCGCGGCGTGCGGGCGAATCGGTCGCCGCGGCCCAGCTCCTCGGCCTCACCGAGCAGGACGTCATCTTCCTCGCCTACCCCGAGCTAGGGCTGCAGCAGATCTATAACGCGGCCTCGCCTACCGACGTCATCACCTCCAAGGCCGGCCAGACCCAGACTTATGGCAACCGCGGGCTGGGCGGCATGGATTTCCACCGCTACCGCTTCGGCAGCCCCGGGCCGTACAACCGGGTGACGATGGAGCAGGACATCCGCACCCTGCTCAACGACTATCAGCCGGACGAGGTCTATACCGTCAGCCATTTCGATACCCACCCGGATCACCTGGTCACGGCGCTCTTGGTGACCGAGGCCCTGGTCTCGCTGAAGCGCTCGGGCACGGCGCTCTCGACCAAGCTCTACCAGGGCATTGTCTGGCCGCCGACGGCGGACAACTGGCCCGAGGCGGGCGGGTGTGCTCCCGCCGTTCCTTTCCCGCCGCTGCAGATGCAGACCCAGCTCGAGTGGAAGCGGACGTTGCGCGGCGTGGTGGCTGGGGACCTGAAGTGCCAGGCGATCGGCGCGTACCCCTCGCAGGTAACCACCCACCTGCTCTCTTTTGCGCGCAAGGACGAGTTCTTCTGGCTGTCCGACTTCGGCACCAACCTGGCCATTACCGCTCAAGTCACGGCGTCCTCGGAGAACACGAGTCAGGGCCGGCTCAGGGCCGTCGACGGCTTCGCCGACGGCGCGCCACACGATGCGACCCGGGAGTGGGTGAGCGCAAGCCAGCTCTCGGGAGCGTGGATCCAGCTCGACTGGTCCTCGCCGGTTTCGGTCGCGCAGGTCAACCTGTACGACCGGCCGGACCGCGGCGAGAACGTGCTCGCCGGCACGCTTTCGTTCAGCGACGGGACGAGCATCGCCGTCGGTGCGCTGCCGGTGGACGGCAAGCTCCTGCCGGTGACCTTTGCGCCGAAGACCGTGAGTTGGGTGCGGTTCACGATCGACCAGGCAACGGGCACCGCCGCGGGCCTGTCCGAAATCCAGGTGCTCGGTGTTCCAGCGCAGTCGGCAGCGAACGTGGCGCCGCATTTCCTCGAGGGGCCTGGCGGCAACAGCGACAGGTCCGTCCTCAGCGCCGAGACCGCGACCTTCTCGGTCCGGGCCAACGACCTGAACGGCGACGCCGTGCAGTACCAGTGGTCGGCCGACG
>DASQAW010000077.1:0-5676 GCA_035635495.1 Burkholderiales bacterium
ATCCCGGCTTGCCGGGACGAAGCGTTACGGCGCGCATGGGCATATAAAAGGGACCGCGCCGCAGCGCGCTTGTTTCAGGCGCCGGGGCGCAGCGTTGTAGAGATTTCCGTTTCCTTGCCGTCGCGATGCACCCTAAGACGCCAGCGCGCGCCGCGAGCTTCATAGGTCGTGCACGGCATGCAATTTCCCTTCCCGCGGCAGGCATGCTGCAATGCCGCCCGTGAGGGACGCGGTCGATGTCGCCTTCTTAGCCGCCGTGGCGCTCGCGGCGGCCACCGCCTCGGGTCACGCCGTCATCTACAAGCGCGACTCGCGCTCGGCGTCGATCTGGGTGCTGGTGATCTGGATCCTGCCGGCGCTCGGCCCGATCCTCTACGCGCTCGTCGGCGTCAACCGCGTCGAGCGGCGCGCGGCCAAGCTGCGCCGCGGCATGGTGCGCCATCGCGTCGACCGGCAGTTCCCGACGAGCGAGCCCGGCACGCATTTCACGCCGCTCGCGCGCCTCGTCGAGCAGATCGTGGGCCGGCCCCTGTGCGCGTGCAACGCTATCGATCCGTTGATCGACGGCCCGAACGCCTACCCCGCGATGCTGCAGGCGATCGGCGGCGCGCGCGCCTCGATCGCCATGGCGTCCTACATCTTCGACGCCGACGGCATCGGCGCGGAGTTCGTGGGCGCGCTGGGCGACGCCGTGAAGCGCGGCGTCGAAGTCCGCGTGCTGATCGACGACGTCGACGCCCGCTTCAGCAGCTCCAACGCAGTGAAGCCGCTGCAGAAGGCCGGCGTCAACGTCGCGGTGTTCAACCCGCCGTTCCTGCCGGCGCGGCTGCATGCCGTGAACCTGCGCAACCACCGCAAGATCCTGGTGGTGGACGGTGCGATCGGCTTCACCGGCGGCATGAACGTCGATTCCCGCTACTTCAACCCCGACGCGCCCGAGTCCACGTACCGCGATCTCCATTTCCGCCTGCGCGGCCCGGTGGTGGCGCAGCTCATGGAAGTCTTCGCCGACGACTGGCAGTTCAGCAGCGACGAAGCCCTGCGCGGGCCGAAGTGGTTCCCGCCGATCGCGGAGTACGACGGCGTGCTGGCGCGCGCCATCGAGGCCGGCCCCGACGAGGCCTTCGAACGCGTGCGCTGGGTAATCGTCGGCGCCATCAACGCCGCGCAGCGCTCGATCAAGGTGCTGACGCCCTACTTCATCCCCGACCAGGGGTTGATCTCCGCGCTCGACGCGGCGGCGCTGCGCGGCGTCCAGGTCGACATCGTCATCCCGGAGCATAGCGACCTGCCGCACGTGCACTGGGCGATGTATGGGCAACTCTGGCAGGTGCTCGACCACGGCTGCCGCGTATGGAGCCGGCCGGGATCGTTCGACCATTCCAAGCTGCTGGTGGTCGACGGCGCCTGGACGCTGCTCGGCTCGGCGAACTGGGACGCGCGCAGCCTGCGGCTCAACTTCGAGCTGAACGTCGAGTGCTACTCGGTCGAGCTCGGCGCGCACCTCGACGGGCTGATCCAGGCGCGCATCTCGGGATCCAAGGAGATCACCCTCGCGACCGTTGACGCGCGGCGGCTGCCCATCAAGCTGCGCGACGGAGTCGCTCGGCTGTTCGCGCCGTATCTCTGACCGACGATATGAGCGACGAGTAGACCGACAGCCAGAAGCTTCCCCAGCCGCCGATGCCGAGGGCGACGCTCTGCATCGCGCGGCGATCCTTCCACATGCGGTTGACCGTCGTGTTGCCCGGCTCGCTGTACGAATCCATCCAGCGCACGCCCGGCAGGTCGTGGAACTCGCGCAGGCTCAGCGCTTCGGCCAGCACGCCGGGCGAGTACGCGGCATAGGCTTCGTCGTAGGCGGTCTTGAAGGCGTAGGCGCCCTCGCCGGCGAGGAGGCTCGCCCGCCGCGCGATCGGCGCGCCGTCGCAGTCCATGCCCACCATGTGCAGGCGCCCGCGCCGGTGCGCTTCAGTGAGCACGTCGCGGCCGAAGCGCAGGTTGGCCGCGCTCGCCGCCAGCGCGCCGCCTTCCCGCCCCTTCCAGCCGCTCGCTTCGAGCCGCAGGAAGGCCTCTACCTCTCCGCCGATGTCGTCGCCAGGGCCGATGTTGATCGTGCGCATGCCGCGCTCGGCGAGGCGCCGCTCGTTGCGCCGGAGCTGGCGGCGGAACTGCGACGACATCGCTTCCTCCATGTACGCATCGGCGCTCGATCCCTTGACGAGCAGCGCGCGTGAGAAACGCGCCGTGCGCACGATCGTCCCCGCGCACTCGCGCAGCGCGTCGTCGAACGGCCCGTTGGCTGGCACGTAGAGCATCTCCAGCACCGACGCTTCGTCCACCGCCCACTGCAGCAGCGCGCGCAGCGCCGGCCCGCTCGCGTCCCGCCGCACGAGCGGCGTGCAAAGGAGATAGGCGCTATGGCGCCACGAGGTGAGCGTCGTTACGGGCAGCCGCTTGAACCGCTCCCGCCGCTCGAACGGAAAGAGCCCGATCAGCCGGCCCTCATGCCATACGGAGACGGCGCAGAAGTCTTCGCCCGCCCCTTGCGCGCGCAGCGCCGGCAGCAGGATCCACGGCTCGTAGAACGGATTCGGCTCGAGCGCGTTCGCCGCGAGCTCTTCCCACGGCCGCACGATCGCCTCCAGCGACTTACGGTCGCGCAGCACCTGGACGACGGGCTTCATCCCGTCCTTGTACCGTCGGGCGCCGAGCCGCCTCTATCCGAGTGGCTGCGCCACTAGGCCTAATTCGGAATAATTACGACCCTGACCCCGAATTACTTGAGGGCTTTGAAGCGCATGCGGTGGGGCTTGGCGGCTTCCTCGCCGAGGCGTTTCTTCTTGTCGGCCTCGTACTCCTGGTAGTTGCCGTTGAAGAACACCCACTGCGAGTCGTCCTCGGCGGCGAGGATGTGGGTGGCGATGCGGTCGAGAAACCAGCGGTCGTGCGAGATGACGAGCACGGAGCCGGCAAACTCGAGCAGCGCCTCCTCCAGCGCGCGCAGGGTCTCGACGTCGAGGTCGTTGGAAGGCTCGTCGAGCAGCAGCACGTTCGCCCCGGACATCAGCATCTTCGCGAGGTGCAGGCGCCCACGCTCCCCGCCCGAGAGCTGCCCGACCGGCTTCTGCTGGTCGGCGCCGCGGAAGTTGAAGCGCGCGAGGTAGGAGCGCGACGGCATCTGGAACTTGCCGACCTGGATCGTGTCGTTGCCGCCCGAGATGTCCTCGAACACGGTCTTGTCGGCCGCGAGCTCGTCGCGCGACTGGTCGGCATGGGCCATCTTCACCGTCTTGCCGATCGCGATCTTTCCGGAATCGGGCTTCTCGCGGCCGAGGATCATGCGGAACAGCGTCGACTTTCCGGCGCCGTTCGGGCCGATGATGCCGACGATAGCGCCAGGCGGCACCTGGAACGAAAGCTTGTCGATGAGCAGCCGATCCCCATAACCCTTGGAGACATTCTTGAATTCGATCACCTCGTTGCCCAGGCGCTCGGCGACCGGGATGAAGATCTCCTGCGTTTCATTCCGCTCCTGGTGCTCCTGGGATGACAATTCTTCGAAGCGGGCAAGGCGCGCCTTCGATTTCGACTGGCGCCCCTTCGGGTTCTGCCGCACCCACTCGAGCTCGTGCTGCATCGCCCTGATGCGCGCCACTTCCTGGCTCGCCTCGACCTGCAGCCGCTTCTCCTTCTGGTCGAGCCAGCTCGAGTAGTTGCCCTCCCAGGGAATGCCGTAGCCGCGATCGAGCTCGAGGATCCAGCCGGCGGCGTTGTCAAGGAAGTAGCGATCGTGGGTCACCGCGACCACGGTTCCGGGAAAGCGTTGCAGGAACTGCTCGAGCCACTCGACGCTCTCGGCGTCGAGATGGTTGGTCGGCTCGTCGAGCAGCAATAGGTCTGGCTTCGACAGGAGCAATCGGCACAGCGCTACGCGGCGCTTCTCGCCGCCCGAGAGGTGATCGACGGTCGCATCCCACGGCGGCAGCCGCAGCGCATCCGCCGCGACTTCGAGCTCGTCGGCGCCCCCGGTGTTGAGCATCGCCTCGAGCTTCGCCTGCTCCTCGGCGAGCTTATCGAAATCGGCCTCCGGCTCGGCGTAGGCGGCGTAGATCTCCTCCAGGCGCTTCTTCGCCGCGGCCACATCACCTTGTGCTTCCTCCACGGCCGTCCTGACCGTGGCCCCTTGCGGAAGGCGAGGCTCCTGCTCGAGGTAGCCGACCTTGATGCCGGGCATGCGGATCACTTCGCCGTCGTAGTTGTCGTCGACGCCGGCCATGATCCTGAGGAGCGACGATTTGCCCGAGCCGTTCAGTCCCAGCACGCCGATCTTGGCGCCGGGGAAAAAGTTGAGCGAGATGTTCTTCAGGATGCTGCGCTTGGGCGGCACGACCTTGCCGACCCGGCGCATCGTGTAGACGTATTGAGCCATCCGCTATTATTCACAGAAGTTCTTGGTGCAACCCTGAAAGCGCTATTCGCCGCCGCCTTTCTCCTCCACGCGATTTCCGCCCAGGCGCTCGACAGCGTCTCGGTCGAGACAGGCAAGGGCGATCACGACGTTCATATGTGGGGCATCGGCCTGCAATGGGTCCCGCACCCGGGCTGGCTCGCCGAGCGGCACTGGGACTACTACTGGGAGCTGTCGCTAGCCAACTGGCACGGCGACACGGGCACGGTGCACGACTTCGGCGTGACGCCGGTCTTTCGCTACGCGCGCCACGCGCGAGGCTGGTACTTCGAAGGCGGGATCGGCGCGCACGTGTTCTCCGATTCCCACGTCTCGAGCGACCTTGGCTTCAGCACGCGCTTCCAGTTCGGCGACCATCTCGGCGTCGGCTATCGCTTCCACACCTACGATCTGGCGCTGCGCTTGCAGCACCTCTCCAACGGCGGCATGCGCAATCCGAACCCGGGCATCAACTCTCTGCAGCTGCGGCTTCTGTATCACCTTGACTGAGGCCGCCGAAGCGGCGCGCCACGACCACGTAGAGCACCGGCAGGACGAACAGCACCAGGATGGTCGCGGTCACGAGCCCGCCAATGACCACGACCGCCAGCGGCTTCTGTGTTTCGGCGCCGATGCCGGTCGAGAGCGCCATCGGCAAGAGGCCGAGGCTCGCGAGCAGCGCCGTCATCATCACCGTGCGCAGCCGCGTCATCGCGCCCTCGCTCACCGCCTGAACGAGGGGCGCTCCCTGGGCGCGCAGCTGGTTGAAGAGCGTCACCATCACCACGCCGTTCAGCACCGCCTGGCCGAAGAGCGCGATGAAGCCGATCGCCGCCGACACCGAGAGGTAAATCCCGGTGATAAACAGCGCGAGGATGCCGCCGATCACCGAGAACGGGATGTTGGCGATGATGACCAGCGCGCTGGCGAACGACTTGAACGCGTTGAACAGCAGGAGAAAAATCACCAGGATCGAGATCGGCACGATCACCGCGAGGCGCGCCATGGCGCGCTCCTGGTTCTCGAACTCGCCCGACCAGGTGACGCTGTAGCCCTCGGGCAGCTTGACGTGGCTCGCCACATTGCGCTGCATGTCGGCCACCACGCCGCCCATGTCGCGGCCGCGGATGAACACGCCGATGGCGAACACGCGCTTGCCGTTCTCGCGGGCGATGTTCATCAGGCCGCCCACCGTACGGAACGTCGCTACTTCGGATAGCGGCACA
>DASQAW010000078.1:0-1885 GCA_035635495.1 Burkholderiales bacterium
GAAGGCGACCGCGTCCTGGTTGTTCGGGTTCGACTTGATCGCCTCCAGCACCTGCGCAACCACCTTGTCGGTGCGCTCGAGCGTCGCGCCATCCGGAAGGATCACCGCGCTTATGTAGAAGCCCTGGTCCTCGTCGGGCACTAGGCTTCCCGGCGTGACCTTCCACAGCCCGACCGCGATCGCCACCATGCCTAGAAACAGCAGCACGCCGATCGCGGCGCGGCGGACCATCCACGACACGCCGTTGGTGTAATGGATCGTAATTTTCAAAAAAGTTTCGTTAAACCACTGGAAGAAGCGGCCGGGGAGCTTGTGCTCGCGCCTGAGGATCAGCACGCACAGCGACGGCGTGAGCGTGAGCGCGACGATTCCCGAGATCACCACCGCGATCGCGATCGTCACCGCGAACTGGCGGTAGAGCTCGCCCGCGAGTCCCCCGAGGAAAGCGATCGGCACGAACACCGAGCACAGCACCAGCACGATCGCCACCACCGGCCCGCTCACTTCGCGCATCGCCTTGATCGCGGCCTCGCGCGCCGCGAGGTGCTCCTCGTGCATGATGCGCTCGATGTTCTCGAGCACCACGATGGCGTCGTCGACCACGATGCCGATGGCGAGCACCATGCCGAACAGCGTCAGCGTGTTGATCGAGTAACCGAGCAGGTACAGCCCGGCGAAGCAGCCGATCAGCGACACCGGCACCGCGGCGATCGGGATCAGGGTAGCGCGCCAGTTCTGCAGGAACACGAACACCACCAGCACCACCAGCAGCATCGCCTCGCCCAGCGTGAACAGCACTTCGCGGATCGACACCCGCACGAACTTCGTCGTGTCGTAGGGCACCGAATAGGTCATGCCCTGCGGAAAGCGCGGCACGATCTCGTCCACCGTCTTCACGACGTTGTCGGCGACCTCGAGCGCGTTGGCGCCCGGCAGCAGGAAGACGCCGACCAGCGTCGCCTCCCGGCCGTTCATGCGCCCAATGAACTCGTAATCCTTCGAGGCGAGCTCGACGCGCGCCACGTCCTTCAGGCGCAGGCTCGAGCCGTCGGGATTGGCGCGCACGATGATGTTCTCGAACTCCTTCGGGTCGGCGAGCCGGCCCTTGGTGGTGATGGTGTAAACGAGCTCCTGCGGGCCCGCGCTCGGCGACTGTCCGACCTTGCCGGCGGCGAACTGCGCGTTCTGCTCGTTCAGCGCGCGGATCAGATCGCCGGGCGTGAGGCGCAGCTGCGTGAGGCGATCGGGCCTCACCCAGATGCGCATCGCGTAGTCCTTGGCGCCGAAGATCTGCACATTCGTCGTTCCTGGGACGCGCTTCAGCGCGTCCAGGACGTTTAGCGTGACGAAGTTGCTGATGGCGAGGTTGTCGTAGCGCCCGTCGGGCGAATAGAAGGCAAGCACCTGCAGGAAAGCCGAAGAGCCTTTCTGCACCGTCACGCCCTGGCGGCGCACTTCCTCGGGCAGGCGCGGCTCGGCCTGCTTGACGCGGTTATTGACGTTGAGCGCCGCCTGGTCGGCGTCGGCGCCGATGTCGAAGGTGACCTGGATCTGCACGATGCCGTTCGAGCCCGAGGTCGAGCTCATGTAGATCATCTTCTCGACGCCGGTGATCTGGTTCTCGAGCGGCGCCGCGACCGTCTGCTCGAGCGTCTCGGCCGAGGCGCCGGGATACACCGCCTGCACCGTGACCACCGGCGGCGCGATCTCGGGGTATTGCGCGATCGGCAGGTTGCGCATCGCTGCAAGCCCGGCGAGCACGATGAAGATGGAGACGACGGCGGCAAAAATCGGCCGGTCGATGAAGAACCGGGAAAACATGAATTATTCTTTCGCTGCGGGTTTTGCTGCTTCGGCAATCCGGACCGGCGCGCCGGGTCCGAGG
>DASQAW010000079.1:0-7323 GCA_035635495.1 Burkholderiales bacterium
AGCGCTCGCGCACGGCGACACGGTCGAGCCGGGCCGCGCGGCCGAACGCGTCGACCGCGGCGTCGATCGAATCGACCAGGAAGCCGGTGCGGCCGTCCTCGACCACCTCCGGCACCGAGCCGTGCGGCCAGCCGATCACCGGCATGCCGCAGGACATGGCCTCGATCATGGCGAGGCCGAAGGGCTCGGGCCAGTCGATCGGGAAGAGGAGCGCCGTCGCGTTGCCGAGGAACGCGGGCTTCTGCGCCTCGCTCACCTCGCCGACGAACTCGATCCCCGGCGCGGCGAGCAGCGGCACGATCTCGCCGCGGAAGTACTCCTCGTCGGCGGCATCGATTTTCGCCGCGACCCGCAGGCGGGCGCCGGCGCGCCGCGCGATCTCGATCGCGCGCTCGAGTCCCTTTTCCGGCGAGACGCGGCCGAGGAAGGCGAGGTAGCCGCCGCGGGCCGATTGGTTGAACGCAGGATTGAACGGGCAGACCTCGCGCGCCAGGCCGTGGTGCACCGTGCCGACCCAGTTGGCCGCGGGCACCGGCCGGCGCTGGGCCGCCGAGATCGAAACGAGCGGCATGTCGCCGAACTCGCGGTAGAGCGGCGCGAGCTCCGCCAGGTCGAGCCGGCCGTGCACCGTCGTCACGGTCTTGCGTGCCAGAGAGCGGAACAGCGGAAAGTGCAGGTGCTCGAGATGGAAATGCAGGATGTCGAATTCGTGCGCCCGCTGGCGTACCACCTCGAGCATGAGCGTCAGGGGCGCCAGCGCGTCCCTTATCGTCGAATCCAGGCGCAGCGCGTGCCGCGAGCAGGCCACGAGGCTCGCCGAGGTCTCGGAGTCCCCGGCGGCGAAGAGCGTCACGTCGTGCCCGAGCCGTACCAGCTCCTCGGTGAGATACGAGATGACGCGTTCCCTGCCGCCGGAAAGCTTGGGCGGCACGCTCTCGGCGAGCGGGGCGATCTGCGCGATCTTCATCGGAACCCAGAACAGCTTTGCAATACACGTGCCGGGCGCGCCAATTGCTTCTGCGGCATAATTTGCTGCCCCGGGACCTCCACGGAACAATGATGCAGATCGAGTCGGTGAAAGCGGCCTATCGCCGTTACGCGGCTGTCTACGATGCGGTGTTCGGCCCGGTGCTGCAGCCCGGGCGCAAGGCGGTGGTGCAGGCGCTGCGCCTGCGGCCCGGCGAGCACGTCCTGGAGGTCGGCGTCGGCACCGGGCTTTCGCTGCCGCTCTATCCGCGCGATGTGAAGATCACCGGTATCGACGTCTCGCGTGAGATGCTCGACAAGGCGCGCCGGCGCGTCGCACACCGGCACCTCGCGAACGTGGACGCGCTGCTCGAGATGGACGCCGAGCGCATGAGCTTTGCCGACGCGAGCTTCGACAAGGTAGTGGCGATGTACGTGGTGCCCGTGGTCGCGAACCCGGCACGGCTGCTCGAAGAGCTGCACCGGGTCTGCCGGCCCGACGGCGAGATCTTCCTCGTGAACCACGTGCGCTCCGACAACCGTTTCATCGCCGCATTCGAGAACGGCCTGGCACGCTTCTCCGACAAGATCGGTTTCCGTCCCGACTTCGAGCTGCGCGACATGGTGTCGGACGCCGACCAGGTCACCGAGCTCTCGCGCATCAACTTCTTCTGGAAGGTGATGCGCCTCAAGAACGGCATCGCCCACCGCGCCGGCGCCGACTCGCAGATCCGCTAGGTCTCGGCTCGTTCCCCGAGCACGAACAGCGGCGCGGCCAGGATGCCCTGCAGCACCGCTGAGATCCCGTAGAGCAGTCCGGTGACCGTCGCCTGCTCGGGCGCGACGCCGAGCGCGCCGAGGACCACGACCGCCGAGAGCTCGCGCGCGCCGAAGCCGCCCCAGCCGAGCGGCATCGCGCCCATGATGAAGATCGGCGCCGCCGCCGCGAGCATCACCGGATAGCTGAGCGGCACGCCGGCGGCGAAGCCGCAGAGCCAGAGCGCCGCTGCCGAGAAGAGCTGTACCAGCACCGAGAGCCACACCGAGCGCAGGATCGGCCCACCGCCCTGCAGCGCCTGGCGCCGGGCATTTTCGGCGCGCGTGACGGGGAGCGGCACCCACGGCAGTGCGAGCGCCGCCAGCAGGCCCGCGCAGTAAAGCCAGATCTGCTTTTCCGCCGGCACCAGCCCGGCGGCCAGCGCCGCGAGCAGCGAAACGAGCGAGGCGGCGCAGAGGATCCACAGGCCGCTCAGCCGGTCGAGTAGCACCGAGAGCCCGGAGCGGAGCAGCGGGTTGTTCAGCAGCTGGGCGAGCTGGTAGCCGCGCAGCAGGTCACCGGAAACCGTCGCGCCGGGCAGCAGCACGTTCATCGTCATGCCGCGGAAGTACATGCGCACGAGCGGGGCAAGCGGCGCGTGCAATCCCAAACCGCGAGCGATCGCCGCCCAGCGCGCCGCCGAAAAGACGTTGGACACCACGGATGCGACCACGGCGGCGGCGAACCACCGCACGTCGATCGCCGCGAGCTCGCGGGCGAGCGCGCGCGGATCGGCGTACCACACCACCGCGGCAAGCAGCACGAGGCCGAGGCCGACGCGCCCCGCGGTCTTCAATCGCCTTTTCTGGGCTGGCGCCGGAGCAGGTATTGCGGCCGTCCCTGGGGCTCGTGGTAGATGCGCGTGAGGAGCTCGCCGATGAGCCCCGTGGCGACGAGCTGCACGCCGATCAGCGCCAGCAGCACGCCGAGGAGCAGGAGCGGCCGGCCGCCGATCTCGCGGCCGAGGGCGAGCTTCTCGGCCGTGAGCCAGACGAGGATCAGGAAGCCCGCGGCGCCGAGCGCGAGCCCGACGCCGCCGAAGGCCTGCAGCGGGCGGTGCAGAAAACGCATCAGGAACTTGATCCAGAGCAGATCGAGCAGCACGCGGAAGGTGCGATCGATGCCGTACTTCGACACGCCGCGCGTGCGCGCATGGTGGCGCACCGGCACCTCGACGATCTTCGCGCCGACCTCCGCGGCGAGCGCCGGGATGAAGCGGTGCAGCTCGCCGTAGAGGCGCAGGCCGCGGATCACGTCGGCGCGGTAGACTTTCAGCGCGCAGCCGTAGTCGTGCAGCTCGACGCCGGTGACGCGCGAGATCAGCCGGTTCGCCAGCACCGAGGGGAGCTTGCGCGACACCGCGCGATCCTGGCGCTCCTTGCGCCAGCCCGAGATCACGTCGATCTCCGGCCGCTCGTCCAGCAATTTGAGGAGCTCGGGCACGTCCTCGGGCTCGTTCTGCAGATCGCCGTCGAGCGTGACGATGATCTCGCCGTGGGCGGCATCGAATCCAGCCTGCAGCGCGGCCGATTGGCCGTAGTTGCGGATCAGGTACAGGGGTTTCAGCCACGGCCGAGTCGCCGCCAGAGCCTCGAGCGCGGCGGCCGAGCCGTCGCGCGAGCCGTCGTCGACGCAGATCAGCTCGAAGGTTTTTCCGGATCGTTGCATGGCGGATCCTACCCGCGTGACGAGATCGGCAAGGTTCGCCGCCTCGTTGTAGACGGGGATGACGACCGAGACCTGGAGCGCGGGACTATCCGGCAGCACGCTTCAGTCTAGCCGCCGCGGCGGCGAGGCAGCAAATGCCGATCACGCGCTGGAAAAGCACCGCCTGCGGATAGTCGTCCGGGTAGCCAAGCACCAGCGCCACCGCGCAGGCCGCGAGCAGCGCCGCGAGGGTCCACTGCACGAACGGGCGCTCGCCGAAGCGCTGCGTGCGCTGTGCGAGCCAGAGCGCGCAAACCGCGGCGAGCCAGCCGCCGAAGGCGCCGGCCAGGATGTCGAGCGGCCAGTGCACGCCGACCACGGCGCGCGAGAGCGCCACCACCGTCGCCAGCGCAACGATGAGGGCCACCCACGCACGCGAGGCGATGCCCATGGCCAGCAGCCCGGCGATGGCGAACGCCGTGGTCGCATGGCCCGACGGAAAGGAGCGTGCCTGGTAGGCACGGCCGATCACGTGGATCTGCTCGCCGAGCACCGCCGGTGGCCGCGCGACGTCGATGATCGGCTTCATGCCGTGCACCCACAGCGTGCCGAGGATTGCCAGGAACAGCACCGCCCACAGCAGGTCCGGCCTGCGCCGCCACAGCGGCAGGCACAGCGCAAACGCCACCATGCCGTCGCCCAGGACGGTGATGTTCGCCCACAACAGGTCGCTCGTCGCCGGGCCGATCCTGTTCAGTGCTAGGAAGAGCGCGCGGTTCGCATCGAGCGCGTAGAGCGCGACGAAGGCCGCGGCCGCGAGCGCGGGCACGAGCCAGCGCTTCAAGCGCGGATTCTCGCCAGCACGATGCCGCGCTTGGAGTAGAGCAGCTCGTACGTGAGCCCCCGCGGCAGCTCGGTCAACCGGTTCGCCTTGGTGACGATGACGTCGCCCGGCCGCGGCTCGCGGCTCGGCGTCGGCGCGCCACGGTAGACGCTGAAGCTCGGCGCGTTCAGCCGCCACATCACCGGGTCGAGGTGGCGCTCGCGCGCGAGGAGCGCCGCTTCCTTGAGCGCCGACTGCTGCGCGAACCCCGCGGCCGGCACCACCAGCGTCGAGAGCGCCGCGACCGCGGCGAGGCCGAACACCGCGAACTTGCGCGGCAGCGTGGTCGCGCGCTCCAGCATGGCGAAGATCACGAGGGCGCAGATCACGGCGAAGAAGCCGAAATAGAACGTATCGAAGCGCTCGAGCACCGCGCCCAGCGCCTCGCGATAGAACGCATCGGGGATGCGGCCGAGCGAGTAGGTAATGGCATACGGCATCGCCAGCAGCGCGAGGAAGAAAAGCAGCACCGGCACCATCGGCCAGAACACCGCCTTCACGTCGGCGCCGTGCACCGCCATCAGGATGGCCAGCCCGGTGTAGCCGTAGAGGAGGTAATGCGGCAGCTTCGTGCCCGAGAGCGAGAAAAACACGAAGACGAACGCGAACCAGAGGGCGAGGTAGAGCTGCAGATCGTCGCGCCACACCGTCTTGACGCGCTGCGCGAGCGGGACCAGCAGCGCCGTGAACGGCAGGGTCAGGATCAGCACGATCGGGAAGTAGTAGAGGAGGCTGCCGGTGTGACCCGAGACCGGCCCGGTGAAGCGGCCGACATTGTGCTTCAGGATGAAGCCGTCGATGAAGCCGCGGCCTTCCTTCAGCAGGATGACGACGTACCACGGCGCCGCGATCGCGAGCAGCAGGAGCAGGGCGCGCCAGTCGAACACTGCGCGCGCCCACGTGCGGAGGTCCCGCCGCAGCAGGCAAAAGATCAGGGTGACGCCGAGCGGGATCAGGATCGCGATCGGCCCCTTCGCCAGCACCCCGAGCCCGATCGCCGCGTGCGTTGCGTAGAGCCATTTGCGCTCGCCGGTCGAGAGATGCAGCCACGCGGCGAACATGGCCGCGGCGAGGAGGAGGTTCAGCAGCGCGTCGGCGGTGGCGGCGCGGCCGATGATATAGACGCCGAGCGAAGTGGCGAGCAGCGCGGCGGCGAAGAGCGCGCGCTCGATGCCGTAGTGGCGCCGCACGAACAGGTAGGTGAGCCAGGCCCAGGCGGTGGCGCAGAGCGCCGAGGGCAGGCGGAAGGCCCATTCGGTGGGCCCGAGCAGCGCGACGCTCGCCGCCTGCAGCCAGTAGACGAGGATCGGCTTGTCGTAGCGCGGCTCGCCGTTCAGGTACGTCGAGAGGAAGTCGCCGCGCTGGAACATCTCCAGCGTCGCCTGGGCGAAGGCGCCTTCGTCGACGTCAAAGAGCGGCGCCGCGCCGAGCATCCAGAAGAAGCTCGCGAGCACCGCCGCGACCGTCAGCCATCTCGCCCCGCCCAACTCCATGGGGCGCGGATTCTACGGCAAGCGACGTTCCTGCATGGCGTTTGCTACCATGGCGGGTATAGGAGGGACGCATGTTCGGACGCCTGCACCACATCGCTTACCGCTGCCGGGACGCGCAGCGCACGGTCGATTTCTACACCAAGGTCGTCGGCCTGAAGTACGTCGCCGGCCTCGTGCCGCCCGAGAACAACAAGCCCTCGTGGCCGCTGAACGAGCCGGGCCAGCCGGCGCGCAAGGTGGTCGGCGAGGAAGCCGACTCGATCCACATCTTCTTCGAGCTCGGCGACGGCAGCTATCTCGCCTTCTTCGACGTGCCGGACGGCGGCGACGACAGCCACGACCCGACGCCGTGGTGGGTGAAGCATATCGCCTTCGAGGTCGCCGACTCGAAAGCGCTGCTCGAGGGCAAGAAGCGCCTGGAAGCGCACGGCGTGCAGGTGCTCGGGCCGAAGGACCACGGCATGTGCCAGTCCATCTATTTCATGGACCCGGACGGCCACCGCCTGGAGATGACGATCCGCACCGAGCAGGCCGACACCTGGCAGAAGCTCGCGGCCGATGCGCCGAAGGAGCTCGCCAAGTGGAACGCGCTCAAGAAGCGCAAATACGGCCCCGCGCCGGGCGCCAAGGACAAGATCCCGGCGATGCCGGACGACAGCACCATCGTCAACGCGTAGCGGGGTGGGCGCGACTTTCGGTCGCCTCGTCGCGATCGATGTAAAGCCCGGCAGCGCTGCCGACAGCCAGAGCGGGCTCAACCTCCTAAAACCGACGATCTACGGGCGCCTTGCCGCCGAGCGCTGCGGCAAGGAGGTCGCCTTCGTCGTCATCCACCCGAGCAGCAACTTCTTCGGCCACTACTTGCTCGGGCCTCTCGAACGCCGCGGCCGCGCGATCCTGGCGCTCAACACGCGCTTCGCCGGCAACGACGCCACGCTCACCATGGAGCGCTGCATCCAGGACCTCGGCGCCGGCATCGCTTTTTTGCGGAGTGAGGGTTTCAAGCACATCGTCCTGCTAGGCAACTCCGGCGGCGGCTCGCTCGCCGCCTTCTACCAGTCGCAGGCCGAACGCCTCACCATTACCGATACGCCCGATGGGCGCCCGATCGAGCTTTCCAAGGAAGACTTGCCGCCGGTCGACGGCCTGGCCATGTGCGCCGCCCACCCCGGCCGCGCGCAGGTGCTCACGGACTGGCTCGACCCCTCGGTGGTCGACGAGAGCGACATGCTCGCCGCCGATCCCCAGCTCGACATGTACAACCCGCGGAATGGTCCTCCCTACGATCGTGCATGGCTGGGCCGGTACCGCGCGGCCCAGCTGGCTCGCAACGAGCGCATCACCGACTGGGCGCTCGCGCGCATCCGTGGCTTTGACGCCGATCCGGACCCTGAAGCGCCCAAGGACGCCCCGTTCCTCGTCTTCCGCACCGCGGCCGATCCGCGCTTCGTCGACCTGACGCTCGATCCGAGCGACCGCAAGGGTGGCACCACGCGCGGCAGCGCGCGCGCCTCGAA
>DASQAW010000080.1:0-2902 GCA_035635495.1 Burkholderiales bacterium
ATCGCGGTGGCCCTCGCCGAGGCGCATCCGGACGTCGATCCGAAGCAGGTGCGCTTCACCGATCTCTACCAATGGGTGATGGCGCTGCCCGGCTTCGGCGACGATCCGAAGCGCTGCGGCGAAAAGATCCTCGAGGCGATCCAGCTCGCCTGGATCGACGAGGTCGACTAACTAACTAGCAGCTCGGCGCCGAGGCGATCTTCTCCCAGGTGCCGTTGGTGCAGCGGTACTGGGCGTGGTCCTGGCACGAGGTCGCGCCGGTGCTGTAGCTCTGCGACGCCCAGGTGCAGGCCGCCGGTGCGGTCGAGCCGGCCGCCGCCTGCGTCGTGGTGGTTCTCTCGACGATCGCCGGCGTGCTTACCACGGCGGGTTGGGCGGACACGGGCGCGGGCCGCTCGATGATGCGCGTACAGGCCACGAGCGCAGTGCTCGACACAACAATCAAGGCAAGGGCTGCTTTCATGAGTCCTCCGTTTAGGTTTGAGCTCGGCTACTGCATCGGTTTGAGCCGCAAGGCTCAGGCCCGGTTCGGGCCGCGAATTTGCAGGCAGTGGCCGTTTTGACAACACGGCACGGGGCTTGCGAGCCCCTGAGCCGAGTCCAACTCGAGAGGAGCAAACGATGGGCAAGGACAAGGTCGAAGGCGAAGGCAGCTACAGCGGCAGCAAGGACTACAACGAGCGCACGCGCAAGTTCGTCGAATCCGGCAAGGTGGACGAGGCGGCGCGCAACGCCGAGCCGAAGACCGAGGAAGAGAAGCACGCGATGCAGAAGGCCGAGCGCATCGGCAAACAGCACGCGAAGGAAGAGGATCCGGCGCTGAAGGACCCGAAGAAAGTGCCCCACGAGGGGCACCGCCACAACCAGCCGAAGTAGGCTACTTCGCGTCCGCCTTGCTGCGCAGCCCGCCCCACAGGCTGTCGAGCCGCTGGTAGCGGCCGCAACCCGAGACGTAGAAACGGTACTGCAGCGGGTTCTTCTTGTAGTAGTCCTGGTGGTAGTCCTCCGCCGGATAGAACTCGCTCGCCGGCGTGATCGGCGTGAGGATCGGCTGGCGGAAAGGCTTCTCTTTCTCCCACTTCGCCTTGGAGGCCTCGGCGAGCCGCTTCTGCTCCTCCGAGTGGTAGAAGATCTCGGGCCGGTACTGCGAGCCCGAGTCGCAGAACTGCCGGTCCTTCACCGTCGGATCGTGGTTCAGCCAGAAGGTCTCGAGCAGCTTCTCGTAGCTCACCTTCGCCGGGTCGTAGGTCACCTCGACCGACTCGGTATGGCCGGTGCGCCCCGATGACACCTGCTCGTAGCTCGGGTTCTTCACCTTGCCACCGGTGTAGCCCGAGACGACGCTGACCACGCCCGGCACCTTCTCGAACGCCTCCTCGGCGCACCAGAAGCAGCCCATGGCGAAGGTGGCCTTCTCGAGCCTGGCCTGTCCGAACGCGGACAGCGCGATGGCGGCAAGAACGAGCGCGAGGATTCTTCTCACTTTGACAGCTCCTTGAGTACGGCGTCGATGATCGGTTGGTCGCGCAAGCATAGCCGCACCTTACGCACCTTTGCTCCTCGCGCCGCCGCGAGGTAAGCGCGGGCGCAAATGTCGAGCGGCACCGAGAATATTCCCGCCGACACGGCGGGGAAGGCCACCGATGTCCAGCCCTTCTCGGCTGCGAGCGCCAAGGCGCTGGTCAGCGCGCGCACCAGTTTGGCTTCCTCGTCGCCCTCGCCATAGCGCGGGCCGACGGCATGGATCACGCCCTTGAAGGGCAGCTTGCCTGCGCTGGTCGCAACTGCCGCGCCGGTCGGAAATGGTCCACGTGAAGCCACCAGACGGTCGGATTCGTCCTGCAGCGCGGGCCCCCCGGCACGCGAGATGATCCCCGCCACGCCGCCGCCGTGCGCCAGATGGCCGTTCGCGGCGTTGACGATCGCGTCGACCGGCTCTTCGAGGAGGTTGCCACGCACCACCTCGAAGATGCGGCCGGGCGCTACTTCTTCCTGCGCGAGGACTTGCGCCGTCTTGGCACCTTTGCGCCGGCGCGCCGCGCTTCCGACAGGCCGATGGCGATCGCCTGCCTGCGGCTCGTCACCCGCCGTCCGGAGCGGCCGCTCTTCAGCGTGCCGCGCTTGCGCTTGTGCATCGCGCGCTTGACCTTCGAGCGGGCTTTCCTGCCGTATTTGGCCATGGGAACTACTCCACCTTTGCTTTAGCCCTAAGCCCCCGGATCAGCTCGTCGATCCGCTGCTGCTGGATCTGCTGCTGGATGCGCGGTTTGACGTCGGCGAGCGCCGGAAACTTGATCGGACGCACGTCGTCGAGCTGGATGATGTGGAAGCCGAAGCGCGTCTGCACCGGCGCCTCGGTGAACTTGCCCTTGTCGAGCGTGACCATCACGTCGGAGAACTGCCGGTCGAACGCCGCCGGCACGTTCCAGTCGAGGTCGCCGCCGCGCTCCTTCGAGCCGGTGTCCTTCGAGTTCTTGCGCGCCAGCTCGTCGAATTTCGCGCCCTTCTTGAGGTCCGCGATGAGCGCCTTCGCCTGGTCCTCGGTGTCGACCAGGATGTGGCGCGCGCGGTATTCCTTCTCGCCGCTCTGCGCCTTGGCGCGGTCGTATTCCTTCTGCACGTCGGCGTCGGTCACCGGGTGCTTCTTGACCCAGTCGCGCAGGTACGTGCCGACGAGGATCTCCTGGCGCGCCAGGTCGAGCTGCTGCTGCACCTCGGGGCTCTTCGCCAGGCCGGCCTTCTGCGCCTCCTGCGACACGATCTCGCGGTTCACCAGCTCGTCGCGCAGCATCGCGCGCGTCTGCTCGTTGTCCGGCGCGCCGCGCTGGCGCTGCTGCTCCATCATGAACTGCATCCGCGAGCCGGGGATGGCGACGCCGTTCACGGTGGCGACGGCGTCCTT
>DASQAW010000081.1:0-5476 GCA_035635495.1 Burkholderiales bacterium
TGCCACGGGCGCCTCGACCCGGCGGTGCTCGAGCAAATCCAATAAAATAGCGCCCCGAGGAGGGTGCCACCGCTGGCGGCACCCTCTTTCGTTATATGGCTCAGAACCACATCCGCAACTTCTCCATCATCGCCCACATCGACCACGGCAAGTCGACGCTCGCCGACCGCTTCATCCAGATGTGCGGCGGGCTTGAGGAGCGCGAGATGGGCGAGCAGGTGCTCGACTCGATGGAGCTCGAGCGCGAGCGCGGCATCACCATCAAGGCGCAGACCGCGGCGCTGGAGTATCGGGCGCGAAATGGCGAGCAGTACCTGCTCAACCTGATCGATACGCCGGGCCATGTCGACTTTTCCTACGAGGTGAGCCGCTCGCTCGCCGCCTGCGAGGGCGCGGTGCTGGTGGTCGACGCTTCCCAGGGCGTGGAGGCGCAGACGGTGGCCAACTGCTACACCGCGATCGAGCAGGGCGTCGAGGTGATCCCGGTGCTGAACAAGATCGATCTGCCCTCGGCGGATGCCGACAAGGCGATCCAGGAGATCGAGGACGTGATTGGCATCGATGCGAGGAACGCGATCCGCGCGAGCGCCAAGACCGGCGAGAACGTGCCCGACATCCTCGAGGCGGTGATCGCGCGCGTCCCCGCGCCCAAAGGCGATCCGGCGGCAAAGCTGCGCGCGCTGATTATCGACTCCTGGTTCGACAACTACGTCGGCGTAGTGATGCTGGTGCGCGTCTTCGAAGGTACGCTGCGGCCGAAGGAGCGCATCCTCCTCATGAGCACCGATGCGCCCTACCTATGCGAGCAGGTCGGGGTGTTCACGCCCAAATCAAAGCAAAAGGAGTCCCTTGCCGCTGGCGAGGTTGGCTTCGTCACCGCGAACGTCAAGGAGCTGCGCGCGGCGAAAGTTGGCGACACCATCACGCACGCCGACAAGCCCGCGCCCGCGCCGCTACCCGGGTTCAAGGAGATCAAGCCGCAGGTGTTCGCCGGCCTTTACCCGGTTGAAGCGAACGAGTACGAGGGGCTGCGCGACGCGCTGGAGAAGCTGCACCTGAACGATGCTTCCTTCCACTACGAGCCGGAGACGTCGCAAGCGCTGGGCTTCGGCTTCCGCTGCGGCTTCCTCGGCCTCTTGCACATGGACATCGTGCAGGAGCGCCTCGAGCGCGAGTACGGCATGCACCTCATCACGACCGCGCCCTCGGTGGTCTACGAGGTCAAGCTGCGCGACGGCACGGTGGAGCAGGTGTCCAACCCGGCGCGGCTGCCCGATCCGACGCTGATCGAGGAGATCCGCGAGCCGATCATCGCCACCAAGATCTTCGTGCCGCAGGAGTTCGTCGGCCCGGTGATCACGCTCTGCACGCAGAAGCGCGGCACGCAGACCAACATGCATTACTCCGCGCGCCACGTGGTGATCTCCTACGACCTGCCGCTGAACGAGGTGGTGCTCGACTTCTTCGACCGCCTGAAGTCGATGACCCGCGGCTACGGCTCGCTCGACTACGAGTTCAAGGAGTACCGCGCCACCGATGTGGTGCGGCTCGACATCCTGGTCAACGGCGAGCGCGTCGACGCCCTCTCGAGCATGGTGCATCGCGAGACCGCGCAGCGCCGCGGCCGCGAGCTGGTCGAGCGCCTGCGCGGGCTGATCCCGCGGCAGATGTTCGACGTCGCGGTGCAGGCCGCCATCGGCGGCCATATCATCGCGCGCGAGAACGTGAAGGCGCTGCGCAAGAACGTGCTGGCGAAGTGCTACGGCGGCGACGTCACGCGCAAGAGGAAGCTGCTGGAAAAACAAAAGGAAGGGAAAAAGCGTATGAAGCAGGTCGGTTCCGTCGAAATCCCACAGGAGGCGTTCCTAGCAGTGCTGCAACGGGGCGAAGGTTGAACGCGCGCTTGCAGTTATGAATTTCGCCCTATTTCTGCTGATCCTGCTGGTGGTCACGGGCCTCGTCTGGGCGCTCGAGGCGCTCTGGCTGCGCAAGCGCCGCCCCGAAGGCGCGAAGCAGTCCTGGTGGGTCGAGTACTCGGTCAGCTTCTTCCCCGTGATCCTGATCGTGTTCCTGCTGCGCTCGTTCCTGGTCGAGCCGTTCAAGATCCCGTCCTCGTCGATGGTGCCGACGCTGCTGGTCGGCGACTTCATCCTCGTGAACAAGTTCACGTACGGCGTCCGCCTGCCGGTGGCGAACAAGAAGATCGTCGAGCTCGGCGCGCCGCAGCGCGGCGACGTGATGGTGTTCCGCTACCCGGAGGATCCGTCGCTCGATTACATCAAGCGCGTGGTCGGCGTGCCCGGGGACCGCATCGAGTACCGCAACAAGCGCCTGACGATCAACGGCCAGGTCGTGCCGGTGCGCCAGGTCGAGGATTATTTATCGCGCGAGCGCATGCAGTTTTCCCGCCGCTACATCGAGACGCTCGGCCGCGTCGAGCATGAAATTCTCCTCGACGACGACGCGCCCGCCGCGGTGCTGCCGACCCGCGCCGCCGCCGGGAATTGCAACTACAATAACAACGGGCTCGCGTGCACGGTGCCGCCGGGCCATTACTTCATGATGGGTGACAACCGGGACAATTCGAGCGACAGCCGCGTCTGGGGCTTCGTCCCCGACGAGAACATCGTCGGCAAGGCCTTCTTCATCTGGCTGAACCTGAACGAGCTCGGCCGCTTCGGGTCGTTCCGCTGAGCAAGGGAGACATGCATATGCGCAGCAGGCATGCCGGTAGACAAGCGGGCCTCGGCCTCGTGCCACTGATCCTGGGCTTCATCGCGCTGGCCGTCGTGGCGCTCTTCGCCATGAAAGTGATCCCGTCGTACCTCGAGTTCCGCGCCGCCAAGTCGGCCATCGAGGCGATCGCGCGCGAACGGCAGGGCGCGACGCCGGGCGACATCCGCCGCGCCTTCGAGGCCCGCCAGAACATCGACGACATCAACTCGGTCGGGTCCACCGACCTCCAGATCGGCAAGGACGGCAACGCCACCACCATCAGCTTCGCCTACCGCAAGGAAGTGCCGCTCTTCCGCAACGTCGGCCTGTATATCGATTACGCGGCGAGCGCCGGAGGCCAGTAGATCGGCCTGGCACAGCGCCTCGGCCACCGCTTCGCGCGGCCGCAGCTCCTCGAGCGGGCGCTGACGCACCGCAGCCACGGCGCAGACCACAACGAAAGGCTGGAGTTTCTCGGCGACGGTGTGATCGGCTGCGTCGTCGCCGCCGAGCTCTACGAACGCTTCCCCGAGCTCTCCGAAGGCAAGCTCACGCGGCTGCGCGCGAGCCTCGTGCGCGAGGAGGCGCTCGCCGAGCTCGCGCGCGAGCTCGGGCTCGCGCCGCTCATCCGCCTCGGCGAGGGCGAGCTGATGGCCGCCGTCGAGCCGCGTCCTTCGATCCTCGCCGACGCGCTCGAGGCGGTGTTCGGCGCGGTGTTCGTCGACGCCGGCTACGATGCGGCGCGCCGCGCGGTGCTCGCCGCCTTCGGCTCGCGGCTCGAGCGCGTCGATCCCGAGCGCGCCGCGAAGGACGCGAAGACCGAGCTGCAGGAGACCCTGCAGGCCGCGCGCCGGCCCCTGCCGGTGTATCGCGTGATCGCGGTGCAGGGGGCGGCGCACCGCCAGTCGTTCGAAGTCGAGTGCCTGGTCGGCGAGCTCAGCGCGCGCGGCAACGGCGCCTCGCGCCAGAAGGCCGAGCAGGAAGCCGCGCGCGAGATGCTGAAGAAGGTCACGGCGTGACGCCGCGCTGCGGCACGGTGGCGCTGGTCGGCCGCCCGAACACCGGCAAGTCGAGCCTGCTCAACCGGCTGGTGGGTGAAAAGCTTTCCATCGTCTCGGCGCGCCCCCAGACCACGCGGCATCTCGTCACCGGCATCCTGACCCGGCCGGGTTGCCAGTACGTGTTCGTAGACGCGCCAGGCAATCCGCCACGGCTGAAGAGCGTGCTGCACAAGGCGCTGAACCGGCGCGTCGCCGAGGCGGCGAGCCAGGCCGACGTCGTCCTTTTCGTGGTGGAAGCCCTGCGCTTCGGTCCCGAGGATCGCGCGGCGCTCGAGCGCATCCCCGCGGGGCAGAAGGTCGTCGCGGTGGTCAACAAGGCGGACACGGTGAAGCGCAGCGCCGACCTGATCCCGTTCCTCGACCGCCTGCAGAAAACCCGGGACTTCGCCGCCATCGTCCCCGTCAGCGCCCGCACCGGCAAGAACCTGCCCGAGCTGCTGCGGGTAGTCGCCGAGGTGTTGCCGGAGGGACCGCCGGCCTATCCGGAGGACCAGCTCACCGACCGCGACGAGCGCTTCTTTGCCGCCGAGGCGCTGCGCGAGAAGCTCTTCGAGACGCTCGGCGAGGAGCTGCCCTACCGCTGCGAGGTGATGGTCGACTCCTTCAAGGAGGAAGGACGCCTGCGGCGCATCGAGGCCACCATCCTCGTCGAGCGCGACAGCCAGAAGGCCATCCTCCTCGGCAAGGGCGGGGGGCGCCTGAAGGCGATGGCGAGCGCCGCGCGGCGGGACCTGGAGCGCCTCTACCAGGGGAAGGTCTACCTGGGCGTCTGGGTCAAAGTCCGCCGCGCGTGGACGGATGACGCACGCGTCCTGCGACAATTGGGCTACGAATGAAAAAGCGCGCAGACCACGAGCCCGGCTACGTCCTCCATACCTATCCGTACAAGGAGACCAGCCTCATCGTGGAAGCCTTTGCCCGCGGCCATGGACGCGTAGCCCTGCTTGCCCGCGGCGCGCGGCGCCCGCGCTCGGCGATGCGCGGCGTGCTGCTCGCCTTCCATCCGCTGCGCCTGGGCTGGAGCGGCTCCGCCGAGCTGTCGAACCTCAGGCAGGCGGAGTGGGGCGGCGCGCTGCAGCCGCTCGCAGGGCGGGCGCTGATGTGCGGCTTTTACCTGAACGAACTGATCCTGCGCCTCCTGCCGCGCGAGGATCCGCACGAAGCGCTCTTCGACGCCTACACGGACGCGCTCGGGCGCCTGTCGGCGGGCGAGGCCTATTCGGCCGTGCTGCGCAGCTTCGAAAAGCGCCTGCTCGCCGAGCTCGGCTACGCGCCGCTGCTCGACCGCGAGGCCCTGAGCGGCGAGCCGATCGAGCCCTCGGGCTCCTACGCCTATGAGCCCGACCGCGGCCCGGTGCGCGCCAGCCGCGGCGATTTGCTGGTGAGCGGCCGGACGCTGCTCGACCTTGCGGCGGACGACTACAGCCGCAGCGAGACGCGCGACGAGGCGCGCTACCTCATGCGCGCGCTGATCGGCCAGCGCCTGCACGGGCAGGTGCTGCACACGCGCAGCGTCCTGATGGAGCTGAACGAGCTGTGATCGAGCTTGGCGTCAATATCGACCACGTGGCGACCGTGCGCCAGGCGCGGCGGACCTACGAGCCCGATCCCGTGTGGGCCGCGGTCGAGGCGCACCTCGGCGGCGCCGACGGGATCACCTGCCACCTGCGCGAGGACCGGCGGCACATCCAGGACGAGGA
>DASQAW010000082.1:0-11983 GCA_035635495.1 Burkholderiales bacterium
GCCGCCGCGCGACTACCTGCTGAAGAAATTCCGCGAAGGCCGCATCAAGCCGCTCGATCCGGCGCCGCCGCTGGACGAGAAGGCGCTGCGCGAGGCGGACCACGTGGTGTGCATGATGGGCGTCGAGCCCTTCCAGGAGGCGCTCGATAACGGCGCGCAGGTAGTCCTCGCCGGGCGCTCGAGCGACACGTCGATCTTCGCCGCGCTGCCGGTGAAGCACGGCTTCTCCCCCGGGCTCGCCTGGCATGCCGCGAAGATCCTCGAGTGCGGCGCGGCGGCCGTGACCAACCGCTTCACGCCGGACGGCATGCTCTGCACGATGCGCCAGGACGAGTTCGTCATCGAGCCGGCCAATCCGCAGATGCGCTGCACCCCGACCAGCGTCGCGGCGCATACGCTCTACGAGAACGCGGACCCGTTCCTCCTGTACGAGCCGAGCGGGGCGCTCGAGACGGACAAGGCGACCTACGAGGCGGTCGACGACCGCTGCGTGCGCGTGCGGGGCAGCGGCTTCCGCAAGCTGCCCTATACGATCAAGCTCGAGGGCGCGAAGATGATCGGCTACCAGTCGATCGTGATCGGCGGCGTGCGCGATCCGGTGATCCTCGGCCAGCTCGACGACTGGATCAGCTCGATGCGCAAGCGCATCATCGAGCGCATCGACAGCATCTTCGGCGAGGACATGAAGAGCAAGTACCACATGAATTTGCGCGTCTACGGCCGCGACGGCGTCATGGGGCCGCGCGAGCCCGAGCCGGAACGCATCGGCCACGAAATCTGCCTCCTGCTCGACTTCCTCGCGGACGACCAGGAAGTCGCGCACACCATGGCAGCGAGCGGCGGCCACATCGCGCTGCACCACCCGGTGCCGGAGTGGCATGGCCTGATCTCCGGCGTCGCCTTCCCGTACGCGCCGCACGTCATCGACCGCGGCCCGGTGTACCGCTTCATGATCAACCACGTGCTCGAGCCGGCGACGGCGATGGAGCCGTTCCGCATCGACTACAGAAGGATATGACCCACAAATTCAGGAGGCTCTGATGGCGAAACTGCGCACCCTGGCCCGCATGATCCGCAGCAAGAACGCGGGCCCGTTCGAGCTGACGATCGACATCCTGTTCGCCGACCAGCCGACCTACGAGCGCGTGAAGAAGAGCGGCAAGATCAGCAAGGAGTTCATCGCCGGCATGTTCCAGATCGAGCCGGGGAAGGTGAAGCTGTTCCACTACGACCCGGCGTACGCCATCAAGGCGAGCGTGCCGCGCTACACCGTCTCGGGCGACCCCGACGAGACCGACGTCTTCGCCGGCCAGCAGTACCCGCAGCTCGTCGATCTCGAAATACCGGACCGCTAGGCGCCGCTCCAAAGGTAGGATTCGGTCCGATGGAGCTGCCGAAGGACCGGATCCCCTACTCCGCGATCGTCGACCGGCCGCCGCTCAGGCTGCCCGACGACGCACGAATTGCGGTCTGGACGATCGTCAACGTCGAGGAGTGGTCGATCGAGCGCAACATGCCGCGCACGGTGCTGCCTCCTCCTTATGGGCAGCCGCTGCAGCCGGACCTGCCCAACTGGGCGTGGCACGAGTACGGCATGCGCGTCGGCTACTGGCGCTTCCACGAGGTGCTCGCGAAGCACAAGATCAAGGCGACGCTGGCCATCAACGGCTCGGTCATTCGCAGCTACCCGAGGGTCGCAAAGGCGGGACTCGATGCGGGCTGGGAGTTCATGGGGCATGGCTGGATCCAGCGGCCCATGCATCACGTCGAGGACCAACGGGCGGCAATCCGAGACACCGTGGAAGCCATCCGGCAATTCACCGGCAAGCCGCCGAGGGGATGGGAAAGCCCCGGCCTCACGGAAACCTACGACACGATCGACTGGCTCGCCGAGGCGGGCATCGAATACGTCGCCGACTGGGTGCTGGACGACCAGCCGGCGAGGATCCAGACCGCGCACGGGCCGATCGTGTCGGTGCCCTACACGGTGGAGATGAACGACATCGCGATGATGGTGCTGCAGAACCACCCCTCCGAGGAGTGGCTGCGCCGCGGCGTCGACCAGTTCGACCGGCTGTACGAGGAGGGCGAGAAGAGCGCGCGCGTGATGGCGATCAGCGTGCATCCGTACATCACCGGCGTGCCGCACCGCATCGGCTATCTCGACAAGCTGTACGAATACATCCGCCAGCGTCCGGGGGTTCTGCTCTGGACCGGGGAGCAGATCCTTGACTGGTACAAAGAAGTCACCTGACTCGCAGCACGCCGCGCTGTGGGCGCGGGCAGAGGCGCTCCTGCCGAAGCTGCGCGAACGCGCGCCCCGCTGCGAGGAGCTGCGGCGCCTGCCCGACGAGACGATCCGCGACTTCAACGACGCGGAGCTCTTCCGCATCCACCAGCCGAAGCGCGTCGGCGGGGCGGAGCTCGAATTCGCCGCCGTCGTCACGTTCGGCGCGCTCCTTGCCCGTGCCTGCGCGTCCACCGCGTGGAACTGGGTCAACTTCGCCGCGCATCACATGATGCTCGGCATGTTCCCGCGCGAGGTGCAGGACGAGGTCTGGAACCGCTCGCGCGATGCGCTGATTGCATCGTCGTTCGTCTTTCCTGCCGCGAAGGCGCGCAAGGTCGAAGGTGGCTACGTCATCTCGGGCCGCTGGCCCTTCTCCAGCGGCGTCGATCCGTCGGAGTGGAACATGCTCGCGGGCCTGGCGTTCCTGGATGAGAACGCGCCGCCCGAGCAGCGCGTGTTCATGCTCGAGCGCTCGCAGTACAAGGTGATCGACAACTGGTACGCGGGCGGGCTGCGCGGCACGGGAAGCAAGGATGTGGAAGCCAAGGAGCAGTTCGTGCCCGAGCACCGGACGCTCGCGGTGGCGGACACCAAGGGCGGGCCGACGCCGGGCAGCGCGGTGAATCCCGGGCCGCTTTTCCAGATGCCGGTGTTCGCGCTGTTTCCGTACATGCTGTCGGGTGTGCCACTCGGCATTGCCGAAGGCTTGATAGATGAATTCGGCCCCAAGACCGGCAAGATGACCGGCGCGCGCGTCGCCGAGATCCAGAGCACGCAGATCCGCCTCGGCGAAGCGACCGCGTATGCGAACGCTTCGCGGCTCATCCAGCTCACGAATTGCCGCGAAGCGCAGGCGATGATCGAGGCGGGCGAACTGCCCGACGTCAAAACCAAGGCGCGCTACCGCCTCGAAGGCGCGTACGCGGTGGAGTGGGCCGTGCGCGCGGTCGACGTGATGTTCGGTCTCGCGGGCGCTGGCGGCCTCTACGAATCGGGCGCCACGCCGCGCGCCTTCCGCGACGCGCACGCGGTGAAGCAGCACTTCTCCTTCAACACCGACATCGCCGCCACCACCTACGGACGCGCGGCGCTCGGCCTGCCGACCGACAACCCGACGCTTTGAAGCTGGAGCGGGGAATGGGCTTCGAACCCATGTCTCGACCTGGGATAGATCGCGCTCTTCACTGAGCTATCCCCGCGTGTCCCTGTTTTAACGCCGGCGCGGGCGCTCGGGAATCGCCCATCCGGCGACGCGGGTGGTCCGGGCGGCACAGCGCTTGCACGGAATAGTCTGTAAGCCCCTGATCACGCAAAGGAGATCCCATGAAAGCGATATGGCTCATCGCAGAGGCGGTTGCATCAGCGCCCGCGGTCGGTTCGTCGGCGCCGACTGGCGAGCAAAAGAATTGAAGAACGTTTTTTGCCGAGCAGGAGGAAGCATGCATGTCGCCCCGCAGATCATCTTCCACGACGTGGACCGCTCGCCGTGGGTCGAGGAGTACATCGCCGAACGCATGGCGCACCTGGAGCGCTTCGCCCAGGACATCATCCGCTGCCACGTCACGCTGACGCAGGAGCAGGGCTCGCAGCGCAAGGGCAACCGCTACAGCGTGATGGTCGAGGTGCGCGTGCCGCCGCACCACGACTTGGCGGTGAAGAAGCAGAAGGTGATCCGCGACATGCAGACCGAGCTGCCGGCGATCATCAACGAGGCGTTCGGCGCGATCGAGACGCAGCTCAAGCGCACTGTCGCGCGGCGCCGCGGCGACGCGAAGCAGCACATGACAGTCGGCACCGAGGTGCGCTTTGCTGCGGAGCAGGGTGAAGAGTGAGGATGTGAAAAGCCGCACGGCGGGCGTGCTCAAAGATGGTGCATAGCCCCGCCGCGTCGCGCGCGAGCCACGCGCGCTAGGAAGCAACTGGATTTGCGCAACACTTTCGGGCGAAGCTAGCGGTATGCAGCAGAAAGAAACCGACGTCGAAGCCTTGCTGATCCGCGAGCGGCGGGCGCGCCTGTCGCTGCGGCGGCAGATCCTGCTCTACCTCGACCCCTTCGCGCTGTTCAAGGACGCCTCGCGCGGGCCGGCGCCCGTGCGCGCGCGCGCGCTCTCCTACAACCGCGCGATGCGCTGGATCCTCGTGGCGTACATCCGCCGCTGGGTGCTGATCGCGGCGAGCCTGTTCCTCGCCATCGCGCCCGCGGAGGCGCTCGCCGCCGAGGTCAAGATCTTCATCATCCCCGCGGCGATCGCCGTGGGCGCGAGTATCGCAGTGACGGTGAGCGTCCTGATCGTCGCGGTCTATCTCTTGCTTGGAACCAAGAGGGAATAACCCCAAGGAAGGAGAATCCATGCGAGTCTGCGACGCAATGTCACGCGAAGTGCGCATCGCCACCCCGGGGCAATCGATCCGCGACGTGGCGAAAATCATGGCCGAGATCGATGCCGGCGCGATGCCGGTGGGCGAGAATGACCGGCTGGTGGGCATGATCACCGACCGCGACATCGCCATCCGCGCGGTGGCGCAGGGCAAGGGCCCCGATACTCCGGTGCGTGAAGTCATGAGCACCGAACAGGTCTTATACTGCTACGAGGACGAGGAGCTTGACCACGTGGCCAAGAACATGGGTAGCGAGCAAGTGCGCCGCCTGCCGGTAGTGAACCGCGACAAGCGCCTGGTCGGCATCGTCTCATTCGGCGACGTCGCGCAGAAGGAAACGCGCGCCGCCACCAAGGCCGCGAAAGGCGTGACCAAGCCGGGCGGTGCGCATCAGCAGTAACCGCCCGTACGGGGCAGTGGCGCTCGTCGCGCTGGCTGCGGCGTGCGCCACTACCCAGGACGTCGAGCAGGCGAAGAATTCCTGGCAGGGAGCGACCTACGAGGAGGTGCTGCGCACCTGGGGCGCTCCCGCGCGCAGCACGAAGACCTCCGACGGGCGCGACTGGCACACCTGGGTCACCGAGTCCTACCCGCAGCCGAGCTCGAGCGTCGGCGTGGGCGTGGGCGGATTCAGGATCGGCGGCAGCGGCGGCGTGGGCGTTGGCGTAGGAGCGGGCGTCCCCGTCGGATCGCCCGAGCCGCCGGCGCGCTGCGAGCGCACCCTGGTCTTCGAAAACGGAAGAACGATCGAGCAATACTGGGTCGGTCCGCCCAGCATGTGCGCCGAGCTGAAGCGACCCTAGTTACTTTCCGGCGGTAAAGGTAAAGCCCGCTCTCTCGAATTCCCGGGAGAGACCGGACCCTACGGCCTCGATGCGGCGCTTCGCGTCCTCGGAGAAGTCGATGTCGCTCATGTCGTGCACGCCGCCGGTGATCAGCACCTGCAGGATGCCTTCGCCGTCGCCGATGTTGCGGAAGGCGCGGCACACGCCCGGCGGGAAGGAAACGGTATCGAACAATTCCAGCACGGCGCGCTCGGAGCCGTCGTCGTTCCAGCTCACCTCGAAGCGGCCTTTGAGCACGGTGAAGGTTTCGTACGTCTGACGATGCGCATGCAGCCCCGGGCCCTGCCCCGGCGGGCACACGGCGAGTGTCATCGTCATGCCGGCCGCGCCGCGGATCGGCGCGCCGGCGTTGATCGGGGTCTGCGCATCTTCCAGGCCAATCACCGAGAGCAGCTTGCGCGAGTAGACGACGTCTCGCGCCGCGAGCGGGATGGCGCTCTGCTGGATCGGCAAGGGCTTGAGCTCCCTGTAGCGCGCAATGCGCTGTTGCATGTCCTGCGCTGAAATCCGGATGGTTTTCATTTGCGCACTCCCAGTTTCCGCAGCAGTCCCTCCCGCCGCGTGAGCCACCAGCCGTACTGCAGCGGCCAGCGCGCCATGTCCGGATCCGCGCCCAGCGCCTGCGCGGCGTGCAGCGGCCAGTTCGGGTCGTAGAGCGCCTCGCGGCCGACCGCGATCAGGTCGGCGCTCCCGGCTTGCAGCGCGTCTTCCGCCTGCTGCGGCGTGAGGATGAGTCCCACGGCCATGGTCTTGATGCCGGCCTCCTTGCGCACGCGCTCGGCGAACGGGATCTGGAAGCCCGGCACGCGCGGAATGAGCGTCTTCGTCGCCGCGGTGGCCGAGCCGAGGATGCCGCCGGAAGAGCAATCCACCACATCCACGCCGATCGCCTTCAGCTCTTTCGCGAACGCGATCGTGTCCTCGATGCTCCAGCCGCCTTCGACGTCGTCGATGGACGAGACGCGCACGAAGACCGGCTTCGAAGCGGGCCACGCCTCGCGCACCGTGCGCGCCACCTCGAGCGGAAACCGCATGCGGTTCTCGCGCGATCCGCCGTAGTCGTCGGCACGGGTGTTCGAAATCGGCGAGAGGAAGGTATGCAGCAGGTAGCCGTGCGCGCCGTGTATCTCGACGATGTCGAACCCCGCGGCGACCGCGCGCCGCACCGCGTTGCGGTAGGCGGTCAGTACCGTCTGGAAATCGCCGGGCTGGAAGGCGCGCGGCTGGATCCAGCCTTCGCCGAGCGATGTTTCCGTCGGCGCGACGGTCGACCACGCCTTGTCGCCGCGATCGAAATCTTCCTTCGTCAGCGGCCCGTTGCCGTGCCAGGGACGCGCCATGCTCGCCTTGCGTCCGGCGTGCGCGAGCTGGATCGCGGGAACGGCGCCCTGGCTGCGGACGAAATCGGCGACGCGCTGGAGTCCCGGGATATGCGCATCGTCCCAAATGCCCGTGTCGCCGTGCGTGATCCGTCCGCGGCGCTCAACCGCGGTCGCCTCGACGAACACGACGCCCGCGCCGCCCAGCGCGAACTTGCCGAGGTGCACGAGGTGCCAGTCGCCGACATGCCCGTCCTTCGCCGAGTACTGGCACATCGGCGAGACGACGATGCGGTTGCGCGCCTTCACTTCGCGCAGCGCGACGGGCTGGAACAGCAGCGGTTCGCTCATCAGAAGAGAAACACGCCTTTGCCGGTCGTCTGCGTGTCGAACTTGCGGTACGCCTCGGCGGCCTGCTCGAGCCGCCAGCGGTCGGAGAAGATGCGCGCGAGCGGGATGCGCTTGCGCGCGATGAACTCGGCGCACTCCTGCATGCCCATCGCGCTGAAGGTCCACGAGCCGATGAGCGTGACCTGGCGGCGGAGGAGGTCGGGGCTCACGTCGAGCGTGACGTCGCCGCCTTCGCCGACATAGCACGCCGTGCCCCAGGTCTTCACGCAACGCACCGCCGCGCGCCTGGCGGCGGCAGCACCGGTGCAGTCGAGCGCGAGATCCGCGCCGACTCCATTGGTTAAATCCCGAATGGCCGAAACGGCATCTTCGCGCGACGCATCGATGGCCGCGGCGGCGCCGAATTCCTCGGCGAGCTTGATGCGCTCCGGCGATGTCTCGACCGCGATCACTCGCGCGCCCATCGCCACTCCGAGCACGGTGGCCGAGAGGCCCACCGGGCCCTGCCCAAACACGGCCAACGTGTCGCCGCCCGCGATGCGCATTCTCCTCAGCGCGCCAAAGGCGGTGCCTGTGCCGCAGGCCACGGCAGCGCCCTCGGCGAAACTGAGCTCCTCCGGCAGCGGCACAATGGTTCTCGCCGGCACCTTCAGGTACTCGGCGTGGCCGCCGTGCGCGGTGACGCCGTAGACGGTGATGCCCGCGCGGCAGAGCTGCGACCAGCCGACGCGGCAGTGCGCGCAGACGCCGCAGCCGGAATAGTGATGGTCCATCACGCGCTGCCCGGTGGGCGCCTCGCGCTCGGAGACGCCGGGGCCGCGCGCGACCACGACGCCGCAGGGCTCGTGGCCGCCGATAAAGGGTTCACTCAACTTTCCCAAACCCAGCGCGGCTTGCGCCGCACCCGGCGCGGAGCGGTAGAACTTGAAGTCCGAGCCGCACATGCCCGAGGCCTTCATCTCGAGGACCACTTCGCCCGGGCCGGGCGTCGGATCGGGGAAGCGGCGCAGCTCGACCTTGCGCTCGCCCAGGAAAACGACGCCGCGCATGCGGCTAGTTCTGCTGCGCGAGCTTGGTTTTCTTGCCGGCCGACTTCCTGAGCGTCATCGCCGAGGCCGAGCCCTTGCCCTTCCATTCGGTCTCGTCGATGCGCTCGCCGAGGAAGTTGAGCTCGATCGTCACGTCGTCGGGGTCCTTCAGGAAGATCTGGAATAGGGGCGGGCTGGCGTCCGGAAAGCTGCGGAAGTGCATCTGCACCTTGCTCTTCTGGATGCGGCTGCGCACTTCGGCCGGGTTCTGCGCCAGGAATGCGATATGGTCTACCGCGCCCGAGCCGTTCGTGCCCTTCGGGTGCTTCTTCAGCAGGAACTGGTCGCGGATCTTGTTCGGCGCCTGCGAGGCGAGGTGCACGCAGATGCCGTCGCCGGTCTTGAGCCAGTAGCCGGGGAAGCCGAAGTCTGGCCGCTCGGCGAGCTGCAGGCCGAGCACGTTCTCGTAGAATTTCCTCGTGCGCTCGAGATTCTTCGCGACGAGCAGGAAGTGGTTCAGTTCGGTGATGGGCATGGGGCGTCTCTCCTCGTTGGCGCTGATTTTACCCATCGCCGCGCTGGCGCAGACCCCGCCGTCCCCCCAATTGTTCGAGCCCTACGAGGGCCAGCCCGGCAAGGACGTGGTCTGGGTGCCCACGCCCAACGCGCTGGTGGAGAAGATGCTCGATCTCGCCGGCGTCACGCCGAAGGACTTCGTCGTCGATCTCGGCTCGGGCGACGGCCGCCTGGTGATCGCCGCGGCCAAGCGCGGTGCACGCGCTCTCGGCGTGGAGTATGAGCCCGACATGGTGGCGCTTGCACGGCGCAACGCCGCCGCCGCCGGCGTTGCCGACAAGGCGAGGTTCGTGCAGGGCGACATGTTCGAGGCCGATTTCTCGCAGGCGACGGTGCTCACGCTCTTCCTGCTGCCCGCGAACCTGCGCAAGCTCACGGCGAAGTTCCTCGAGCTCGCGCCCGGGACACGCATCGTCAACAACGCCTACCGCATCGAAGGCTGGCAGGAGACGGACATCGCGTACGCCGACGGCTATTGCGTCGTCTGGTGTACTGCCTACCTGTACCTGGTTCCGGCGAGGGTCGCCGGCGCCTGGCGGCTACCCACCGGCGAAGCGCGGCTCACGCAGGATTTCCAGGCGCTCAGCGGAACGTTCGTCTTTCCCGGGGGCCGCTACGTGAGCGTGGACGGTGAAGTGAAAGGCGACCACGTCCGCTTCACCGCCGGCCTCGACGTCTATACCGGCCGCGTGCGCGGCAACGAGATGAGCGGCGAGGCGAGGGGCGGTTACTCCGGCTACTGGAAGGCCACGCGGCTGCGCTGATTCGGGGTCAGGCACCGATTTGCCGCAAGCGCTAGGCGACGAGCGAGCTCCATTTGGCCGCGAGCTGCTCGGCGCCGCGCAGCGAGAGCGCAAAGATGGTGTAGGTTGGATTGGAGGCGCCCGCGGTCGGAAAGATGCCGGGCCCGGCGACGTAGAGGTTCGCCAGCTCGTGCGTCTGGCCGTAGCTGTTCGCCACCGAGTTCTTGGCGCTCGTGCCCATGATGGTGCCGCCCATGAGGTGGATCGTCGGCATGGCGCCGCGGCCGGACCACGCCTCCAGCGCCCCGGCGGATTTGGCGATCTTCAGGCCCTCCTCGAAATTGGCGTTCCACACGCCCGCCGCGTCCTCGTCGAAGCTGTGCACGATGCGGCCGAGCGGCATGCCGTACTGGTCCTTGTCGGTCGCGAGCTCGACGCGGTTCTCGATGTGCGGCAGCTCTTCGCCGAAGGCGTTGAGGCGTGTGAGGCCGCGCGCGGCGCGCTTCATGAACGCGTGCAGCTCGGCACCGAAGAGATCGAGGCGCGCGTTGGCGAAGCCGCCGAGGTCGCTCGTCTTCAGCGCCGAGCCGGCGACGATGAAGGTGCTGCCGAAGGCGCCCTTGTGGGCGGTCTTCGAGTAGCGGTCGTAGGACATGTACTGCGCGCCGGTCGTGCCCATGTGGTTCTGCATGTCCTCGTCGAACAGCGCCCAGGTGCCGGAGGCGAAGTGGCACATCATGTACTTGCCGACGAGGCCGCTCGCGTTGGCGAGGCCCATCGCGTGTTTTCCGGTCGCCGAGTTGAGGAGCAGCCGCGGGTTTTGCGCCGACCATGCCGCGAGCACCACTACGCTCGCCGGCTGCACGTGGCGCTGCTTTTGCGCGTCGTAGTACTCCACGCCCGTGACTTTGGTGCCGTCCTTGTTGGTCAGCACGCGCGTGACGGTCGAGAAGGCGCGCACTTCCGCGCCTCTGCTTCGCGCCTCGCCGAGATAGGTGACGATCGGATTGCTCAGCGCTCCGGTGGGGCAGCCGACGTGGCACCAGCCGTCGTAGATGCAGGCGGCGCGGCCCTTGTACTCGGTCGAGTTCATGCCGACGCAAGCCGGCACGAGGCGGATGCCGTGCTCGGCGCAGGCTTTGACCCACACGTCCCCGTGGCGGAAGGTTTTCATCGGCGGCATCGGATAGGGTTTGCCCGCCGGGCGCCACGGCTCCTCGGCCCTAGCGTCTCCCGATACGCCGACGTCGTGCGCCACCTTGTCGTAATACGGCGCGACATCCCGGTACGAGATCGGCCAGTCGAGCCCGCGGTTGTGCTCGCTCTTCATCTTGAAGTCGTTCGGCAGCAGGCGCGGGAAATTGGCGAAGTAATGCAGCGCCGCGCCGCCCACGCCCCAGCCCGACTGGTAGCTGTAACCGAAGGGATTCTTGCCTTCGAGAAGGAACGGCGCGCCGGCCGTCTTGATGCGCCGGCCCCAGAAGTCGGAGCTGATGAGGTCGGAGAGCTGCCAATCGGGCCCGGTCTCCAGCATCACCACCTTCTTGCCCGCTTTCGCCAACGTCGCGGCGAACACTGAGCCCGAGGCGCCAGCACCGACGATGACTGCGTCTACCTTTGCGCGGGTCGCCATATCACCACCTCTTCAGCGGCATGATGTGGGCTTGATACGGAACGCCGAGCGCTTCGTAGCCCTCGACCGTGCCGTAAACCACGTCGACCGCATCGCTGCGCATCACGAAGTACACGAAGCCCTGCGCGGGCCCTTGCCACCCGGTGAGCTTGCCCTGACGCATGAGGTTCACGACCTCGCGCTGAGCGGTTGCGGGCAGCCAGGCGAAGCGCTGATCGGCTTGCGCTGCAGCCGCCTTGTCGAGCGCACCGATCGCGGCCCGGTAGAAGTTCGCGTAAGGCGGGCGCACGTTGAGGATGCGCGCTTCGAGCAGCGCTTCCTCGGGCGGCACCGAGATCTGGTGATCGATGAAGTGTGCGACGCCCGCGGCGCGCGCGCCCGGCACGAGTGTCTCGCCGAGCGCTTCCAAGGTTTCCGCTTCGCGGGCCTGGAGCAGACGAAACGGCACTCCCTGGGCCCGGGCTGCCCGCGGCGTAAGCAGAACCTGCGCACCGCCGACGGTGAACGCGAGCGCGCCCAGTGCCGCGCCGCGCATGAACTGGCGTCTGTCGACCATGACCGCCTCCTCCTCGAGGACAGTGAGTTGGGAAACTATACGCCGCCCCCGATTCTTAAAGCACGCGCCCGCTGTCCGCGTCGATGAGGTGCATGTAGCGCAGATCGGCCAGGAGCTGCGCGCGCTTGCCTGGCTGCAGGTTGGCGAGCGGATTGGTGCGCGCGCAGGTGTCGACGCCGTTCAGCGTGAAAAAGACGAGCGTTTCCATGCCCATCGGCTCGGTGACGTCAAGCGTAACCTCGAAGGGGCACTGTCCCGGCGCG
>DASQAW010000083.1:0-8036 GCA_035635495.1 Burkholderiales bacterium
CAGCGCGCGGCGGTGTTCATGGGGGCGAAAGTATAATCGCTCGATGAGCCTGCTCGCCGGCCGCAAGATCCTCGTCACCGGGCTCCTCTCCAACCGCTCGATCGCGTACGGCATCGCCAAGGTGGCGCGGCGCGAGGGCGCGGAGATCGCCCTCACCTACCAGAACGAGCGCTTCCGCGACCGCGCCGAGGACATGGCGAAGGAACTCGGCGCCGCGGCGGCGCTCCCCTGCGAGGTGACCAGCGATGCGGAAATCGCCCGGTTATTTGAACAATTGGGAAAGCATTGGGACGGCCTCGACGGCCTGGTCCACGCGCTGGCCTTCGCGCCTCGCGAGGCGATCGCCGGCGATTTCCTCGAGGGCACGAGCCGCGAGGCGTTCCGCCAGGCCCACGACATCTCGGCCTACAGCTTCCCGGCCCTCGCCAAGGCGGCGCTACCCATGATGAAAGGCCGCAAGGCCTCGCTCCTCACGCTGACCTACCTCGGCGCCGAGCGCGTCGTGCCCAACTACAACACCATGGGGCTAGCCAAAGCGAGCCTCGAGGCCGCGGTGCGCTACATGGCCGCGAGCCTGGGCCCGCACGGCATCCGCGTGAACGGCATCTCCGCCGGGCCGATTAAAACGCTCGCCGCGGCAGGCATCGGCGGCTTCGGCAAGATCCTCAAGTTCGTCGAGGAGCATGCGCCGCTGCGGCGCAACGTGACGACCGAGGACGTGGGCAATGCGGCCGCCTTCCTGCTCTCCGAC
This sequence comes from Burkholderiales bacterium, assembly GCA_035635495.1. Classification (GTDB taxonomy): domain Bacteria; phylum Pseudomonadota; class Gammaproteobacteria; order Burkholderiales; family SG8-39; genus SCGC-AG-212-J23. The sequence goes on from DASQAW010000083.1 coordinate 752, forward strand.
ATGGCCGCCGCGATCACCGGCGAGATCCTTCACGTCGACGCCGGCTTCAGCCACGTCGTCGCCGGTATCGGCAGCTCTACCACCGAATAATTCGGGGTCAGGGTCGTAATTATCGGACTGGGGATATCTCACCTACAGCCGAATAATTACGACCCTGGCCCCGAATTACTTCTTCTCGAGGTTTGCGGAGTTAACCGAGATGCTCGCGCGACCCTTGAGGCTCGAAACGTACGCTTCGTAGTCCGCGGCGCCCGCCATGCCGGCGGCGCGAACTTCGAACTGCTTGTCCGCCGCCTCGGGCGGCTGGCCGTCGACCACCTTCGTGATGCGCACGATGAGGTAGCCCGTATCCGGGACCGGCATCCCAACGTACGCCGGCAGCTTGGACGTATCCGCCGCGACCACCCTGCGCAGCGCGTCGCCCGGCAGCCCCTGCGCCGCGCGGCGCGAGACCAGGCGCGGCGCGCTCCAGGTGAGCGCGGGGTTCTCGCCTTTCTTCAGCTGCTCGAGCTTCGCCGTGCCTTCCTGCTCGGCAAGGCGCAGCGCCTCGCGCCGGCGGAGCATCTCGGCGATGTCGTTCTTCACCTCCTCGAACTTGCGCTGCGACGCCGGCTGGTGCTCGAGCACGCGCGCGGCGACCAGCGTGTTCTGCGCCACCTCGATCGCGTCGGTGTTGCGCTTGTTGGCGATCGCGTCCTGCGAGAAAAGCGCGGCGAGGAGCTTCGGGTTGTCGAGCGCGCCGAGCTCCTGGCCGGCGCCGCCCTTCGATACCCAGCCCGTGGTCTGGATCTGCAGCTTGAAGCGCTCGGCGACGGGCTTCAGGCTCTCCGATTGCTCGTAGACCATGTTGCCGAAGGCCTCCGAGGCCTCCTGGTACTTCTTTGCCGCCTTCTGCCGCGTCAGGTCGGCGGTGAGCTCCTTGCGCACTTCCTCCAGCGGCCTGACCTTGGCGGGCTGGACACCGGTGAGGCGCACGACGTGGAAGCCGAACTCGCTCTGCACCACCTGGAGCTCGCCCTGCTTCATTGAGAACACCGCGTCCTCGAACGGCTTGACCATCGCGCCGTGCCCGAACCAGCCAAGGTCGCCGCCCTTCTCCGCCGAGCCGGGATCCTGCGACTGCTTCTTGGCGAGCTCGGCAAAGGCGCCGGGATTTCTCTTCAACTCGGCGACGATCTTGTCGGCCTCCTCCTTGGTCTTCACCAGGATGTGGCTCGCGCGCCGCTGCTCATCGATGCGGAACGCGGCGGCGCGGTCCTCGTACGCCTTCGTGATCTCCTCCTCGCTGACGCCCTCCTGCCTCGCCAGCGCGTCGGCGGATAGCACTACGTATTCGGCGCGCACCCGCTCGGGCGTGCGGAACTCGGCCGGGTTCTGGTCGTAGTACTCCTTGACCTTCGCCTCGTCGATCTTCACCTTGTCGAGGAACTGCCGCGCCGGGATGCGCGCCTCCGCCACCTCGCGCTGCTGCGCCTCGATCGCGGCGAGGCGCACCGCCACCGCGCGCGGCACGATGCCCGTGTCGCCGATCGAGCCGACGAGCTGCTGGAAAGGGATCGTCTGGCGGATCCGCTCCTCGAACTGCCGCGAGGTCAGCGGCGGGTTCTGCGAGCGCGCGACGCGCTCGAAGGCCTCCGGCGAGAACTTGCCGCCCTCCTGGAAGTCCGGCACCGAGACGATGAAGTCCATCAGCCGCTTGTCGTCGACGGCGAGGTTGCGCTTCGCGCCCTCGACCGCGATCAGGCGCTCGGAAATCATCTGCTCGAGCACCGCGCGGCGCGTCTCGGCATTGTCGAACGCCGCCGGGTCGATGCGGCCGCCGAACATGCGGCGCACCTGCTCCTGCTGCGCGCGAACCTGCGCGTCGAACTCGCGCTGCGTGATGTCCGAGCCGTTGACGCTCGCCACCGTGTCGCGGCCGCCGGCGAAGCGCGTGTACGATTCGATGCCCCAGGTCGCGAACGTGATCGCGATCAGCCCGAGGAACACCTGCAGCCACCGCTTGTGCTTCTGGACGAAATCGAACATGGAGGGGACGCGATTTTAGCAGCGAAACCACTGCTCGCTGCCGTCGCGCTCGCCGCGCTGCTCGGCTGCGCCCATCGGCCCGCCGAGCCGCTCGCCGGGCGCATCTGGGACACGCGCGCCGGCGCATTTGTTCCATCCGAGCAGTTGTTCGAGCGTGCCGCCCGCACGCGGCACGTCATCCTCGGCGAGACCCACGACAACCCGGCGCACCACCGCCTGCAGCGCGCCGCCCTGGACGCGTTGGCCAATCAGCATCGCCTCCTCGCGATGGAGCAATTCGACAGCGAGTACCAGGCGGCAATCGATGCCGCCCGCTCCGGCGGCGCCGAGGCGGTGGCCGATGCCGGGCACTTCGATCGCAAGGGCTGGAACTGGCCGCTGTACAAGCCGCTCGTGGAATTCGCGCTCGAGCGCGGCTGGCCGATCGTCGCGGCCAACCTCTCGCGCGCCGAGGCGCGCGCCATCGTCGCCGATCCCACACGCTCCGGACTGCCGCCGGCGCCGCCGGCGGTGCGCAGCGCGCTCGAGCAGGACATGATCGACAGCCACTGCGGCGCCGCGCCCGAAGCGAAGCGCCTCGCGGGCATGGTCGAGGCGCAACGGGCGCGCGATGCGCGCATGGCGTCGGTGCTGAAAGGTCCGAGCGTCCTGATCGCCGGCAACGGGCACGCGCGTCGCGACCGTGGCGTGCTGCTCTATCTCGGCGGCACGGACGTGCTCAGCATTGCTTTCACCGAAGTGGACGACGGCGAGCGCTCGCCCCGCGTGTACGAGCAGAGCTTCGACTACCTGTGGTTCACCGCGCGCGCGGCGCGCGCAGATCCATGTGCCTGAGATTAACGCGCGTTAGCGAAGCCGGCCAGAAATGCGAGCAGCGCCGTTGCCGCGACAAAAGGCGTAAGCGTTCAACCGGAGGAAATCTTCCACATAGGCGCCCGCGAAAGTAAGCAAGCGTTATCCCCAACAAAGGTTGACCTTGGCGCCCATGAGCTAGGGCGCAGCATGGCGCTCTCATCGAATGTGGGAGGCTGGTATGGGGAAGATCGGTAGGACATATATCCGTCCCGCGCGAGCCGCGCACACCAACTCGGTGGCCGCGCTGGCCCGTTTTGATCGTCCGTTAACTCCGGACGAAGGGCTGATGATGCGCCACGAAATTACATCTGGCGTTGTTGGGCTGTTCTGTTTCCTCGCGTTTGTTGCTTGGGTGCTCGCCAACTAACTCGCGCGCTGAGTCTCGGGGAGTCCCTAGGCCGAAAGCATAGCGGCGTGGTCGCCATCTTTTGGTTGTTAATCACCTACTTACATAGTGTTCTGGCGGAGCGGACGGGACTCGAACCCGCGACCCCCGGCGTGACAGGCCGGTATTCTAACCAACTGAACTACCGCTCCTTCTGCTGCTCGCGCTGAACCTTGGTGGGTGCTGTAGGGGTCGAACCTACGACATCTGCCTTGTAAGGGCAGCGCTCTACCGCTGAGCTAAGCACCCCGAAAGCACCGAAAAAAGGGGCGCTAGTTTATCGCGTCCTTGAGTGCCTTTCCAGCACGGAACTTCGGCAGCTTCGCGGCTTTGATCTCGACGGCGGCGCCGGTGCGCGGGTTGCGCCCGGTGCGGGCGGCGCGCACACCTGCATAGAACGTTCCGAAGCCGACGAGCGTCACCATCTCGCCCTTGCGCAGGCTCGTCTTCACCGCATTGACCAGCGCATCGACGGATCGCTCGGCGGCGGATTTCGAAATCTCGGCAGCCTGCGCGATCTGCTCGATCAGATCGGCCTTGTTCAGGTTCCCTCCTCCAGGAACTGAAGCGCGGTGCGTCGCTTAGTGCGTCGTGACTGCGCCGGTCTGGTCCGGCTTGGGCGGGATCGGCGCCGACTCGTCGGACTCGGGCAGGCCTTCCGGCTGCCGCTCAAGCGCGATTTCCAGCACCTTGTCGATCCACTTCACCGGCACGATCTCGAGCTTGTTCTTGATGTTGTCCGGGATCTCGACCAGGTCCTTCACGTTCTCTTCCGGGATCAGCACGGTCTTGATGCCGCCGCGGTGCGCCGCAAGGAGCTTCTCCTTGAGGCCGCCGATCTGCAGCACCTCGCCGCGCAGCGTGATCTCGCCGGTCATGGCGACGTCCGAGCGCACCGGGATGCCGGAGAGCACCGACACCATCGAGGTGACGATGCCGATGCCGGCGCTCGGGCCGTCCTTCGGCGTCGCGCCCTCGGGCAGGTGAATGTGGATGTCGTTCTTCTGGTAGAAGTCTTCCTTCACGCCCAGCCGGCGCGAGCGCGCGCGCACCACTGAGAGCGCCGCCTGGATGGACTCCTGCATGACGTCGCCGAGCTTGCCGGTGGTGATGGTCTTGCCCTTGCCGGGCATCGTCACCGCCTCGATCGTCAGCAGCTCGCCGCCGACTTCCGTCCAGGCAAGGCCGGTCACCTGGCCGACCTGGTTCTGCTTCTCGGCCATGCCGAAGGTGTAGCGCCGTACACCGAGGAACTTGTCGAGATTCTTCGGCGTGACGGTGATGCGATGCGGCTTTTCCGCCTTCTCTCCATCCGCCACCTTCTTCTCGGTGAGGAGCTGCTTCACCGCCTTGCGGCAGATCTTGGAGATCTCGCGCTCCATCGCGCGCACGCCGGCCTCGCGCGTGTAGTAACGCACGATGTCGCGGATCGCCGCCTCCGAGACGGAGAGCTCGCCCTCCTTCAGTCCGGTGGCCTTGATCTGCTTCGGCAGCAGATACTTGACCGCGATATTCATCTTCTCGTCTTCGGTGTAGCCGGAGAGGCGGATGACTTCCATGCGGTCGAGCAGCGGCGGCGGGATGTTCAGCGTGTTGGCGGTGGCGACGAACATCACTTCCGACAGGTCGTACTCGACCTCGATGTAGTGGTCGGTGAAGGTGTTGTTCTGCTCCGGGTCGAGGACCTCGAGCAGCGCGGACGACGGATCGCCGCGCCAGTCGGCGCCCATCTTGTCGACCTCGTCGAGCAGGAACAGCGGATTCTTGACCTGCACCTTGGACATGTTCTGCAGGATCTTGCCCGGCATCGAGCCGATGTAGGTGCGCCGGTGGCCGCGGATCTCGGCCTCGTCGCGCACGCCGCCGAGCGACATGCGCACGAACTTGCGGTTGGTCGCGCGCGCGATCGACTGCCCGAGCGAGGTCTTGCCCACGCCCGGCGCGCCCACCAGGCAAAGAATGGGCGCTTTCATCTTGTCGACGCGCGTCTGCACCGCCAGGTACTCGACGATGCGCTCCTTCACCTTCTCCAGGCCGTAGTGATCCTTGTCGAGGATCTCCTGCGCCAGCTTGATGTCCTTCGAGATCTTGGACTTTTTCTTCCACGGCAGGTTGACCAGCGTCTCGATGTAGTTGCGCACCACGGTCGCTTCCGCGGACATGGGCGACATGAGCTTGAGCTTCTTCAGCTCGGACTCGGCCTTCTTGCGCGCCTCCTTGTGCATGTGCGCGCGGCGGATCTTCTTCTCCATCTCCTCGAGGTCCGCGCCCTCCTCGCCTTCGCCGAGCTCTTTCTGGATCGCCTTCACCTGCTCGTTCAGGTAGTACTCGCGCTGGCTCTTCTCCATCTGCCGCTTGACGCGACCGCGGATGCGCTTCTCGACCTGGAGGATGTCGATTTCCGTTTCCAGCTGGGACAGCAAGTGCTCGAGGCGCTGCTTCACGTCGAACATCTCGAGCACCTGCTGCTTCTGCTCGAGCTTGAGCGGCAGGTGCGCCGCCACCGTGTCGGCCAATCGGCCAGCCTCGTCGATCCCGGAGAGCGACGTCAGGATCTCGGGCGGGATCTTCTTGTTCAGCTTGACGTACTGATCGAACGCCGAGAGGAGCGCCCGGCGCAGCGCCTCGACTTCAGGCACCGGCGCGGCGTCGGTCGGCACCGCGGAGGCCTCGGCGATCCAGTGCGTCTTCACGTCGACGATGTCGCGGATGTGCGCGCGCGTACCGCCTTCGACCAGCACCTTCACCGTGCCGTCGGGCAGCTTCAGCATCTGCAGGATGTTAGAGACGCAGCCGATCGAGTACATGTCCTGCGGACCCGGATCGTCCTTGGCCGCGGATTTCTGCGCGACCAGGAGGATCGACTTCCCGGCTTCCATGGCCGTTTCCATCGCCTTGATGGACTTCGGCCGCCCCACGAACAGCGGAATCACCATGTGGGGGAACACCACCACATCGCGCAGCGGCAGCAGCGGGTACTGGACGATTTCGGCGGCGGGAGTCGGTTCGGACATTTAGATTAGCCTCGTCAAGGGGTTGGGCGCGCCCTGTAGATGCGGCTTTCCCCCAGAAAAATCAATGATTCAAGCCTACACGGAGCGGCCTTACGCTGCAATGCGGGATACGTGACGAAATGTAGTCTGGCGACCGGCGGACCGGTCAGGGAACTAACCGGAGCTGCCGGCGGCAACTTTTTGGCTGTCCGAGTAAATCAGCAGCGGCTTGCCGTCCGCCGAAATCATCTGCTCGTCGACCACAACCTTGCTGACATTCTCGAGCGTGGGTAGTTCGTACATCGTGTCGAGCAGCACCTGCTCGAGGATGGAGCGCAGGCCGCGCGCACCGGTCTTGCGGGCGAGCGCCTTCTTTGCCACGGCGCCGAGGGCGCCGGTGCGGATCTCGAGCTCCACGCCTTCCATGTGGAAAAGGCGCTGGTACTGCTTGATGAGCGCGTTCTTCGGCTCGGTGAGGATCTGGATCAAGGCGTGCTCGTCGAGCTCTTCCAGCGTCGCGAGCACCGGCAGGCGGCCGACGAACTCGGGAATGAGCCCGTACTTGATAAGGTCTTCTGGCTCGACCGCCTTCAACAGGTCGTAGGTCGCCTTGGAGTTTGCCGGGCTCTTCACTTCGGCGCCGAAGCCGATGCCCGTCTTCTCCGTGCGGTTGCGCACGATCTTCTCGAGGCCGTCGAACGCGCCGCCGCAGATGAAGAGGATGTTGGTGGTATCGACCTGGACGAAGTCCTGGTTCGGATGCTTGCGGCCGCCCTGCGGCGGGACGGAGGCGATGGTGCCTTCGACCAGCTTCAAGAGCGCCTGCTGCACGCCCTCGCCCGAGACATCGCGCGTGATGGACGGGTTGTCGGACTTGCGCGAGATCTTGTCGATCTCGTCGATGTACACGATGCCGCGCTTCGCCTTGTCGACGTCGTAGTCGCAGTTCTGCAAGAGCTTCTGGATGATGTTCTCGACGTCCTCGCCGACATAGCCGGCTTCGGTCAGCGTCGTCGCATCGGCG
>DASQAW010000084.1:0-4459 GCA_035635495.1 Burkholderiales bacterium
TCCTCCAGGTTCCAGTACTTGCCCTTCAGGTTGACGCGTTCCTGCGTCCACATCTTCAGGATCATGCCGATCGCTTCCTCGAAGCGCTCGCGCGACTCGGACATGGGCACGCCGTACACCTCAAACTCTTTTGGCAAAAACGCCCGCCCGAAGCCGGCGTCCAGTCGCCCGCGGCTCATGTTGTCGAGCATCGCGAGATCGCCGCCGAGATGCGCCGGATGGTGGAACGCCGGGATCACCGCGCCGGTGATGAGGCGGATACGCTTCGTGCGCGCCGCCACCGCCGAAAGAAAGACGCACGGATTGGGCGAGTGCCCGCCGTAGTCGTAGAACGAATGCTCGACCGTCTTGATGCTGGAGTACCCCAGCTCGTCGGCGCGCGCGGCGATGCGCAGGCACTGCTCGTAATAGGCGGCGGTGGTGCTGTCCTCGGGCCGGAACGACGGGAAGAAATTGATGCCGAATTTCATGGCTTCATTTTAAGCGCCGGCCCCTTCGAGCAGCGAGGCGCGCATGAGAAACGCCTGGTGTTTCACCGGGTCGTCGGCCATCCGCGCCAGCTCCTCGAAACGCTTCGCCCGCTGGGCGGGATCGCGCTCCTCCAGCCGCTTCTTGTTCGCGATCGTCTGCTCCTGCACGTACTCGATGTTGAGCGGGCGGCGCACCCGCTCGTACTCGCCCAGGTCGCCGTCGTTGAGCAGTTTCGCGAGATGCCAGGCCTCGTGGATGCCGGAATTGAGGCCGAGGCCGCCGATCGGGTTGTTGACGTGGGCCGCGTCGCCGCAGAGGAATACGCGGCCGCGGCGAAACTGCTTCGCGACGCGCTGGTGCACGTTGTACAGATTCAGGTGCAGATAGTCGCGCTCGGCCTCGGGGACGTAGATGCGCCCGAGCCGCGCGCGCACCGCGGCGTCCGACAGCGCCCCTTCGTCGCTTTCATCGGGCCGCGTGTTGAACACCGCCCGCCAGCGCCCCTTGAGGTCGTCGCCCGCGACCTTGAAGAGGTTGGTCCACTCCTCGGGGTCGGCCATGTAGTTGCGATAGCAGCAGCCGAGCGCCGTCGCGAAATCGAAGCGGGTGGTGATGACGAGGAAGCGCTCGGGCCAGGTAAAGCCCTCGAACTCGATGCCGAGCGCCTTTCGCACCGTGCTGCGCCCGCCGTCGCAGCCGATCACGTAATCGGCGTGCAGCGTGCCGTTCTCCGTTTCCACCGTGACACCGGATCCATCCTGCGTCACGCCGGTGACCCGCGTGGCCATGCGCACGGTGGCATTGCCCATCGCCCGCAGCCGCGCGATGCCCATCAGCGCGAGCTTGTGCTGCTCGGTCTGTACGACGTACGGATACGCCGTCTCGCCGCGCAGCCGGTCGAAATCGAACTCCGCGATGAGCCGCAGCGTCGCGCGGTCCCAGAACTGGAAGGTGCGGGACACGAGCCCCTGCGCGATGTAGGCGTCGATCAGGCCGAGCTCGGCCAGGATCTCGAGCGTCGGCGGCTGCGTGGTGGAAGCCCGCGGGCTGTCGTTGACGCGCTCCTCGCCCTCGAGCAGCGTCACCCGGTGTCCACTCCTGGCGCAGGCCAGCGCCGCTACGGTGCCGACGGGACCCGCGCCGACGACCAGGATGTTTCGCGCTTGCATCCGAAGGCCGCGATTATACTGAGCCGATGCCGGATGCCTTTCGCCTGGGAGCAAAGCAGGCCGCGAGACTGATCGAGCGCGGCGAGCTCAGTACCGAGGCGCTGCTCGGCTCGTGCCGCGAACGAATCGCAGCGCGCGAGCCCGAAGTCAAGGCATGGACCTTCCTCGCCACGGCGTTCAAGCACCAGCCCGGGCCGCTGTTCGGCGTCCCCGTCGGCGTGAAAGACATCTTCGACACGCACGACATGCCGACGGCGTATGGCTCACCGATCTACGCCGGCCACCGGCCGCGCACCGATGCGGCGGCGGTCGCGCTCACGCGACGTGCCGGCGGCACGATCATGGGGAAGACCGTCACCGCGGAATTCGCCACCTTCGTGCCGCGCGAGACCCGTAACCCGCTCGACCTTTCGCGCACACCGGGCGGCTCTTCCAGCGGTTCGGCCGCCGCGGTGGCCGATTTCATGGTGCCGCTGGCCTTCGGCACGCAGACTGCCGGCTCGCACATCCGCCCCGCTTCGTACTGCGGCATCGTCGGGTTCAAGCCGACATTCAACACCATCGCACGCGCCGGGATGAAACCCGGCGGCGACTCGCTCGACACGATCGGCGTGTACGGGCGCAGCGTCGAGGACGTCGCATTCTTCGCCGCCACCCTGACCAACAGGCGCGACCTGGAAACGACAATCGAGCGGGCGCCGCGCATCGGCATGTGCCGAACCTACGAGTGGGAGCGCGTGCAGCCGGAGATGCGCCTGGCGTTCGAAGATGCGCGCCGCGCCTTGGACGCGCCGGAGTTGGAGCTGCCGGCACGGTTCAAAGGCCTGCGCGAGAGCCATACCGCGATCCTCTGGTACGAGATCGCGCGGAGCCTGGCCGACGAGTTCACGCGCTTTCCGGAGCGGATGGATCCGGCGCTGCGCCAGCGCTGCGCGGACGGCTTCGCGCTCGATCCGAAGGAGTACGTGCGCGCCCAACAGCACGGCGCCGAGTGCCGCGCGCATTTCGCGCAGGCTCTCGGCGATTACGATGTGCTGCTCGCGCCAGCGGCGACCGGCGAGGCGCCCATGGGACTCTCCTCGACCGGCGATGTCGCGATGAACGTCGTGTGGACGCTGCTGCATGTGCCCTGCGTTGCAGTGCCCGCCGCCAAGAGTCCAAGCGGCATGCCGCTCGGGCTGCAGGTGATCGGCCGCATCGGCGACGATGCGCGCACGCTCGCCTGCGCAAAATGGATTGCCGGGAGGCTCGCATGAGAACGCTGATCGCAGCCCTGCTCCTCGCGCCGACGCTGGCGCTGGCGCAGGGCTGGCCGCAGAAGCCGATCAAGGTCATCGTCCCGTTCCCGCCAGGCGGGGTGACCGATTCGCTCGCGCGCATTACCGCTGAGTGGCTGACGCAGAGGCTCGGACAGCCGGTGGTGCCAGACAACCGGCCCGGTGCGAGCGGCGCGATTGCCGCCGATCTCGTGGCGCGCGCCGAGCCTGACGGCTACACCCTCCTCTCCGCCGCCACCCCGCAGCTCGCGGTGGTGCCGCACGTGCAGAAGATCAGCTATGACCCGATCAAGGACTTCGCGCCGATCTCGATCGTCGGCACGAACGCCTTCGCGCTCGGCTGCAACGACAAGACGCCGGCGAAGACGCTCGGCGAATTCGTCGATTACGTGAAGGCGCGGCCGGGGCAGCTGAACTACGGCTCGCCGGGCTCCGGGTCGATCGGGCACCTGACGATGGCGCTGTTCCTCGCGCGCGCGGACCTGAAGATGGAGGCGGTGCTCTACAAGGGCGGCGGGCCGGCGATGGCGGACGTGATCGCCGGCCACGTGAACTGCTATTTCGGCAACTACAACGAGATCCTGCCCCACGTGGGCAGCGGACGGGTGCGCGTGCTGGCCACCTCTGGCGCGAGGCGTGCGCACCAGCTGCCCGACGTGCCCACCGTCGCCGAGCAGGGCTACCCGGGCTTTCGCACCGAAACCTGGAACGGCTATGTGGCGCCCGCCGGCACGCCGCGCGAGATCGTCGAGCGCATCGCGCGCGAGATTGCCGCCGGCTGCAAGGACGCCGCCTTCGCCGCGCGCCTCGACAAGATCGGCGTCGAGCCGGTGTGCAGCACGCCGGCCGAGTTCGCGCAGGCGGTGCGCGAGGACCTGCGGCTGTGGAAGGACGCGGTGGCGGCGGCTGGCATCAAGTCCCCATGACCCTGCGCGTCGCGATTCCGGACCTCATTTCGCCGTCGTATTTCCCGGCGATCGCGGCGGTCGAGCTCGGTTTTCTGCCGGACGCGAAGCTCGAGCTCCTCTACCCGGTGACCAAGACCTATGAAGAGCTGCGCGAAGGCCGGCTGGACTTCGTCGGCGGCGCGGCGCACGCCGTGCTCTATGCGTTCAAGGACTGGCAGGGCGCGAAGCTCCTGTGCGCGCTCGGGCAGCGCATGTACTGGTTCCTGGTGGTGCACAACAAGTTCAAGCCGCAGCGCGGCGCGCTCGCGGTGGTGAAAGGCCTGCGCATCGGCGCCGCGCCCGGGCCGGTCGACGGGCTGAAGCAGATGCTCAAGCGCGCGGGCATCACCGACGTGCAGATCGGTCCCGTGCCCGGCGTCGTCGGCGAGAAGGCCTCGTTCGGCCTGATGGCGGCGAAGGCGCTCGCCGACGGAAAGATCGACGGCTTCTGGGCGAACGGCATGGGCGCCGAAGTCGCGGTGCGCGAAGGCGTCGGCACGGTGGTGCTCGATGCGCGCCGCGAGGGCAGCCCGGAGGTCAAGGGATACACGTTTCCGGCGCTCGTCTGCACGGACAAGACGATCCGCGAGCGGCC
>DASQAW010000085.1:0-16523 GCA_035635495.1 Burkholderiales bacterium
GCCGGCACGACCACGGTGGCGACCACCGGGTTCTCGTCCTTGTGCAGCGTCAGCTCCACGCCCTTCGGCAGCATGAGCTCGCGCACGTGCAGCGAATGGCCGACGGCGAGACTGCTCAGGTCGACCTCGACGTACTCGGGCAGGTCGTCGGGGAAGCAGACGACGTCGAGCTCGTTCATGACGTGGTTCACCACGCCGCCCTGCTCCTTCACGCCCGGCGACTTCTCGGCGTTGACGAAGTGCAGCGGCACCTTCATGTGGATCTTCCTGTCCTTGGAGACGCGCTGGAAGTCCACGTGCTGCACCTGCGGCTTGAACGGATGCATGTTCAGCGCGCGCAGCAGCACCTGCTCCTTCGTGCCGGAAAGGTCGAGCGTCAGGATCGACGCGTGGAAGCGCTCGTTGCGCAGATTGAGATAGAGGGCCTGGTGATCGAGCTCGATGTTGACCGGACCCTGGTCGCCGCCGTAAAGGATGCCCGGGACCTTGCCCAGGCGGCGCAGACGGCGGCTCGCACCCGTTCCTTGCGCCTCGCGCTTGCGCGCGGAGATTTCGATTGCCATTTTCGCTTTGCTCCTGGTTAAACCCCGCGCCCGCGACCAGGCGCCGGAGTGGTTGAGATTCCTATTCGATAAAGAGAGAGCTGACCGATTCCTCGGTGTAGATGCGCAGGATCGTCTCGGCCAGCAGGCCCGCCACCGAGAGGCTGCGGATCTTCTTGCAGGTGCGCGCGTCCTCGCGCAGCGGGATGGTGTCCGTGACCACCAGCTCGTCCAGCGCGGACTTGCTGATCCGGTCGACCGCGCCGCCGGAGAGCACGGCGTGCGTGCAATAGGCGACCACCTTGGTGGCGCCTTCCTCCTTCAGCACCTGCGCCGCCTTCACCAGCGTGCCGGCGGTGTCGACCATGTCGTCCATGATCACGCAGGTGCGGTCCTTCACCTCGCCGATCACGTTCATCACTTCGCTGACGTTGGCCTTCGGCCGCCGCTTGTCGATGATCGCCAGGTCCGATTCCAAGCGCTTTGCAAGCGCCCGCGCGCGCACCACGCCGCCCACGTCGGGCGAGACCACGATCAGGTTCTCGTAGCGCTGCTTCCACACGTCGCCGAGCAGCACCGGGGCGGCGTAGATGTTGTCCACGGGAACGTCGAAGAACCCCTGGATCTGGTCGGCATGCAGATCCATCGTCAGGAGGCGCGCGACACCCACCGAGGTGAGCATGTTGGCCACGACCTTCGCGCTGATCGCGACGCGCGCCGAGCGCGGCCGGCGATCCTGGCGGGCGTAGCCGAAGTATGGTATCGCCGCGGTGACGCGCGCCGCCGAGGAGCGCTTCAACGCGTCGATCATCACCAGCAGCTCCATCAGGTTGTCGTTGGTCGGCGCGCACGTCGACTGCAGGACGAAGACGTCCTTGCCGCGGACGTTCTCGAGCAGCTCAACCATCACCTCGCCGTCGGAGAACTTGCCGACGATCGCGCGGCCGATCGAGAGATTGAGGTGCCGCGCGACCTCCTGCGCGAGACGCGGGTTGGCGTTGCCGGTGAACACCATCAGGCGGTCGAGCGCCGCGCTGTGGCCCGTGTTGATTCCTGTGGTCATGGAGGTCATGGGCGATGGCTGGGGAGGAAGGATTCGAACCCTCGTATGCCGGAATCAAAATCCGGTGCCTTAACCAGCTTGGCGACTCCCCAGTTGTTCATTCGGCCCAGTCATAGAGCGGGTGGCGGTCGAGCCCCTGCGCCACGAATCCGTCCATGCCTCGAGGCATCTGGGATTGAATCGCACGCGCTTCGGTTTCAGTCGCGAACTCGGCGAAGACGCACGCTCCGGAACCCGTCATGCGAGCTTGCGGGGACCGCTCTTTCAGCCACGCAAGGCTCGCTGCCACCTCGGGATAGCGGGCGGTCACCACGGCTTCCAGGTCGTTGCGTCCGCGCCCCGGGAAAAAGGGCGGTATTTTGAGTGGTTTGGACTCGCCTGTCAACGCAACCGCGAAGATTTCCTTCGTGGAAACCGCGACTTGCGGTGTGACGACGAGGTACCAGGCGGGCGCAAGCTCGAGGGCCGTCAAGCGCTCGCCGATGCCTTCGCCGACCGCGTTGCGGCCGAACAGAAAGAACGGCACGTCGGCGCCCAATTTCGCGCCCAGCGGCATGAGCTCGCTGCGCGCCAGGCGCAGTTTCCAGAGCCGGTTCAGCGCGAGCAGCACTGTGGCCGCGTCCGATGAGCCGCCGCCCAGGCCCCCACCCACCGGGACCGACTTTTCCAGCGCCATGTCGGCGCCGAGGCGAGTACTCGTTTGCTGCTTGAGAAGGCGCGCGGCGCGCAGGCACAAGTTGTCGTCGCCGAACGGGCCGGAGAAGCGCAGCTCGCCGTCGGCGCGCGGCGTGATGCGGATGCGGTCAGCGCGGTCGATGAGCCGGAAGACGGTCTGCAGATCGTGGTAGCCGTCGGCACGCCGCCGCAGAACGTGGAGCAAGAGGTTCAGCTTCCCGGGCGCCGGGAAGTCCGTCATCTCCATTGCGAGATCGCGAGGCGCAGCTCGACGCCCTGGTAGGTGAGGCGCATGAGCGAGGGCCGCGCGCCGTCGTATTCCTGGTATTCGACCTTCCAGCCGCGCTGCTCGAGCGTGCGGAGCTTGCCGTCGGGGTCTTTCTCCATGCGCGCCGGCGCGTCGCCCGAGGGCCGGCCCTGCACCCAGTCGGCGAGCCCCTCGAGCGGCAGGCGGAAACCGAGCGTGCGCTCGGTGAGCGATTCCGCGTCGGGTGCGCTGTATTGCTTGCCTTCGGCGGTGGTGAGCTGCACGGCGTCGCCTTCGCGCACGATGCGCGCGACGCCCTGGCCGAGCGGCGTGCTGATCAGGAGCTCGTCGCCGGTGGCCGCGTGGCGCCAGTTGATGTTGCCGGTGAAAGCGTCGTTGCCGTAGCGGGCGGCGATGCGCCCGGCGAGGTCGAACTCCACGGCGCTCGGCGGCTTCAGTTCAACCTGCGCACACGCGCAGGCGAAGAACGCCAGCGCCCAGACCGCCCGCTTCACCGCCGCAGCCGCTTGATCGTCTTCTGCAGCGTCTCGTTGTCGGGCGCGCTCTTCAGCGACTCCTGCCAGATGCGGTTCGCCTCGCTGCGATCGCCCAGCATCCACAGCACTTCGCCGAGATGCGCGCCGATTTCGGCGTCGGGACGACCGTTGTAGGCGCGGCGCAATGTGTCGGCGGCGCCCTTCAGGTTGCCCTCCCGGTACTGCACCCAGCCCAGGCTGTCGACGATGAAGTAGTCCTCCGGGGCGAGCTTCATCGCCTCCTCGATCAGCTCGCGCGCCTCGCGCAGCCGCGTGTTGCGGTCGGCGAACGAGTAGCCGAGCGCGTTGTACGCGTGCGCGTGATCGGGCCGTACTTCGATCAGCTTGCGCAGGTTCTGCTCGAGGAGGTCGTACTTCTCGAGCTTTTCGGCGGTCAGCGCATAGTCGTAGAGGAGTTCGGGCTGCTCGGGGTCTGCCTTGAGCGCCTTGTCGAGGAGGTCGAACGCGTCCTTGTTCCGGTTCGCGTCGCGCAGTACCTGCGCCTCCGCCACGGTCACCTGGACCTGCTGATCCGGGTAGTCGGCGCTCACCTTCTGGAGGTACTCGCGCGCCGCGTCGACCTTGCCCTGCTTGGCGATGGCGTTCGCGGTGCGCAGCCGCGCCGGCAGGGCGTGCTCGCTGTCCTGGATCTGCTCGTACCACTCGATCGCGCGCGGCCACTGCTTCTGTTCTTCGGCGATCTGCCCGAGCAGGAAACGCGCGCCGTCGGGATCGCGGTAGGCCGGCGTCCCGACCAGGCGCTTCATGCTTTCTTCGGCGACCGGGTAATCCTTGAGCTGGAAGGCGAGCAGTCCTATGGTGTAGATGAGGTCGGTGTTTCCCGGATTGGCGGCGAGCAGCGTCTCGAACTGCTTGCGTGCCTCGGGGCCGCGCTTGTCGAGGATCAGCGCGCGCGCGTAGTTGAGGCGGCCTTCGCGCGAACTCGGATTCTTCTCGACGAACTGGCCGAGCCGCTTCGCCGCATCCGCGGTCGAGCGCTTCTGCAGCACCTGCGCTTCGAATACCGCGGGAGCTTCCCACTCCGGACGCAGCTCCGCGGCGCGGCGCGCCGCCGCGATGGCCGACTTGTCGTCGCCGGCCGCCAAGGCAGCCTGCCCGATCGCCAGCTGCGCGGGCGCGAGGTCGGGATACTTCGCAGCGAGCTTGCGCACCACTCGCAGGTTGGCGGCCTTGTCCGGGTTCGCGGCGAGCAGGCGATTCAGCTGCAGGAACGCGCGCTCGAGGTCCACGCCCTCCGACGTAAGCAGCTTCTCCAGGTACGGCTCGGCCTCATCGACGCGCTTGACCGAGACGAGGAGCGTGGCCACCACCTGGATCGCTGCCGGCGATTGCGGCTCGATCTGCTGCCAGGTCTTCGCCGCCTCGAGCGCGAGCTCGGGGAGCTTGCCCTGGCTGGCGACCTCGACCGCGCGGCGCGCGATGCGCGCATCTCCGGTGCGGCGCGCGAGCTCCAGGTAGGTCTTCGCGGCGAGGGCGTAGTCGCCGCGCTGCTGCGCGATCTCGCCCAGGAGGAGCTCGTAGAGCGTGGGCTCGTTCAGCTCTTTGTCGGGCTGGGCGAGTGCCGCGCCATGGACGGCGAGCGCAGCGACTGCAAAGGGAAGAAACCGGCGGATCAACATCTGGATTCGACCGACCTTAGGTATATTTGGTGCCCCGCGCAAGCAATTCTCTCATGCCAGAACTACCGGAAGTCGAAGTTACGCGCCGCGGCCTCGCGCCGCACCTGGCGGGCCGCGTCATTTCGGCTGTCGCCGTGCGTCAGCCGCGGCTGCGCTGGCCGGTGCCGCCGGCAGTGCGCCGGCTCGCGGGGCTCAAAGTGCGCGGCGTGCATAGGCGAGGCAAGTACCTGCTCGTCGATCTCGGCGACGGCCACCTCATCCTGCACCTGGGCATGTCGGGCAGCCTGCGCGTATTGCCGCCGGAGACGCCGGCGGAGAAGCACGACCATTTCGATCTCGTGCTGGGCGATCGCGTCCTGCGCCTGCGCGACCCGAGGAGATTTGGCGCAGTGCTCTGGACCAGGGACGAAGTGCACGCGCATCCGCTCATTGCCAAGCTCGGCATCGAGCCGCTCTCGCGGATGCTCGACGCGGCGCGCCTCTACGCCTTGACGCGGGCGCATCGCGCGGCGATCAAGCTCTTCCTCATGGACGGCCGTCGCATCGTCGGGGTGGGAAATATCTACGCCAGCGAGAGCCTCTTCCGCGCGGGCATCGATCCACGCACGCCGGCGAAGCGGCTGTCGCTCGCGCGCTGCGCCCGGCTCGCCAAAGCGATCAAGGTGACGCTGCGCGCCGCGATCCGCGCGGGCGGCTCGAGCCTGCGCGATTACGTGGGGGCCGACGGCCACGCCGGCGATTTCCAGAGCCGCTACCGGGTCTACGATCGTGAAGGCAAACCCTGCCGGCGCTGCGGCGCGACGATCAGGCGTCTAGTACAGGGGCAGCGCTCGACCTTCTACTGTCCGCGCTGCCAGCGGTAGGTCAACCCTTCGCCTTCTGCTTGAGCCGCTTCGCCACCAGCGGGTGGACGAATTTCGCGACGTCGCCGCCGAGCGCCGCGATCTCGCGCACGAGCGTCGCCGAGATGAACATGTGCTGCTCCGACGGCGTGAGGAAGATGGTCTCCATCTCCGGATAGAGGTGGCGGTTCATGCCGGCGAGCTGGAACTCGTACTCGAAGTCGGAGACGGCGCGCAGTCCGCGCAGCACGACGCGCGCGCGCTGCTCGCGCACGAAGTCGGTCAGGAGGCCGCTGAAGCCCGTCACCTGGACGTTCTTCAGGTCGCCCAGCACCTCGCGCGCCATGGCGATGCGCTCGTCGACGGTGAAGAACGGCTGCTTCGCCTTGCTGTCGGCAATGGCGAGGATGATGGCGTCGAACAATGTGCTCGCGCGGCGCACCAGGTCCTCGTGGCCGCGGGTGAGCGGGTCAAACGTGCCCGGGTAGACCGCCTTGATCATCGCCTCTCCACTCGAAGAGCTGATAGCTCACCTGGCCGGCGCGCGAGCGCTTGAGCTCGCCCCAGCGCTCGCCCGGTTCCGCCGGTGCGGCCGACTCGACATAGACGCGCGCACCCTGGGCGAGTCGCGGCGTGAGCTGCTGGAGCACCGCCGGCAGCGCATTCTGCCTGAACGGGGGATCGAGGAAAACCACGTCGAAGCGCTCGCCGCCTTTCTGGCCACCTCGCGCCAGATACTCGTAGGCATCGCCGCGAACGAGTTCCACCGTGCGCGCGCCGAACCTGCTGCGTGCGCTTTCCAGCGCCGAAAACGCGGTGCGATCGCTCTCCACCATGACCACGCGCGCCGCGCCGCGCGATGCCGCCTCGAAGCCGAGCGCACCGCTGCCGGCGAACAGATCGAGGCAACTCAAGCCATCGAGCCATTGTCCCAGCCAGTTGAAGAGCGTCTCGCGCACGCGGTCGGGCGTAGGCCGCAGCCCCGGGCGCGATGCGATCTTGATGCGGCGGCCGCGATATTCCCCGGCGATGATGCGGATTTCGCCTTTGTTAGAATGCACTGACCCATGGTAGCAGCGCTCTCCTGGGCCGCGCGCCTGAAGAACGGTCTCGCGCGCACGCGGGAGGTGCTCAACACGCCCGTGTCGGAGCTGTTCGTCCGCCGGCGCGTGGACGAGTCGCTCTTCGAGGACCTCGAGTCCGCGCTCCTCCAGGCCGACTGCGGCGTCCCCGCCAGCGAATGGCTCATCCGGTCGCTGCGCGAGAAGGCGCGCCAGCAGCGCATCGAGGACGGCGAGACGCTGAAGCGCGCTCTCAAAGATTCGCTGACGGAGTTGCTCGCGCCGCTGGAAAAGCGGCTGGAAGTTGGCCAAGCCAGGCCGTACGTGCTGATGATTGCCGGTGTCAACGGCTCGGGGAAGACGACCTCGATCGGCAAGCTGGCGAAATGGCTGCAGTCGCAGGGCAGGAGCGTGCTCCTTGCCGCGGGCGACACGTTCCGCGCGGCAGCGCGCGAGCAGCTCGTGGTCTGGGGCGAGCGGAACAATGTCCCGGTAATCGCCCAGGCGACGGGCGATGCCGGAGCGGTGGTGTACGACGCCATCGCCGCGGCTCGCGCGCGTCGCATCGACGTGGTGATTGCCGACACCGCCGGGCGCCTGCCGACGCAGTTGCACCTGATGGAGGAGATCCGCAAGGTAAAGCGCGTGGCCGCAAAGGCGCAGCCCGATGCGCCGCACGAGGTGCTGCTCGTGCTGGACGCGAACACCGGGCAGAACGCGATCACGCAGGTGAAGGCCTTCGACGATGCCCTGGGCCTCACCGGGCTCATTCTCACCAAGCTCGACGGCACCGCGAAAGGCGGCGTGGTCTGCGCCATCGCGCATGCGCGATCCCTTGCGGCGCACGAGCGGCCGGTACCGCTGCTGTTCATCGGCGTCGGCGAGGACATCGACGACCTGCGCCCCTTCGTCGCGCGCGAGTTCGCCGAGGCGCTGGTTGGTTAGCTTTTCCGCCGTCGCCAAGCGCTACCCCGGCGGCGAGGAAGCCCTCAGGCAGGTCAGCTTCGCCGTCGAGCCCGGCGAGCTGGTGTTCATCACCGGGCGCTCCGGCGCCGGAAAGTCGACGCTGCTGAAGCTGATCCCGGCGATCGAGCGGCCGAGCTCGGGCTCGGTAGTCGTCAACGGACAGAACGTCGGCGCGCTGAAGCGCGCCGCGCTCCCCTACCTGCGGCGCAACCTCGGCCTGGTCTTCCAGGACCAGAAGCTCCTCTACGATCGCTCGGTCTACGAGAACGTGATGCTGCCGCTCGCCTTTTCCGCCCATCCGCCGAAGGAGGCGGCGCGCCGCGCGCGCGCCGCGCTCGACAAGGTGGGACTGCTGGCGCGCGAGAAGTCGAACCCGATCCAGCTCTCCGGCGGCGAGCAGCAGCGCCTCGCCATCGCGCGCGCGGTCGTCAACCGGCCTTCGATCCTGCTCGCCGACGAGCCGACGGCCAATCTCGACGCCGAATCCGCGCGCCGCATCGTCGACATCTTCGTCGAGTTCAACCAGGTCGGCGTCACGGTCCTCATCGCCACGCACGACCAGGCGCTCGTCGCGCAGTACGGCCAACGCCTCCTGCACCTCGAGGCCGGACGCATGCAATGAAGGCCTGGCTGCGCCAGCACCGCCAGGCGTGCGCGCGTGCCTTGGGGCGCGTCGGCCCCTTGAATGCCTTGGTCATCGGCATAGCGCTCGCCCTGCCGGCGGGCGGCTATGCGCTGCTCGAAAGCCTGCGGACGGTGGCCGGCCGCGTCAGCGTGCAGCCGCAGATCTCGCTCTTTCTGGACGCGAAGCGCGCGGATGTCGCCGCCCTGGGCGCAAGGCTGAAGCGCGACGCCCGGATCTCCGGTGTGCGCTTCGTTTCGCGCGAGCAGGCGCTGAAGGAGCTCGCCGCCGTGCAGGGCCTGCCCGAGCTCGTCGCCGTGCTCGGGCGCAATCCGCTGCCCGATGCCTTCGTCGTCACCGCCGCCGACGAGGCGCTCGAGCCGCTCGCGGCCGATCTGGCAAAGCTCCCGGGGGTCGCGCACGTGCAGGCCGACGCGCTCTGGGCGCGGCGCCTTGCGACGCTCGCCCGGCTCGCGCGCATCGCGCTATGGCTGCTGGCGGGGGTGCTGGGAGCGGCGTTGATCGCGGTGACGTTCAACACCATCCGCCTGCAAATCCTGACCCAGCGGGAGGAGATCGAGGTCTCCAAGCTCATCGGTGCCACGGATGCCTTCATTCGCCGGCCCTTCTATTACGCCGGCCTGCTCCAGGGCCTGGCGGGCGGCGCGCTCGCGCTCCTCCTGGTCGCCGCCGCGCTCGCGCTCCTCAACCGCGAAGTTCGGCCGCTGGCAGAGTCCTACGGCTCGGATTTCCGGTTCGCCTTTCTACCGGCGGGCGATGCCCTGGCGTTCCTCGTGTTCGCCGCGCTCTTGGGCTGGCTCGGCGCTCATCTCTCGGCCAGCCGGCATCTGAGGGCGATAGAGCCCAGGTAAATGTCAGTGCTTGCTATCGACAAGGCTTAATGCGGGAACCGAAAGGGCTCTTGGCACTCTAAATATCCGAGTGCTAGACTCGATCTCCCAAGGAGGAATGCCCATGACTGTGCAAGCTCTGATGCCGCTCAACGTATCGGCCGCGGTGCCGATGCCGACGGGCAGCATCGAAGCCTATATCCAGACGGTCAACCGCTTCCCGATCCTGACCCTGGATGAGGAGCAGCGCCTCGCGCGCCGCTTCCGCGACGCGAACGACCTGGAAGCCGCCCGCCAGCTCGTGCTTTCGCACCTGCGCCTGGTCGTCGCGCTCGCGCGCGGCTACCTCGGCTACGGGCTGCCGCACGCCGACCTGATCCAGGAAGGCAACATCGGCCTGATGAAGGCCGTTAAGCGCTTCGACCCCGACCGCGGCGTCCGCCTTGTTTCCTTCGCCATCCATTGGATCAAGGCGGAGATGCACGAATACATCCTGCGCAACTGGCGGCTGGTGAAGGTCGCCACCACCAAGGCGCAGCGCAAGCTCTTCTTCAACCTGCGCTCGATGAAGAAGGACCTCGCGCCGCTCAGCGTGGCGGACGTGGCGCGCGTCGCCGGCGAGCTCAAGGTCAAGCCCGAAGAGGTCGTCGAGATGGAAACGCGCCTCTCCGGCCAGGAGCTCGCCTTCGAGGGCGAGCACGACGACGAGGAGAGCTACGCACCGGTGCATTACCTGGCCGATGAGGCGGCGGAGCCCTACCGTGTACTCGAGGCCGAAGAATCCGCACGCGTGCAGAGCCAGGGGCTGGAAAAGGCGCTCGCCACCCTCGACCCGCGCAGCCGCCGCATCGTCGAGGCGCGCTGGCTGCGGGAGAAGGATTCGGCCACGCTGCACGAGCTCGCTGCGGAATTCGACGTGTCGGCCGAGCGCATCCGCCAGATCGAGGCGAAGGCGCTCGACAAGATGCGCAAGCTCCTGCCGACGCCGTCCTGAACCGCTTTACCGTTGGATGAACGGCCGCCGCGCGCGGCCGTTTTTGTTTCGCGCTGCTCCTGGCGGCTTTCCTGCTCAAGCTGCTGAAACGCCGCCGGATTTGCGCTCGGGCGCAAGGCACTCAGCCCTGCTTCAGGATGACGCGCAGGTCGTCGGGTAGATCCTGAGCCAGGCGGTCGTGGCGCACCAGCAGGCGGAGCCGCCCCTGCGGATCGATGACGTAGCTCTGCGCGCTGTGGTCGACGGTGTAGGTGTCGCCCTGCTTGCGCTTCTCGAAGTAGATCTTGAAGTCCTTCGCCACGCGCTGCGTGGCGGCAGGGTCGCCGCGCAGGGCCAGAAACCGCGGATCGAAGGCGCCCACGTACTTCTCGAGGTCGCCCGGCGTGTCGCGCTCGGGGTCCACGGTAACGAAGAGCACCTGGACCCGCTCGGCGTCCGGCCCGAGCGACTTGATCACCGTCGCGAGATCGGCGAGCGTCGTGGGGCACACGTCCGGGCAATGCGTGAAGCCGAAGGAGAGCACCACCGCCTTGCCGCGGAAGTCCTCGAGGTGCCGCACCCGGCCGCTCGTGTCCGGCAGCTCGAGCGATCTCCCGTACTCGGCGCCGGTGATGTCGGTGCTCCTGAACTTCGGAGCGCCGTCGCAGGCGGCGAGCGCCAGGCTACAGGTAATGATCGACCAGCAGCGCGGCGAAAAGAGCGGCCAGATAGACAATCGAGTACCGGAAGGTCTTTTGCGCCACGGCGTCGCTGTAGGCGAGGTAGATGCGCAGGGCATAAGCGATGAACACGCCGCCGAGGACCAGCGCCACGCCGAGATAGACGAACCCGCTCATCCGGACCACGTAGGGAAGCAGGCTCGCGGCGAACAGGATCAGCGTGTAGAGCAGCACCTGCAGCCGCGTGTAATCGCGGCCATGCGTGACGGGCAGCATGGGCACGCCGGCGCGCGCGTAGTCCTCCGTGCGGTACAGGGCGAGCGACCAGAAGTGCGGCGGCGTCCAGGCGAAGATGATGAGGAACAGCAGCATCGCGTCGGTGGTGACCTCGCCCGTGACGGCGGTCCAGCCGAGCACCGGCGGCATGGCGCCCGACGCCCCGCCGATGACGATGTTCTGCGGCGTCGCCGGCTTCAGCACCAGCGTGTAGATCACGGCGTAGCCGACGAACGTCGCGAGCGTGAGCCACATCGTGAGCGGGTTGACGTAATGGCCGAGGAGCCAGAGCCCGGCGCCGCCGATCGCGCCGGCGAAGACCAGCGTCTGCGCTGCAGTCAGCTCGCCGCGCGGCAGCGGGCGCCAGCGCGTGCGCCGCATGCGCGCATCGATGTGCTGCTCGACCAGGCAGTTGATCGCCGCCGCCGCGCCGGCCACGAGCGCGATGCCGAGCGTTCCCGCGAGCAGCAGCTGCGGCGGCACCATTCCCGGCGTGGCCAGGAACATGCCGATCACCGCGGTGAAGACGATCAGCGAGACGACGCGCGGCTTGGTCAGCGCGTAGAAAGCGCGCAAGCGTTGTGCGAGACCGGTGGAAAGTGCGTGGGCAGTCACGGGGAAGGACGCAAGCCGCGGAATGCGAAAAAGTTTAGCACGACGAGCGCGAGGAGCAGGAGCGCCGCGCCCGCGTTGTGCGCGGCGGCCAGGGCGAGCGGCAGGCCGAGCGCGACGTTGAGCGCGCCGAGCGCGAACTGCAGTGCGACCAGCACGCCCACCGCAGCGGCGAGCCGCCGGTCCAGACGCCAGGCGCGTGCGGCGGCAAAGAACGCGGCCGCCAGCGCGACGAGCGCGAAGAGCCGGTGCGTCCAGTGGATCGCGCGCAGCGCCTCGAGCGACAGCAGCTCGCCCTCGGCCGTCTGCCCGAGCTCGCGCACGACGTGAAAGGCATTGGCGAAATCCGTCGCACCCGGACAGAGCGGCAGGTCCGGGCAGGCGAGCGCCGCGTAATTGGCGCTTACCCAGCCGCCCAGCATGACCTGGACCGCAACGACCGACAGGGCCACGGCGGCCGCGGGACGTAACCTGCGCATCTCCGGCGCCGGCGCGTGCGGCCACCGCTCGAGCGCAAGCCAGGCGAGGAGCGCAAGCGTCGCCATCCCGCCCAGGAGATGCGCGGTGACGATGGCGGGTTTGAGCAGCATGGTCACCGTCCACATGCCGAGCGTCGCCTGGAACGCCACGATCAGCACGAGTGCCGTGGCGAGCGCGGCCGAGCGCCGCAGGCGCCAGGCGGCGATGAAGAGGGCGAGGATCAGCGCGCCGAGCGTGCCGGCGAGGTAGCGGTGGCCCATCTCCTTCCACGCCTTGGCAAGTGCATCGCGGTCGGCGATCTCGGCGGGGAGCGGTCTTCCGTAGCAGAAGGGCCAGTCCGGGCAGCCCAGCCCCGCGTCGGAGAGGCGCACGTAGGCGCCCATCACCACCACCACCAGCGCCAGCGCGACGGCGGCCACGGTGAGCGCTTTCATCCGAACCTCGAATACTTCAGCAGCCGCTCGAGATCCTTGATCATCTTCGGCGGATCGGCGTCTGCCGGGAAGCGCATCATCAGGTTGCCGAGCGGATCGACCAGGTAGATGTCCGCCGTGCCGGGAAATGCTTTCAGCGTTTCGGCGGCGGCGCCGGCCACGTGGGTTCCCTCGATGGCGGCGAGGAGCTGCGCGCGCGGCCTGGCGCCGTCGGTCAGCAGCCATAGCCGCTCGATGCGCTCGGCCTCCTTGCCCTGCGCGCGGCGCACCTGGCGCACGATGTAGAGCTTCTTTTCGCACGCCGGTCCGCACGCGGCCGCGTCGAAGGTGACCAGCACCCATTTGCCTTTCAGGGCCGCGAGGGGGCCGGCGAGCGGGCGCGGCGGAATCAGCTCGCCGTAGTTGCCGGCCTGGCCGGCGAACCAGCGGCGCTCGTAGGCGAGCCAGCCCAGCACGAACGGCGCCGCGCACACGGCCAGTACCGTGGCGAGCTTAACGCGTGGGCCCATCGGAGGAAACGCGGCGGAAGGAGAGCACGGCCAACAGCACGACGGCGAGGGCGGCGAAGAGGTACCACTGCAGCGCGTAGCTCTCGTGCTTCTCGATGCCCAGGTCGGGCCGCGGCCAGTCGCGCACGAGGCCGTCGTCGGCGTCCGAGTGCTGCTCGATCACGATTGGCGCGAGCTTGAGCCCGGTCTCGGCGGCAAAGGCGCCGATGTCGAGGTTCTGGCGCACCGCTCCCGTGGACGCTCCGGCCTGCAGCGCATGGGGCAGCCGGTCGAGCGCGATGCCGACCACCGTGAGCTCGGCGGACGGCGTGCGCACCTCCGGCAGCTGCTGGCGCGAAGGCGCGGCAGCGATCCAGCCGCGGTTGACCAGCACGTGCAGATCCGATCCCGTCAGCCGCAGCGGCGCGACCACTTCATAACCCGGCCGGCCGCGCCGCAGCTTGTTGTCGAGCAGCACCGTGCGCTCGGCGACGAAGCGGCCACGCGCGAGCACGCGGGCCAGGCTCCCGGCGTCAGGCACGCTGGCGAGATCCAGCGGCGGCGATTTCAGCGAGCGCTCGAGCTCGGCGCCGAGGGCGCGCTTCGCCTCGGCGCGGCGCGCCTGCCAGTTGCCGAGGAGCACGAAGGCGACGCACGCCGCGGCCGTCGCGGCGAGCGCCCAGCCGCGCGGGCGGAAAGAGTATCCTCGGCGCATGCGCTACCTGGTGATCGGCGTCTTCGTGCTGATCGTGGCGAGCCTCTTCTCGGCGCTCTTCTTCATCTACCGCGACCGCAGCGGCTCAACGCGGGCGCTGAAGGCGCTGACGATCCGCGTCGCGCTGTCGGTGGGCCTCTTCGCGTTCCTGATGCTCGGCTACTACCTCGGCTGGTTCCGCGAGCGCCTATAACCAGTAGACAAAGATAAACAGGCCGAGCCACACCACATCGACGAAGTGCCAGTACCAGGCGACGCCCTCGAAGCCGAAGTGATGGTCGGGCGTGAAATGGCCGCGCAGGCAGCGGAACCAGATCACGCTCAGCATGATCGCGCCGCAGGTGACGTGGAAGCCGTGGAAGCCGGTGAGCATGAAGAAGGTCGAGCCGTAGGCGCCGGTCGAGAGCTTCAGGTTCAGCTCGGAATAGGCATGCGCGTACTCGAAGGCCTGGCAGGCGAGGAAGACCACGCCGAGCAGGATGGTGAGGCCGAGGAAGAGCAGCAGCTGGCCGCGCCGGTTCTCCTTCAGCGCCCAGTGGGCGATGGTGACGGTCACGCCGGACGACAAGAGCAGCAGCGTGTTGATCGCCGGGATGCCCCAGGCGCCCATCGGCGAGAACGTCTCCATGAAGCCCGGGCCGGCCGAGGGCCAGTGCGGCGTGAAGCCGGGCCACATCAGCGCGTTGCTTTCGATCGTCGCGAGATCGGGCACCGAATACTGGCGCACCCACCAGAGCGCGCCGAAGAACGCGCCGAAGAACATCACTTCCGAGAAGATGAAGAAGCTCATCCCCCAGCGGAACGAAAGATCTTCCCAGCGGCCGTACTTGCCGCCCTCCGACTCGCGGATCACGTCGCCGAACCAGCGCACCATCATGTAGACGAGGAGCATGACGCCGGCGGCGATCGAGACCCAGCCGCCGGGCCGGCCGTTGAACACGAACACGGCGCCGAGCGCCATCAGGAACAGCGCCGCCGCGCCCATGATCGGCCACGGCATCGGCGCGGGCACCGCGTAGTGCGTCTGGCGTTCGGTGGAGGCGCTGTGGGCCATGTTGGTTATCCCCTGTTAGAGTACCGCCGCGATGACGAGATGCACCGGGTTGAGCCGCGCGCCGTCTTCACGCTGTCGTGAAACGCCATCAGCTCTTCCCCCCTCGGCCGGCGACTTCGAAGAACGTATACGACAGTGCGATGCTGGAGACATCGTGCGGCAGCCGCGGATCGATCACGAAGGTCACCGGCATGCGCCGCGTCTCGCCGGGCGCGAGCGTCTGCTGCGTGAAGCAGAAGCACTCGATCTTCTTGAAGTACTCCGCCGCGTTCTGCGGGCCGTAGCTCGGCACGGCCTGCCCGGTCACCGCGACCGGCCGCTCGTTGCTCACCTCGTATTCGACCGTGGCGAGCTCGCCCGGATGCACCTGGATGTGATTCACCAGCGGCTTGAACCGCCACGGCAGCCCGTGGGCATTGGCGTCGAACTCCACCGTGATCAGGCGCGTGCGGTCGATTTGCGTGTTGAGCGGCTCGGCGCGCACCTCGCCCAGCGAGTAGACGCCCCAGGCCGCGCAGATCTGGTAGTAGAACGGCACCAGCGCATAGCCGAAGCCGAACATCCCCGCTGCGACCAGCGCGAGCTTCGCGAACAGCTTGCGGTTTTGCTCGGGCAGCGTCATCGGCCCAGCCACCAGTACTTGGCGATGATGCCGAGGAAGAAGGCCAGGGCGATGGTGGCGAGCACGAGAGCGGTCTTGGCGTTCTTGCTCACTTCAATAGGGGTGGGGTCTCGAACGTGTGATACGGCGCCGGCGTCGGCAGGTGCGTCCAGTCGATCGAGTCGGCGCCTTCCCACTGCTTCTGCGCGGCCGGCGCGCCGCTCTTCAGGGTGCTGAAGAGGTTGTAGATGAAAAGGATCTGCGCCACGGCGAAGCCGAAGGCGCCGATCGACGAGATCTGGTTCCAGGTCTCGAACATCAGCGGGTAGTCCGGGATGCGCCGCGGCATGCCTGCCATGCCGAGGAAGTGCTGCACGAAGAAGATCATGTTGAAGAAGATCAGCGTCAGCCAGAAGTGCCACTGGCCGAGCGTCTCGTTGTACATCTTGCCGGTCCACTTCGGCAGCCAGAAGTAGATCCCGGCGAACGCGGAGAACATCGCGCCGGCGACCATCACGTAATGGAAGTGCGCCACCACGTAATAGGTGTCGTGCAGCTGGATGTCGATCGGCACCAGCGAGAGCACCAGGCCGGTGAAGCCGCCGAGCGTGAACAGGATCAGGAAGCCGATCGCGAACAGCATCGGCGTCTCGAAGCTGAGCGAGCCCTTCCACATCGTCGCCACCCAGTTGAAGACCTTCACGCCGGTGGGCACCGCGATCAGCGTGGTCGCGTACATGAAGAACAGCTGCCCGGTCACCGGCATGCCCACCGTGTACATGTGGTGCGCCCAGACGATGAACGAGAGGATCGCGATCGCCGAGGTCGCATACACCATCGAGGCGTAGCCGAACAGCGGCTTGCGCGAGAACGCCGGGATCACCTGCGAGATCACGCCGAAGGCCGGCAGCGCGATGATGTACACCTCGGGATGGCCGAAGAACCAGAAGATGTGCTGGTAGAGCACCGGGTCGCCGCCGCCGGCGGCGTTGAAGAAGGTGGTGCCGAAGTGCCGGTCGGTGAGCGTCATGGTGACCGCGCCGGCGAGCACCGGCATCGCCGCGACCAGCAGATACGCGGTGATCAGCCAGGTCCAGACGAACATCGGCATGCGCATCATCGTCATGCCCGGCGCGCGCATGTTGAGGATCGTGGTGATGATGTT
>DASQAW010000086.1:0-15523 GCA_035635495.1 Burkholderiales bacterium
GGCAACGATATTGCCGTTGACCCTGAACGCGTTTAGGCCGAACTTGATGCGGTCGTCGAATAGCTGCCCCAGCGAAATCCCCGTGGAAGCCGTCCACGGCGCAACTGTCGCCTTGCTGGTGGCGACGATTTGCGCGCCACCCGCAAAGGCCAGGTCGTCCGTAACCACCGTTGCGTTTGTGCCGGAGATGCTCTGATTCAGCGTGAGCGTCCCTGGACCCGTGTAGCTCACCGAAGCATTGCCGCCCGCGCTGATGCCGTTGACTACGGCAAATGAAACGGGATTCGTCAGAGAATCGATGGCGAGGGACAGGCTGCCGACCGCAAGACTGACGTCGCCGGCGCTGCTGGCGGCGGCGAGCGATGCCACGCCGTTCAACGAAGCGGTGATGCCGGTGGTCGCTTGCAGCAGCACAGGCGAAGTGCCCGAAACGAGCAAGTTCCCGGTGCCGCTGATGCTGCCCGCTTGCGCGTTGAGCGTGAGCTGCCCGATGTTGGAGTATTCCCATCCGGCATTCCACGAGATGCCGCCCGCCGACGTCATCGTCAGCGTCCGTATGTTCGGCACGCCCGGATCGATCACGACCGTGCCGCTGTCGTTCCTGATCTGGATCGATCCGCTCGACGACGTCGTGATCGTTACATCGGTCGTGTTCAGCGATGCGTTGATCGTCGAATCCAGGAGCTGCCATGGATTCGTCGTTGCCGGGTTGGCGACGAAGCTCGGCCCGGGACTGTTGTTCGAGTCGGTGGCGACGCTGTCGTCATGCACGACCGTCAGGTCATCCGGGTCGAGCAGCAGCATGCCGGAGCGGCCATGCGGAGCGCGCGTATCCGTGGTGCCTCTGTAGTTCAGCAGATGCTTCCCGGAAACCTCGACGCTGCCGCCGTTCCCCGACGCCGAGCCACCCCGCGCGCTGATCGCGCCGTAGAACTGCGTCGCATCGTTGGACCAGACCACCACCTTGCCGCCTTCACCGCTCGTAATCGCGTCGGCCTTGATGGCCGCATCTCTCGCGACGATCGTTTGGGAAGCGTTCTGCAGCGGGCCGCGGCCTTGGAAATTCCCGCCGATGTTGATCGTGCCGCCTCCTGCATCGCCGGACGCGTCAATGCGTGTGCCGTTGAATAGACCGACCTTGTCTCCAAGCACCTTTACCTCACCGCCGGTCGTTCCTGCGTCCGTACCGGCGACAGCCAGCGCGCCGCTGTTGCTCACCACGCCCGCCGAGCCGCCGTCGAGGATGATTTCGCCGTTGCGCTCGATGAGCGAGTGGGCGCGGATGACGCCGGAGTTGTTGACGACGGTGTCGAGGAGCGCGTTGGCGCTGCGCGCGGTGAGGAGGACGTTGCCGCCGTCGGCCTCGATGCGGCCGGAGTTGATGGCGGAGGCGTTGAGCGCGGCCTGGTCGACGCTCACCTTGATCAGGCCGTCGCCCACCATGTCGAGCGAGACGCGGTCGCCCGCGGCGAGGGCCACGCTGCCGGCGCGGGCGACGATGACGCCATCGTTCCGGACTTGCGGGCCGGCGAGGGCCGCGTAGCCGTTGGCAGTGACGATGTTGCCCTGGTTGACGACCGACTGCGCGCCACCCGCGTTATGGAAGTTGTAGCGCCCGTTGAGGAAGTCCTTGTCCGCGATGGACAGGGTGGTGGCGAAGAGGCCGCCGACGTCGACGGATGCGCTCCGCGCGAAGAGCACGCCGCTCGGGTTGGTGAGGAAGACCTGGCCGTTGGCCGTCAGGCGACCGAAGATTTCGGACGGATTGGTCCCCAGCACCCGGTTCAGCGCAATCGCGGAGGAGCTCGGCTGGCTGAAGTTGACCCAGGCGCTCGAGCCGATGGAGAAGGACTCCCAGTTGAGGATCGCCTTGTTCGTCGACTGGTCGATCTGCAGCTTGTTCGGGCTGTAGGTGAGACTCGCTGCGCCGGCGGCAACCTGGCCACCGGTCGGGAGCGCTGTGGCGCTCGTCTGCGCGAGCGCCGGGCTGAGGAGGGTCCATGGGAAGAGGGCCGCGCCGACGGCGAAGGCGAGCGAGCGGGGCTGCGTGCGCAGCACCCGGCGTGTGCGGGCGGAGCCCGTGCTACGGGGACTTGTGCGCTTCGTTGTTGCCATGGTCCTCTCCTGTCAACCTCACCACAGCGGGGGGGTGGCCGAGCTTAGGTCGGCACGCTCTCGCGCTCTGTCAGAAACATTGAGAGTCGGAAAAAACGCACCGGCTCTCTCTCAAAACCATTTGATCGCCTGCACCCACACGCGCGGCACGCGCACCGCCGGATCCGATTGCGGCTTGTCGCTGCTGCTCGCCCACGCCGCGCTCGCGCGCACGAGGAAGCCGCCGTCCTGGCCGGCCGACACGCCGAAGCCATAGCCGCCGATCGAGCGGTTGTTTTCCGTGTCGCTCGGCAACGCCGTCTCGTTGATGCGCGCCCAGCCGTGGTCGTAGAACGCGAGCAGCGTCAGGTCGCCGCCGAAAATCTTCACTCCCGGCCAGATGTAGCGGCCTTCCGCCGTCGCGATCAGGCCGATGTCCGCGGTCGCCTCGCCCACCGGATAGGCGCGCACGCCGTTCGCGCCGCCGAGCGAGAACTTTTCCGCCGACGCCAGGTTCTTGGTGGCACGCTGGCCGGAGATCGAGAAGAGAATGCTCGCCGCATCGGTGACGCGCTGCAGGCGCCGGGCTTCGACGTTGTACTTGACGAAGGCGCCCTCGGTATTGTGGCCCGTCGGTCCGACGTCCAGAGCGAGCACGCTCGGCGGCGCGATGTCGAGTTGGCCGCGCGTCGCCAGGAACGAGTAGGCGTTGAGGCCGCCGCCGAGAAAGCCATCGCGGAAGTCGCCGACGAGACCAAGCTTCCCCGCCCCGATGTTGCGCTCCTCGAGTGAGCTCTGCGACTCGATGCGGTCGATCAGCTTCTTGTCCTCGTACGCGACCTGGAGGATGACGTTGCTATTGCGCGTGCGCACGATCGGATGGAAGCCGTAGATGCTCTTCACCTCGCCCTCGCCGTTCGCGTTCAGGTTGGCGAAGTCCTTCGTTAGCCGGTATTCGAACTTCGACCAGCTCACGCCGATGCGCGTGCCCCAGAAGCCGACGGGGACGAGGTAGGCGAAGCGCGTGTACCACATGCCTTCATCCGACACGAAGCCGCGGAAGGTCGCCTGGTCGCCCCCGCCGAGGGGCGTGTTCCAGTTGAGGGTCGCGCCCACGCGGTATTCGCCGGTGAAGCGGTTGCCTTGGTTGTCCGCGTCGACGGAGCCGTTGAACGTGCTCCCTACCTGCGACACGTTTACGCGCAAATCGGCGGCGCCGAGGGTCCGGCTTGGCCGGATTTCGGATGTGACTTGCGCGCCGGGCAGATCGTTGATGATGAGGAGCGGTCGCTCGAGGCCGGTCTCGGTGATGATCTGTCCCTGCTTGAGGTGGGCGGCAAGGATGCCGGCGAGGAAACGGTCGTCGATGCGTGTGCCTTCCCTGCGGTCGAGCTCCACCTGGCCGACGCGGCCTTCGATGATGCCGATCTCGACCCGGCCGTCGCGGATCGCCTGCTGCGGCAGGTAGGCCTGAGCGAGGAAGTAGCCGCGCGTGCGGTAGAACGCGCGCACCTTCGTCGCCGCTTCGTTCAGTTCTTCGAAGTTGAGCTCCTTGCCGATGAACTCCTGCACCTGCGTCTGCAGCGCTTCCTCCGGGTAGAGCGTGTTGCCGGTGAAGCTGAACTGCTGCACCTTCACGCGCAGCTGCTGCGAACCGGGCAGCGCGGGCGTCGGCTCCGGCGGCTTTGGCAGCACGGGTTCCTCCGGCGGCGGCAGCCGCAGCGGCTGGCGCGTCTGCTCGAGCAGCTGGCCGGCATCCGGCGCACCGGCGGGCCGCTGGGCAGGCTGCGCGAATACGCAAACACTGGCGAACGCGAGAAGAACGAAACTCAAACGGCGCGCGAGCGGCCCGCGCCTGGAAAAAAGACTCGGGTTCATCTCGTCACTCCGGCTTTCTTTTGCGCGTGCGGCGCGCGCGCGAGACGCGCGTGCGGGCAACGACGGTTTTTTAGATTTGCGACTCGAACGGAAAAAGCGCGCAGAGACGCGACGACTAGAGTCGCCGGAATGCGACGCGCGCCGCCTCCCCCGCCCCCCCACCCCACATCGGCCAAAGCACTTCCTAATTCAGATATTTGCTGCGGTTTTTGGTCTTCGGCCTGAGTTGCTCAGGCGTGCGCGCCGAGAATAACGTGATTTTTTTGGGGCGGCAACGTGAAGATTCATCGACAAGTCCTTGTTGCGACACCGCAACTTTCAAGTCGCCCCGGGCCGACGAATCCGCAAAAAATAGCAAGAAACCTTGGAATATCTTTCAACGCGCCAAAGGTGCCGCTCCGGGGCCTGGAACGCGGCCCTTCCCGGTGCGAGCAAAATGATGCCGATCGCCCCGCCACTGCGCGCCCCGGCCGGCGCGCGGGCCGATGTCGGCCTGCTCGATGCGCCTTCCGTTGACATAGACTTCCGCCAGCGTTCGTCCATAGCGATCGTGTCCGAACGGCCGCAGCACGACCTCGCCTGAGGCGATGAGCGTCTGCAGGCGGCGTTTGGCGGTGCGCCCGCCCGCTTCGTTCATCTCGGCGGCGTAGACGTTCGTGAGCCGCACCTTCCGGTGATTGCAGACGAGCGTGTCGCCATCGATGGCGATGCAGCGCTCACCGGCGATTGCGTTCAGCGGACCGAGACAGGCCAGCACCAATAGCAGGGCGCGCATGCCTGCTATAACGCGGCAGTGAGGATGAGGACTACAGCGCTCTGCGCGCTGCTGCTGCTGTGGACCTCGGCGCTGCGCGCGCAGTGGGCCGACCTGCATTGGGTAGATCCCGCCTTCCACTGGCGCACGCTCGAGACCGAGCACTTCCTCGTGCATTTCGCCGAGCAGTACCGTGACCAGGCGCGCGTTGCCGCGGCGAGCGCGGAGCGCGTCTATCCGCGCGTCACTGCCCTGCTCGATTGGCGCCCGCGGCGCAAGACCCATCTCGTCGTGCTCGACTCGGCCGACTTCTCGAACGGCTTCGCCTCGCCGATCCCGTTCAACTTCACCGGCATCTTCCTCTCGCCGCCGGACGAGGGCGAGCTGCTGCAGAACCGCGAATGGCTCGAGCTGGTGCTGAGCCACGAGTTCTTCCACATCGTCCACCTCGACAAGGCTCGCGGCAGCCCGCTCAATCTGCGTGACGTGCTCGGGCGGCTGCTCTTCTTCTTCCCGAACGTCCTGCAGCCGTCGTGGGTCATCGAAGGCCTTGCGGTGAACAACGAGTCCGACCCCGCGCGCGGCTACGGCAGGCTCGGAAACACGCAGTTCGAGGGCATGATGCGCGCGGAGGCCGCGCGGGGCCTGCGCTCGCTGAGCGAAGTGAACGCGGAAGGGCGCGGCTTTCCGCTGAACCGCGACTATCTGTACGGCAGCTATTTTTTCGCCTTCCTGCGCGAGCGCTACGGCGAGGACGCGGTAGTGCGCTTCATCGACAACTATAGCGGCAACCTGGTGCCGTTCAGGGTCGAGAGCAATCCGCTCGCGGTCACCGGCAAGCCGATGGACGCGCTCTGGCGCGAGTACCAGGATTGGCTGCGGGCGCGCTTTTCGCGGCCGCCGGGCAACCCCGTCGCGGGCCAGCTCGTGCTGCGCGCCTTCTCGCTTTCGAGCCCGGTTCTGACATCCGACGGCGCGCGCTGGTACGTGCAGGCGGATGGCTATACGAAGGCACAACTCATGCGGCAGGCGCCGGGCGCGGCGCCCCGCGCGCTGCGCGACACCGAGCAGGACACGCGCCTCACCGCCGGCGCGGCCGACGACGTGCTCGTGTCGCAGCTCGAGGTCTGCCGCAACCACAACCTGCTCTACGACCTGCATCGCATCGACGCCCGCGGCCGGCGCAGCACGATCAGCGAATGCGGCCGGTATCGCTTCGCCGCGCCGCTCGACGGGAATCGCATCGCGGCGCTGAGCGTCGTCGCCGGCACGGCGGCGGTCGTAGTCCTCGAGGAAGGAAAGGCCGTGCGCGCGCTCTACCGCGCCGCGCCCGGCGAGAGCATCAGCGGCCTCGCCGCCAAAGGCAGCCGCGTGGTGATGACCAGCCTGCGCGAGGGGCGATGGGCGCTCGTCGACGTCGGCGAAGGCAATCCGGTGGTGCTCGCGGCGGACGAAGCCATCAAGCATTCGCCGCGCTTCGGCGAGTCGGGTGACGAGATCTTCTTCATTGCCGATTACGGCAAGGTCTACGACGTCTGGTCCTGGCAGCGCGGCAGCACGGCGCTTTCGCGTTGGACGCGTTCGGCCTTCGGCGTGCGCGAGATCAGCGCGCCGGTTCACGGCGAGCTCCTCCTCACGACCATCGAAGCCGACGGTGACGCGCTTCGCGCGCAACAGCTACCGCCGCAGCCGCTCGAGCGCCGCAGCGTCCAGCTCTTGCCGGCGCCTGCCGCCGAACCGCCTTCCGCGCCGGTCGCGGAGGCAGATCGGCCCTACTCGCCCTGGCCGTCGCTACGTCCGACCTCCTGGGTGCCGCTCATCCAGATCGCCGACGGCGCCGTCGCGCTAGGCGCGCTGGTCTACGGCATCGACGCGCTCGAGGTCCACGAATACCTCCTCGCGCCGATGGTCGAGCTGACGCAGGGCGAGCTTCTCGGCCGCGCGGATTATGTCTACGACGGCCGGCACGGCGTCACGCTGGACCGCACGCTCACCGTGCGCGCGAGCGAGCCGGACGGTTCGAGCACCAAGATCAAGGCCTACAGCATCAAGGAGCACGCTCAATGGGTGTCGCTGTGGCGCAGCCTCGCGCTCAACCGGCGCCTCTATTGGGGCCTCGGTGCCGCGACGGATCAAGAGCACTTCCACGACCTGGCCGCCGGCACCCTCCGCGTGCAGAATGAACGTGTCCTCGGGCTCCTCGCCGGGTACGATTCGCGCCGCCACCAATGGCTCTCCGACGGGCCGAGCCAGGGCCAGGAGCTGCGGCTCTTCGCCGAGACGTCGAGCCGCCTGGGCGCGGACTTCAGCGGCAATGTGTACCGCGCCGATTGGCGCGGCCATGTGCCGCTAGGAAAGACCGTGCTCGCGCTGCGCTGGAACGAAGCGCGCGCGCAGCGCGAGGCCGAGCCTTTCGAGCTCGGCGGGAGCAAATCCGACTCGCTCATCCTGCTGCCGCAACTGAACGAGCACGACTTCGCGCTGCGCGGCTACAGCCTCGGCACGCCCGAGCTGACGGGTCATCGCGCCCGCGTGGCGAGCGTCGAGTGGCGCGCGCCGCTCGCCGACATCGATCGGCACCTGATGGTCCCGCCGGCGGGCGTCAACCGCGTTTCGCTGGCCCTGTTCTTCGATGTCGGCGCCGCGTGGGAGCACGACACGCCGCCGGACTACCACCGCGGCGTCGGCGCCGAGCTCATCTCGGAGACCCGCTTCGGCTATCTATTCGGACTGCAGGCGCGCGCCGGCGTGGCGAGAGGACTCGACCGGACCGGCTCGACCAAGATCTATCTGCGCGTGGGGCGCGCGTTCTAGCTACTTCTTGCGCACCAGGCGCCGGTACTGCGCCATGTGGCGGATCGCGTGCTGCGGCTTGCCGAGCGCCTCGCACAGGAGCGCCAGGTTGTAGTGGCAATCGGCGAAGGCCGGATCGACCTTCAGCGCGCGCTCATAGAGGGTCGCGGCCTCGGGCTTGCGCTCAAGGTCTTCCAGCACGATGCCGAGGTTATAGAGCAGCACCGCCTCCTCGCCGCAGGCCGCGAGCGCCTCGCGGTACACGTGTTCCGCCTCGGCCGCCTGGCCGCCCTGGTGCAGCGCGCAGCCGCGCTCGATGTAGTCGTCGAGCGTCTCATCGACCCCCTCAGGGCGCGCCGGCGCCTCGAGCACGGTGAGCGAGCCGTCGGCGGGACTGCCTTCGAACGCGAGCAGGTACTGGCCGGAATCGGCCTGCCAGCGGCTGGCGCCCTCGCGCACCACCACGCGGTCGGCCTCGGCGGCGATACTGAGGCCCGAAAGCGGCATCGACTGCGGCAGATGGCGCCGCAGCTCCCGCATCGAGCGAGCGATGCGCCGCGCCGGCACCTTGGCCGCCGCGAGCGCCTGCGCGGTGCGCAGGACGATGAGGTCCTGGAAGGAGAAGCGCCAGGCGTTGCGCGGCCCGCGCGCGGGCGAGACGAAGCCGGCGTGGATCAGCGTGCGGATGGTGCTGCGCGGCAGGCGCAGCAGCTTCTGCACCTCGCGCACGCCGTACGGGTGCACCTTATTTCTTGCCGGCGGCCTTGCGCGAGGGTTTCGCGGGCTCTGCGGCTGGAGCGCGCTTCGCGGGCTTCTTCTCGAGGCTCGCGCGCAGCGCTTCCATCAGGTCGATCACCTGGCCGCCCTGCTCCGGCGGCTCGACCATGGTGATCTCCTGGCCGCCCTCGACCTTCTTCTGCACCGCAGCCTCGATGCGGTCGCGCACCTCGTCCTTGTACGCGCTCGGGTCGAACTTGTCGCTCGCCTGCTGCTCGATCAATTGCTGCGCCAGCTTGAGCTCGGCGTCGCGCACCTCGGTCTTCGGGATGTCGATGTCCTTGATCGAGCGCACTTCGCCCGCGTAGAGGAGCTGCTGCATCACCAGGCCGTCCTCGACGGGGCGGATCATGACGATGTACTGCTTGCCGCGCGCTGCCCAGCGGCCGAGCGCACAGCGCTTCGTATCGCGCAGCGCCCGGGCGAGCAACGCATAGGGCTTCGCGCCACCCTTGTCGGGGCCAAGGTAGTACGCCTTGTCGAAATACACCGGATCGATGGAGTCGATGGGCACAAACTCGGTGATCTCCGCGGTGTGCGTCCCCGCCTCTTCGAGGGCCTTCAGCTCCTCGGGCGAGAACATGACGTACTGGTCCTTCTGGAACTCGTAGCCTTTGGCCATCTCTTCGCGCGAGACGGGCACCTCCTCCTTCACGCAGAAGTACTGCTGCTTGAGCCGCGAGCCGCAGGTCTTGTGCAGCAGGTTGAAGGAGATGGCGCGGCTCGCCTCGGTGGCGGAAAAGAGCTTCACCGGGATCGAAACCAGCCCAAAGGAGACGGTCAGCGATGCGATCGATCGTGCGGCCATTTACCTACCTCCGGCAATGCGGCAGGAACGCGGGGGAACGGATTGTAATACAAAGGAATTTTTCAAGCTTTGGCACCCTCCAGCGCCTTCTCCAGGCTCTGCTTCCGGGTCAAGGCATCTTGCCAGCGATCGCCCGTCTGCGCGAGGCGCTCGGCGGCGTTGGTGAGGCGGAAATCGAGCGGATGCGCGCCGGCGAGCTCCTCCCAGGTGAGCGGCATCGATACCGGCGCGCCCGCCGCGCCGCGCGGCGAGTAGGCGACGTTCAGCGTCTTGCCGCGGACATTCATGTTGTAGTCCATGAAGATCTTTCCCGTGCGCTTGGGGACGCTCCATTCGAGCGTGATGTCCTTGGGATGCAGCCGCATCAGGTGGCGGCCGACGAACTCGGACACCTGCCGCGCGGCATCGAAATCGATCGTGCGGCGGATCGGCAGGAAGACATGCAGGCCGGTCTTGCCCGAGGTCTTGACGATCGGCTCGAGCGCCATGCTGTTCAGGAGCTCGCGCAGGCGGAAGGCGACCTCCTTGCCCTTTTCGAACGCCGCGTTGTTGAGCTCGGGCTCATCGCCCGGCGCCTCCTTCCCCGAGTAGATGTACGGGTCGATGTCGAACACGACGTAATCGGGGTAGTTCAACACCGACGCCTGGAGCGACTCGAGCGAGCTCGCGTAGTCGGTCGCCTTGCTGGCCGCATCGGGCCCCACCCTGGCGCGCGAGTGCCAGACGTGGAACTCGAGCGTGCCCGACTGCGCGAGCCAGAGGAGCGTCGGCAGGTTGTTGCACAGCAGGTACTCGTGCGACTCGTCCCTGTGATCGGAGAACACCGTGATCGTCTCGGCGAACGCCGGCCGCTCCTGGCTCCAGTGCTTCTGGTAGAAGCGCTGGCCATTGATGCCGTCGGGCATGCGGATCATCGTGAGCGGCCGGTCGGCGAGGTGCGGCAGCATGTACGGCGACACCTGCGCGAAATACCGCAGCAGGTCGCGCTTGGTGAGCGCGGGCTGCTTCAGCGCCGGGTCTGCGGGCCAGTACACGCGCTCGAGATGCGTGAGCTTGATCGGGTGCTTGCCGACCGCGAGCGTGAGCGCGCTCTTCGCGTTGTCGAGCTGGCGCAGGATGGCGCCGATCTCGCTATCGTCCCTGGATTCTGGCTTCGCTCTCGCGCGCCGCACCTCCTTGGGCTCGATGTCGTCGCGGAAGCGAAGGAACACGGGCGCCCGCAAGGAGCCCTCGTCGGTCCAGTTCTGGAACTTCACCTCCGCCACCACCTTTGGCTCGACCCAGATCGTCGGGTTCGGCAACTCCGGCTTCTCCGCGAACGGGCACGCATCGCGGCGCAGCGGCTCGAGGCGCTTCTTCGCCTCGGCGAGCGTCGCGTCATCGAAACCCGAGCCGACGTGAGATGCGTAATGCAGCTTGCCGCCCTCCCAGTAGCCGAGGAGAAGCGCGCCCAGTGGCGCGCGCGAGCCTTTGCCGCGGGTATATCCGCCGACGACGAACTCGGCGCTTTGCGTCGCCTTGACCTTCAGCCACGAGGAGGAACGCTTGCCGGCCTCATAGAGGCTGGCCTTGTGCTTGCCGATCACGCCCTCGAGGCCGCTCTCGAGCGCGGCCTGGTGCAGCGCCTTGCCCTGCTCCGAGGCGTGCACGAGCTGCACCAGCGGCGAGGGCAGCAGGCACTGCGCGAGCCAGCGCCGCCGATCCTGGTACGGCGCCTTGCGCAGGTTCAGGCCGGCGAAGTGCAGCAGATCGAAGCAATAGAACACCACGGGCGTGTTCGGCTGCACGTTCTGCATCGCGTTGAAGGAAGGCTTGCCGGCCGCGTCGAACGCGACCAGCTCGCCATCGAGCACCATTGTGTTCACCGCCTGCCTGGCGAGCTCGGCCTCGAGGTGCGGAAACGCGTCGAGGGCGAGGCCGCGGCGCGACTTCAGCGTCACGCCCTTCTCGCTGATGAACGCCAGCGCGCGGTAGCCGTCGAGCTTCGGCTCCCACATCCAGTCGGGGTGATCGTAGGGTGCCTCGCCCAGCTCCGCGTGCATCGGCGCGAGCGATGCCGGCAGCGCCTCCGCCGGGCCGCTCGGCACCAGCCGTTCCACCGGCAGGCGCTGCAGCGGCCGCGTCTTCACGTCGTCGAGCGTAGAGGCTGAAAGCACCGAGCGGTCCATCGCCGTGAGGTCGGTGGTGCCGACGAACCGGTCCTTGTGCTTGATCAGGAGCCAGTTCTTCCTGTCGGCCATCCGCACCAGCGCAAACGAGCCCTTCACCTTTTCGCCGCGCAGGAAGAAACCGAGCTTGCCCTTCTCCAGCCCCTCGCGGACGCGCCGCTCGGCTGCCGCGTGGTCATGGAACCAGTACTCCCCGCCCTCGTCCGGGCTGTAGACGCCGCAGTCCCAGACGATCATCTCGCCGGCGCCGTACTGGCCGGCGGGGATCACGCCTTCGAACGAGGCGTAGTCGAACGGGTGATCCTCGGTCTGCGCGGCGAGGCGCTTTTCGCTAGGATCGAGCGAAGGCCCCTTGGGCACGGCCCAGGACTTGAGCACGCCGTCGCACTCGAGCCTCAGGTCGTAGTGCATGCGCCGCGCGGCATGCTGCTGGATGACGAAGAGCAGCGGCCCCTTGCGCGCGGCGAGCGGCGCCGGCGCGGGCTCGGGCGTCGCATCGAAGCTGCGTTTCGCCGTGTAGTCGGCGAGGTGGTTCTTGGCCATAAGCGCGATTTTATGAAGCTATCAGCAGGCGCGAGCGGGTATTCCTTCAAGGAGTGGAAAGGCACGTTCTATCCGGCGGACATGAAGCCCGACGGCATGCTCGCCTTCTACAGCGCGCGCCTGCCGACCGTAGAGATCAACAATACCTTCTACCGCATGCCCAGGGTCGAGATGCTGGAGAACTGGGCGCGCACCGCGCCGGCCGGCTTCCAGTTCGCGATCAAGGCTTCGCGCCGCATCACGCACTTCGCCCACCTCAAGCCAGAAAGCGCCGATTCGGTCGCCTTCCTCTACCGCTCGCTCGCCGCGCTCGGCGAAAAGCGCGGCCCGGTCCTGTTTCAGCTGCCGCCGGTGATGAAGAAGGATCTCCCCCGCCTCACCGCCTTCCTCCAGCTCCTGCCGCAGGGACACCGCGCCGCGTTCGAGTTTCGCAACGCGAGCTGGTTCGCGGACGACGTCTACGAGGCGCTGAAAGGCGCCGGCGCTGCCCTGTGCCTGTCGGAGCGGGAAGACAATGCCCCGCCGCCGCTCGTCGAGACTGCGCCGTGGGGCTACGTGCGCCTGCGGCTGGAAAACTATAGCGATGCGGACCTCGAGCAGTGGGCGCGCCGGCTCGCCGCCACGGGCTGGAGCGAGACCTCCGTCTATTTCATGCACGAGCCGACGGCGCCGGCGTACGCGCAGACATTGATGCGCTTCGCCTCCGCGTAGGACAATTTGCCGCCATGAAAGTCGCCGCCGCGCTGGCGCTCGCGTCGTTCCTCACCGCGGTACACGCGCAGGAGCCCGCCGCCGGCTATCCCTCGCGGACGATCCGCATCTACGGCCAGGGCATGGGCAGCACGGCCGACTACCTCTCGCGCTATCTCGCGCAGAAGCTGCAGGAGCGCTGGAACCAGCCGGTTATCGTCGACAGCCGCTCGGGCGCGGGCGGCACGATCCCGGCCGACGCCGTGGCGAAGGCGCCGCCCGACGGCTACAACCTGGTCATGGGGCATGCGGGGCCGTTCGTCAGCGCCGTCACGCTCTACGCCAAGAGCCTGCCGTATGACCCGCTGAAGGACTTCGAGCCGGTGACCATGGTCGCCACCGGCGTCACCGTACTGGTGGTCCATCCCGGCGTGCCGGCGAGCACCGCGCAGGAGTTCATCGCCTACGCCAAGCGCAAAGGCGACGTCTCCTATGCGTCGGCCGGCAACGGCACGATCAGCCATCTCACCGGCGAGCTCCTGAAGAGCGTTACCGGCGTGCCGATGCAGCACATTCCATACAAGAGCGCCGGCAATGCGCTCACTGCTTTGCTCTCGGGCGAGGTGCCGGTCTCCTTCCTTTCGCCGTTGACGGCGCACGCCCAGCTGAAATCGGGCAAGGTGCGCGCCCTGGCCGTGTCGAGCGCGACGCGCTTTCCGGGCGCGCCGGACATCCCGAGCGCGGCCGAGGCCGGCATTCCCGGCATGGAGGCCAGGCTCTGGTTCGGGCTCTTCGCGCCTGCGCGCACGCCGAAACCGATCGTCGCCAAGCTGAACGCCGAGGTGGGCGGCATCCTGCGCTCGCCGGAGACGCAGGAGACCTTTCTCAAGCAAGGCGTCGCCGCTGCGGCCTCCACGCCGGAGGAGCTCGGCGACTGGGTGCGCGCCGAGCTCGTGCGCTGGACCCCGATCATCCAGAACGCCGGCATCCGCGCCGACTGATGAAGTACCGCAAGCTCGGCGCAAACGGGCCCACGGTCTCGGCCATCGGCCTCGGCGCCGGCAGCACGACCACTGACTTCGGCGAGCGCGACGACGCGGTGCAGGTCGCGACCCTGCAGCGCGCGGTCGATCTCGGCGTCACGTTCTTCGACACCGCCGACCGCTACATGAAGGGCCGGCACGAGCATCTGCTGGGACAGGCGCTCAAGGGCCGCCGCGACCGCGTCGTCATCGCGTCGAAATTCGGCAACTTCGACCTGCCGGGCGGGCGCAAGGGCTACAACGGCAAGCCCGGGTACGTGCCGCAGGCCTGCGACGCCAGCCTCAAGAATCTCGGCGTCGATCACATCGACCTCTACTACCTGCACCGCATCGATCCGGAGGTGCCGATCGAGGACACGGTGGGGGCGATGGCCGAGCTCGTGCGCAAAGGCAAGGTGCGCTGGCTCGGCCTTTCCGAGGCCGGGCCGAGCTCGCTCGCGCGGGCGACCAGGATCCACCCGATCACCGCGCTGCAGACCGAATACTCGCTGTGGGCGCGCGACATCGAGGACCAGATCCTGCCGGCCTGCCGCCGCCTCGGTATCGGCTTCGTGGCCTATGCGCCGCTCGGCCGGGGCCTGCTCACCGGCACCGTGCGCTCGCTCGGCGACATCGCCGAGCACGACCTGCGCCGTCGGCAGCCGCGTTTCCAGCCGGGCAATATCGAGCGCAACCTCGAGCTGCTCAAACCCATGGAGACGATCGCTGCCGCCCGCGGAGTGGCGACCGCGCAGATCGCGCTGGCCTGGCTGCTGGCGCAAGGCGAGGACATCATCCCGATCCCGGGCACCAAGCAGCAAAAGTGGCTCGAGCAGAACGTTGCCGCCCTTGACGTGGTTCTTAGTGATGCGGACCTTCAGTTGCTCGGTCGGACATTCAGGCTTGGGGCGCGCGCCGGGGAGCGCTACGCGCCCGGATATTTCACGACGCTCGGCGCCTGATGGCGAAAGATCCGCGCGTCGAGGCCGCGATCGCGCACTGGGCGCCGCGCTTCGTCGCGAACGGCGTGCCGCTCGCCGATTTCCAGGATGTGACGGCGAGCTGCGAGCGCTGGGAAGACTGGTGCAGCCAGTGGTCGGCGCGCGCCGCGGTGCACGAGGAGCTCGGCGCCCAGGCGCTCGCCCGGGGCGAGACGCTCTCGGCCGGTGGCCACTACACGCGCGCCGCGGTCTGCTACCACTTCGGCAAGTTCCTCTTCGTCATCGACCCGGCGCAGATGAAGCGCGCGCACATGAAGGCCGTCGAGTGCCGCAACAAGGTGCTGCCGCACCTGCGCCCGCCGGGCGAGCGCGTCGCCATCCCGTACGAGGGAAGGCGGCTCTACGGCAACCTGCGCAAGCCCGCCGGCATCGCGCGAGCGCCGGTGGTGGTGATGTGCATGGGGCTCGATTCGGCGAAGGAGGAAATGGACGACTACGAGAACCGCTTCCTTGCGCGCGGCCTGGCCACGCTCGCCTTCGACGGCCCGGGACAGGGCGAGGCCGAGTATGACTTCGCGCTCTGTCCCGAGTACGAGCGGCCGGTGAAGGCGGTGATCGATTGGCTCGAGGCGCGCAGCGACATCGATCCCGGCCGCCTCGGCATCTGGGGCGTCTCGCTCGGCGGCTACTACGCGCCGCGCGCTGCCGCCTTCGAGCGGCGCATCAAGGCCTGCGTCGCGCTCTCCGGACCGTACGCCCGGTCCGCGAGCTTCGAGGGCCGGCCCTCGATCAACGCCGAAACATTCCGGGTACGCGCGAAGTGCGCCACGCTGGAGGAAGCAGGCAAGGTGGCGCTGCGCATCTCGCTCGAGGGCGTGGCCAAGAACATCACCTGCCCGATCTACATCGTCGCCGGCACCAAGGACCGCCTCACGCCGCACACCGAGGCCGAGCGGCTCGCCGCCGAGGTCTCGGGGCCGTGCGTGCTCTCGGTGATCGAAGGCGGCAACCACGTGGTGAACAACCTCTGGTACCGCTATCGCGACCAGACGGCG
>DASQAW010000087.1:0-5144 GCA_035635495.1 Burkholderiales bacterium
CGCCGGCGCGCCATGATGATGCCCTGGTCCGTCGGCACGAGGTTTTCCCTCGTGCGGTCCTGGATCGGCCCCATGCTTTCCTGCACCGACGCATCCTGCATGGCGAAGCCCTCGATCCCCGAGAAGCTGCGGCCGTCTTTCTGCGCCGTGCGGTCCATCAGGTAGTCGTTGTCCTTGTTCGCCACCGGGCGGAACGTGCCCGCAATGAGTGGGACATGAATGCCTTTGCCGCCTTCGAGCGCGGCGCACTCTTCCTTGCTGAGCGCTCGAGTGGCGTGATGGTTGGTGCTCCACGCCCAGCAGTTCTCGTCGTCCATCGGCACCCAGCAATGCCCACCGATCGGGTGATCGGCGCGCGGCGGGATCAGCGTGTAGCTCGGCATGACCCACTGCGTGATGCGCCAGTAGTACTTCCCTTCCTCGGCGTTGCGCCGCGCGCCGATGTAGAGGCCACCGGGCGAGTCCACCACCTCGAACTGCGGCGCGAGGTCGCGCAGGTTGTACTCGTTGCCCTTCGCCCCCTTGAAGAGCGGATCGACCTTCATCGTGTGCCGGTGCAGGAACGATACGTGGCTCGAGTCGATCCCCCCTTCCATCGCCTGCAGGTAGTTGCACTCTTGCCAGCGCTTGGAGATGTAGCGGTTCGCTGCCGGCACCATTGCCCACTCGTGCTCGGGCAGCGGCGGACGGTTTGCCGCCGGCCCCATATAGGCCCACAGCACGCCGCCGCGCTCGACTAGCGGATAGCTCTTCAGCTTCATGCGCTGGCACAGCTTCGGGTTGTTGGGCTCCGATGGGATCTCGACGCACTGGCCGGTGACGTCGTACTTCCAGCCGTGATAGGAGCACCGCAGCCCGTTCTCTTCGTTGCG
Organism: Burkholderiales bacterium; assembly: GCA_035635495.1. GTDB lineage: Bacteria > Pseudomonadota > Gammaproteobacteria > Burkholderiales > SG8-39 > SCGC-AG-212-J23. The sequence goes on from DASQAW010000087.1 coordinate 873, forward strand.
CCCGAACCACAGCGAAACGCCGCGGTGCGCGCAGAATTCGTCGATCAGGCCGAGGTGGTTCTCGGTGTCGCGGAAGGCGATCAGCCGCTCGCCGAGCATCTTGACGCGCACCGGCGGGCAATCGGGCTCGGGCAGCTCTTCGGCGAGCAGCGCCGGCAACCAGTAGCGCCGGAAAAGCTCGCCCATCGGCGTGCCGGGACCGGTGCGGGTGAGGAATTCGTTCTGTTCCGCTCTCACGAACGAGGTTCTTCCATATGGTAGAAGTCTAGAATATTTCCGAGGAGGCGGCTATGCACCGAGAGGCAGAAACCGCGGCGTTTTCATCCGCCTTCCTTTAGCGAAATAACGCCCGCTGCGAGCAGGAACACGCCCGTCGCCAGGAACACCGGTGCCGCGCCCATCGCGGCGCCGACGCCGCCGAACGCGAGCGGCACCGCGATCTGCGTCACCTTGTTTGCCATGATGCGCATGCCGAGCGCCTCGCCGGAGCGGCCGGCCGGCGCGTGGTTATACGTCAGGATGATGGTCAGCGGCTGTGCCGAGCCGAGGGCGAGGCCGAGCGCGAACGCCGCCGCAGCGAGCGGGATCGCGTCGGTGAGTCCCGGCACGGCGAGATACGCCAGCGCGGCGAGGAACAGCGAACCGGTCAGCACGCCGACTTCGCTGAAGCGCTGCGCGAGGCGGTGCATGACCATCCGCACGACGAAGCCGGCGAGCGCATAGCTGGAGAGGATCAGCCCGATGGTGGAGGGCGCAAGGCCGATGGCGCGACCGTAGATCGGCAGGTAGAACGAGAAGAGCTCGATGCCGGTCAGCGCGACGCCGCTCATGATCAGCGTGCGCCGCAGCGCCGGGATGGCGAGCAGGTCGAAGGCGCTCTTCGCGGTTTTCTCCTCCTCCTGGCGGACGTGCGCCGGGATCGACCGCCGGTCGAGCAGCACGTAAAGGCTCGGCAGCAGCGCCGCCAGGGCGAGGAGCGCAAAGGCGGCGCGATAACCGGCGAGCTCGATGGCGAAGCCGGCCGCCGATGGCCCGATGAACGCGGCGATCGAGCCGCCGAGCGCGAACGTCGAGAAGTTTTTCGTGCGCTCGCTTTGGTCGCCGAGCGAGCCGACCAGGTTGTGGATCGAGACGTGGAAGTAGATGTGCCCGAGGCCGAGGAGCGCCGGGCAGAGGAAGAGCGCCGGCAGACCGCCGCCGGCGAGCGGCAGCACGAGGCCCACGGCCATCAGGATGCCGCCGAGCGCGATCGGCATGCGCATGCCGTAGCGATCGGAGATGCGGCCGGCCTGCACCGCCAGCAAGAGCGGGAAGACGGCGAACAGCGCCGCCAGCACGCCGACCGCGGCCGCGCCGGCGCCGAGCTCGAGCGCATAGAGCGACACGGCCATCTTCGCTCCGCGCTGGGCGATGGAATTCAGCAGCGCCATCAGCACGACGAGGTAGACGGTCATGTTCCGATATGCCGAACGAGATTCGCCAGGGTGGGACGAGTATACTGAGCGCCGCAAAATGAGCGTTGGACGCAACGATCCATGTCCTTGCGGCAGCGGCAAAAAATACAAGAAGTGTTGCGGCGCGGTGATCTCCATAACCCCAGCCGCGCAGCGCCAGTGCGGGACCTGCACGGCATGCTGCGACGGCTGGGTCGAGGGCACGATCTACGGCCACGAGATGAAGCCGGGCGTGCCGTGCCACTTCCGGGGGAAGGGCTGCTGCACGATCTACGAGCGCCGGCCGCAGGATCCCTGCCGGCGCTTCGTCTGCGGCTGGCTCGCGCCGGGCAGCCCGTTTCCGGATTCGTTCCGGCCGGACCGGCTCGGCGTGATGATCGTGGCAACGAAGTGGCGCAACCGGCCCGCCTACATCATGAAATCCGCGGGACGCGATCCGGATGAGGCGCTGCTGACCTGGATGCGCGGCTTCAGCGTGGAAAGCGGCGCGCCGTTCTTCTACGAGCAGAAGGGCGAGCGCTTCGGCTTCGGGCCGCCTGAGTTCCAGCACGAGATGCTGGTCAAATTGGAGTCTGGCGAGAGGTTATGGTGATGGAAGCCAAGGTCAAAGAGAAACCCAAAGCGGGGACAGAGTCCCACTATCACAGCAAGAAGGACCGCGTCTTCGTGCGCGGCATCCAGGGGCAGTACAGCCTGAAGGACGAGCTGAAGCGCCTGCGCTCGATGCCGCGCGTGAGGAAGGGCAGGGAAATCAAGTTCGTCGACGGCCCGCAGACCTACAGCCGCCACTACGTCGAGCCGAAGGACGGCATCAGCCAGATGTTCCATCTCCATCTCGAGGAATACGCGCCCGGCGGCAAGTCGCAGAAGCACGGGCACGTGAACGAGGCGGCGTTCTACATCCTCGACGGCGTGGGTTACGAGATCCACGACGGGGTGCGCTACGACTGGAAGGCGGGCGATCTCGCCATCGTGCACAACAACTGCGTGCACCAGCACTTCAACGCGAGCAAAGAGAAGCCGGCGCGTGCGCTCGTCATCAAGACGAAGCCGATGTACATGTTCATGAACATGCTCTTCCAGCAGCTCGTCGAGCCGCGGCCGACCGAACCCGCGCCCGACGCGGCGCCGCACCAGGTGCGGGAAGCTGAGCAGAACTACAACCATTCGGAGTAGGAGACGGCGATGGCATGGGATGAGGCCAAGGCCTGGCGTAAGGGCCGCAACAACCAGAAGCTCTACCAGGCGCTGCTCGACGACGCGTCGACTGCGCCGGCGCGCAACGCCAAGCGCAAGAAAATCGTGCATCCGGAAGACATGCCGTGGGAGATGTCGCGCCAGGGCCTGCTCAAGCACCTGCTGAACGAGGGCATGAACACGCGCATGGAGACCGTGGACGCGTACATGGAAATCATCCCGCCGGGGAGCAGGTCCGGAAAACATCGCCACCTGGCCGAAGAGTGCGTGTACGTGCTCGAGGGTCACGGCTACGACCTGCACCAGGACTGCGACGTCGAGATCACCGACACCTACCACTGGAAGCCGCAGGCGGAGATCAAGCGCTACGAGTGGGAAGCGGGCGACGTGATCTACATCCCGCCCAACACGATCCACCAGCATTTCAACGCCAGCCCCGACAAGCCGGTCCGCCTGATTTCAGCGACCAACCGCATCTACAAGGCCTGCGGCCTGAACGACCTCGAGCAGCTCGAAGACTGTCCCGAGTACGACGCGAACGTCACGCTGACCGCGGAGCTGGTCGAGCAATACCTTAGAAGCAAGAGCAAGGTGCCGGCTTGAGTTCAGTTGTCGCGGCGCAAGCCGCGCCGCGACACGCATGGCGGGAGCTGTGGCTGATCACCGTTGGCCATGGCCTGACCCACTGGTATCCCGCGACGTTCTACCTGCTGCTGCCGCTGATCGGCAACGAGCTCGGCCTGTCGTACAGCCAGATCGGGCTGATCATGACCTGCCAGTACACGGCCGCGGCGGTGGCGAATGTGCCGGGCGGCGTGCTGGTCGACACGGTGGGGCGCAAGGGCCTGCTGATGGGCATCTCGCTCTTCTGGGTCGGCTTCCCTTATCTGCTGATCGGTTTCACGCACAGTTACGTGATGCTGCTGATCTGCATCGCGCTCGTGGGCTTCGGCAACAGCCTTTGGCATCCGACGGCGATCCCGACGCTCGGCCAGCGTTACCCCGAGCGCAAAGGCCTCGTGCTCTCGCTGCACGGCATGGGCGGCAATGTCGGCGACGCCATTGCCCCGCTGGTGATCGGCGCGGCGCTCGCTGTGTTCTCTTGGCGCGAGGTCGTGGTGCTGAACGTCGCACCTGGCCTGGTGGTCGCGCTCCTCATATTCGCCATGCTGGGCTCGCTCAGGCTCGGTGCGAAGAAGACGCAGGGTGATGGGCAGTCGCTCGGCGACTATCTGGCCGGCTTGAAGATCCTGCTGCGCAACCGCGCGCTGATTCTCCTCTCGGTCGGCTCCTCGTTCCGCACGATGACGCAGTCGGCGCTGCTCACCTTCCTGCCGGTCTACCTCGCCCGGGACATGGGCTATTCGCCGGTCTGGGTCGGCGCCTGCCTGTTCGCGCTGCAGGCCGCGGGCTTCGCTGCGGCGCCGGTCGCCGGCCACCTGTCGGACCGCATCGGCCGCAAGCAGATCCTGATGGGCAGCATGCTGACGAGCGCCGCGGTGCTGGTGATGATGGCGTTCGCGGGCGGCTCGCCGGTGTTCATCTTTCTGATCGCCGTGCTCGGCTTCTTCCTCTATGCCACGCGCCCCGTTATCCAGGCGTGGATGCTCGACGTGACGCC
>DASQAW010000088.1:0-8823 GCA_035635495.1 Burkholderiales bacterium
GCGAAACGCATCGATCACGTCCCAGCGCACGCGCGGATCCTCGATGCGCACCTCGCCGCCGGCGCCGTAGCCGTCGGTCGCGCCGTGCTCGTAGTCCTCCAGGGCTTGGAAAATAGGCAGCACGTCGTCCCACGCCCAGCCGCGGTTGCCGAGCGACGCCCAGTGGTCCCAGTCCTCCTTCTGCCCGCGCATGTAGATCATGGCGTTGATGGAGGAGCAGCCGCCGAGCACGCGCCCGCGCGCGTAGTGGATCGAGCGGCCGGCGAGATGCTCGTCGGGCTCGGTCTGGTAGCACCAGTCGGTGCGCGGGTTGGCGATGGTGTAGAGGTAGCCGACCGGGATCGGGATCCAGAAGTGGTCGTCCTGGCCGCCGGCCTCGAGGAGCAGCACGCGGACGGCCGGATCGCGCGAGAGCCGATTGGCGAGCAGGCAGCCCGCGCTGCCCGCGCCCACGATGACATAGTCATATCTGCCAAACTCGCGCACGGGGTATTCTCTACGTGAATGACTGATGCCGAGGAACTGCGCGAGGCGCTCGATGCCCTGCGCGCGGCGCATTTCGATGCCGGAGGCAGCGCCTGCGACTACGCCGGCCTCGGCCCGTCGCCCGAGAAGCGGCGCCTTGTCGAGACGCTCGCCGCGCTGAAGGGCTTCGATCCGAAGCGGGTGCTGATCGTCGCGCAGACCGCTTTCTGGCTGAACGTCTTCAACGCGATCGTGGTGCGCGACGCGGCGGAGCTCTTGCAGGTGCGCGACCCGCGCGAGGTCGAGCGTTTCTTCGAGAGCCCGCGCGCCAACATCGGCGGGCTCGCGTACTCGCTCGACGACATCGAGCACGGCCTGCTGCGCGGCAATGTGCCGAAGTTCGGCGGCATGCGGCCGCCGCTTCGCCACGACGACCCGCGCCGCGCCTACACGCCGTTCGCCTATGACGAGCGCATGCACTTCGGGCTGTATTGCGCCTGCCGCTCCTCGCCACCGCTGCGCGCATTCGGCGGCGGCATGCTCGATGAGCAGCTCGAGCAGGCGACCGAGGGCTACTTGCAGCGCGAGGTGCGCGTCGAGCAGCAGGGCGCGCTCGTCATCCTGCCGCGCCAGTTCTACTGGTACGCCGCCGACTTTGGCGGCGAGCGCGACGCGCTCGCCTTCGCGCTCTCGCGGCTCGCGGAGGAGGCGGCCGATCTCGTCGACCGGCGCCGGGGCAAGGTCAAGCTGCGCTATGCCGCATTCGACTGGCGGCTGAACGAGCGGTGAGGCGCGCGCCTAGGCTGGCAGCAGCCGCCGGCGCCAGGTGTAGAGGCGGTCTAGGAGCGGCGTAATCCGGTAGCCGCCGGCCGCGGCCTTCGCCTCGGTCGCGGCAGCGTCGTAGCGCACGCGATGGAACTCGACCGTCCATGCGCTCGAATCGAACACGGCGAACTCGGCGAGCTTGTGCGAGCGCTTGCGCTGCGCGTCGACCGAGCCGGCGTTGACGAAGTAGAGCTGGTCGGGCGCGAGGTGGTAGACGCCGTTGGTCGGCAGCTCGCGCACTTCTTCGCCGGCGACGCCGTAGAGGCGCTGCTCGTGGCTGTGCCCGAAGAAGCAGACGCGCGCACCCGGGAAATCCTCGCGCAGCAGCGCGGCGTTGCGCCGGATGTGCTGCGGCGTGGTCATGTAGAGCTGGACGTCGCGCACGCCGCCGTGCACGAGGGCGATGCGGCCTTCGACCAGCCGGTGCGGCGGCAGGGTCTTCAGCCAATCGATGCTGAACGATGAGAGCCTGCGGCGCGTGCGCTTCAGCGAGTAGCGCGCCTTGTTCGAGCAGCGCTCGAAGCCCAGGCGCCCGGTGCCGATCAGGTCGTGGTTGCCGGCGATGACCTGCGCGCCGCGCGCCCGCAGGAGCGCGACGCAGGCGTCGGGGTCGGCGTTGTAGCCGATGACGTCGCCGACGCAAAGGAGGCGCCCGACGCCGCGCGCATCGAGCGCGTCGAGCACCGCCTCGAGCGCCTCGAAGTTGCCGTGGATGTCGCCTAGGATGCCGTACAGAGCCATCGCATCAGCCGGCGGCGCAGGCGCGAGAGGTGCTTCAGCTCGTCCCACAACACCGCCACAAACGGCATGGGATCGGTCCAGGCGAAGAGGTCGTAGACCTTGCGCGCAGAGAGGAGCGAGGCCAGCCAGCGCGTCCGGGTGAGCTCCCCGCGCGCGGCGAGGCTGCGGTACGCGAGGTAGTCGAGCCGTGGCGAGAGCCAGCGGTAGCCGGTGCGCACGGGCGCCGGCAGCGGAATCCTGCCGCGAGTCGTGTAGTCGTAGGCGACCTGCGAGAGGTTGACGCCGCCTTTCGCGCCGAGGTAGTGCCAGAGGTTGAAGCGCGCGTTGACTTCGAGCAGATGGAACCTGCCGTTGGCCGCGTGGCGCTTGAAGTCCATCTTGAACACGCCCTTCAGGCCGAGTCTCGGCACGAGCTCGCGGCCGAGCGCCGCGAGCTGCGGATGGTGGGCGAGCTCGAGGTAGGAGCTGTCGCCGGTGAGGGGGGGATAAGTGCGGATCTTGCGGCCGATGAACCAGGCGAGGAGCCTGCCCTGCTCGTCGGCGAAGCCGTGGAACGACCAGAGCGAGCGGTCGTCGCCCGGAATGTATTCCTGGATCGCGAGCTCCTCGCGCAGCGCCTCGGCGAGCGGCTCGCGCAGGAGCGCGGCGCCGTCGGGGAATACGCGCGCCTTGCCCGCGCCCTGGAAGAGCTGCGAGGCCACCGCGGAACGGTCCCAGTCGGTCTTCACGCGCGGTTTCACGAGGACCGGCGCGTCGAACTGCTCAAGCTCGTCCCAGTGCAACCGCCGCGGCACCGGCAGGCCGCGGCACTCGGCGAGCGCCTGGAAGAGCTGCTTGCTGTGCAGCGCGCGCGATAGCGCCGGGTCGGCGAGCACGAAGGCGAAGTAGGGCGACAAGGCGTCGCGGAAATCCTGGACGAGGCCGAGCTGGTCGTCGTCGCCATAGAAGAGCGGCACGCGGGTACAGAGCGCGCCGGTCAGGGCCTCGCCTGCGCGCACCAGGCGCTCGGCCACCGCGTCGCGCTGCGCGAGGGGCGGCAGCGCGCAGCGCCCGACGCAGTACCGCGACGCCATCGCCGGCGTGAAGGGCTCCGCCGCGGCGACGATCACCGGGATGCGCGCGAGTCCAAGCGCGCGCACGAGGTTCACGCCACCCAGCAGCAACGCCGGTGGCCGGTGGGGGCTCAGGCGCCGCAGATCGACTTTCAGGAAGCCGCTCATGGCAGCGGCTTGGGCGGCGGCCTGCCGTAGAGGCGCGCTTTCCACCGGGGCAGCCAGATCCTGCGCAGGCGGTACGCGATCGCGCCGGGCGTGTTGCGGAAGACGCGCACGCCGAGCGTGTTGCGGTAGCCGGTGGCGAGCTGATCCTTGTAGCGGTGCTCGCCCTTGAGGAAATCGAACACCGCGTTGCCCTCGCCGATCGCGTGCTCGAGCGCGTAGCCGAGCAGCACCTTGCCGGGATTGGCCCTCGCTTTCGCAGGGTCGAAGCCCGCCTGCATGAGATACACGCGGTCCCTGAAGCGGTAGCAGTAGGTGATCGCCGCGATCTCGCCGTCGAGCTCGAGGCAGTAGAGGCGCAGCCAGCCGCGCGGGAACGCCGACTTGATAATGCGGCGGTGGAATTCGACATACTCGGCGGTGGCGAACGAATCGCTGCCGCCGGCTTCGCGCCAGCGGCCGCGGTGCAGCTCGGCGAGCCGGTCGACCGCGCGGTCGAGGCCGGCGAGGTCATCCCACACGAAGAAGCGCAGCCGGTGCAGGGCGGCGGCCTTCCGGCGCGCGCTCTTGATGCGCGTGCGGCGATCGGAGGAGAGCGACTGCAGGAGCTGCGGCCACGACCGCGGCAGCTCGACGAAGGCGATGCGCTCCGCCACGCCGCTGAGGCTCGCGCGGCGCACGTCGGCGGCGGCCTGCTCGAGCGCGGCAGCGAAGACCGACTGCGGATCGATGTCGGAGAGCACGATGACGTCCGCGCCCGAGAGACGCAGCGCCGCGCGCGCCAGCTTGAGCGCCACCGCCTGCTCCCGGCCCGCCGCGAGCACCGGGCCGAGATCGTCGGGATGCGTATCGGCGCCCGTGCCCACGAAACGCAGCACGCGCACCGGCACGCCGAGCAGGGTGAGCTTCTGCAGGTAGAGGGCGAGGATGCCGACCGCTTCGCCGCGCTCGAGCGCGACGAGTATCCGCAGCGGCTGGCCGGCGCCGTACACCTGCCACCACTGGTACTGGAAGAGCCAGGAATTGAACACGCTCGCCGCCGCGGCCGCGCCGTGGAGGCGGTTCCACTCGGGCGCGAGCCGCGCGAATTCGTCAGAAGACGTCAGGAACTGGACGCAGATTTCGCCGCCGGCGAGCCCTCCGTGAGGGCCGAACGGGGGCCGCGAAGCGTCCGGAAACTGCGCCGCGCCGTCGTACAGCATGCGGGCAGCGTCGCGCAAAAGGCCGCGAGCGGCCATGGGCCATCGGGAGGACTCGAGAGGGCCGAGAGAGCCATGCGGCAATGGAATAGTTCCTCGACGATGCCGCCGTTGACCCCAAGCATGCGCCGATGGGAAGCGGGGGGATGAAAATCGGGGTTGATCTCGGCGGCACCAAGATCGAGGCGCTCGCGCTCGATGCGGCGGGCCGCGAGGTTTTCCGCAAGAGAGTGCTGACCCCGCGCGGCGACTACGCCGCGACGCTCGACGCCGTCGTCGCGCTGGTCAAGGAGATCGGCCCGGGCACGGTCGGCGTCGGCATACCGGGAGCACTCTCGCGCGTCACCGGCCTGGTGAAGAACGCGAACTCCACCTGGCTCATCGGCAGGCCGCTCAAGCAGGACCTCGAGCGCGCGCTCGGGCGCGAGGTGCGCCTGGAGAACGATGCGAACTGCTTCGCGCTGTCGGAGGCGATCGACGGCGCCGGCGCGGGCGCGCGCGTCGTCTTTGGCGTGATCCTCGGCACCGGCGTCGGCGGCGGCATCGTCGTCGATCGCCGTCTGCTGATCGGCCGCAACGCCATCGCCGGCGAATGGGGACACAACCCGCTGCCGCTGCCCACGGCGGCCGACCTGCCGCTGCCCGCCTGCTATTGCGGCCGCGCCGGCTGCATCGAGACCTACCTCTCGGGCCCCGGCCTCGAGCGCGACCACGAGGCCCTCACCGGCGAGAAGCGCACGGCGCGCGAGATCGCCGCCCTGGACGGCGAGGCGCTCGACCGCTACGTCCAGCGGCTCGCGCGTGCGCTGGCCGGCGTCGTCAACGTGCTTGATCCGGACGCCATCGTGCTCGGCGGCGGAATGTCCAACGTCGAGCGGCTGTACACTGAAGTGCCGCGCTGGTGGGCGCGCCACGTGTTCTCCGACCATGTGGCGACCCGGCTGGTGCGCAACGTCCACGGCGATTCGAGCGGCGTGCGCGGCGCGGCCTGGCTGTGGGACGAACCCCAGGAAAAATAAAAGGGGTCAGAGCAATTTTCCTGTAACACCTGCGCGCTTCAGTTGTTACCGGAAAATTGCTCTGACCCCTTTTTATTTGAGAGCGCGGATGATGATCCGCGCGTAGCGCTGGTAGGTGAAGTAGGCCCAGCCCCAGTCGAGCATCACGACCAGGCGGTTGCGGAAGTTGATCAGGAAGTAGATGTGCGCGACCAGCCACACCAGCCAGGCGGGAAAGCCCGAGAGCTCGAGCTTGCCGATCACGGCGACGGCGGCATTGCGGCCGATGGTGGCGAGCTGGCCATAGTCGCGATACCTGAACGGAACGCTCGGCTGCTTGCCGATCAGCCGCAGCACATTCTTCGCGGCGTGGTGGCCCATCTGCTTCGCCGCGGGCGCGATGCCGGGCACGTGCTCCACCCAGGCGAGATCGCCGGCGACGAAGATCTCCGGATGCCCCGGCACCGATAGGTCGGGCTCGACCTTCACGCGGCCGGCGCGATCGACTGGCGCTCCCAGCGCGCCGCCGAGCGGCGAGGCGGCGACGCCCGCCGCCCAGATGACGGTCTTGCACGCGAGCCGCTCCGCGCCGAGCGAGACGCCCTCGGCGTCGATGCCGGTCACCATGCGCCCGGGCCACACCGTGACGCCGAGCCGCTCCAGCTGGAGCTGCGCCTTCGCCGAGAGCTTGGGCGGATAGGGGGGGAGCACGCGGTCCGTGCCTTCGACCAGCATGACCCGTGCATTGTGCGGATCGATGCGGCGGAATTCGCCGCGCAGCGTATGGCGCGCGATCTCGGCGAAGGTCCCGGCGAGCTCGACCCCGGTCGCGCCGCCGCCGACCACGACGAACGTCAGCCACGCGGCGCGGCGCACGGGATCGGACTCGCGCTCGGCGAACTCGAAAGCCGCCAGCACGCGGCGGCGGATCTCAAGCGCATCCTCGAGCGTCTTCAGGCCCGGCGCGAACGGCGCCCACTCGTCGTGGCCGAAATAGCTGTGCGTCGTGCCGGGGGAGAGGATCAGGTAGTCGTAGCCGAGCGCGTCGCCGTTCTCGAGGCGGACTGCGCGCCTGCCCGGTTCCACTGAGCGCACGTCGCCCATGAGGACGGTGGTGTTCCTCTGCTCGGCGAGGATATGACGGATCGGGCCGGCGACCGAGGGCGCCGACAGGCCGGCGGTCGCCACCTGGTACAGGAGCGGGGTGAACAGGTGGTGATTCGTGCGATCGATCACGGTCACGTCGACCGCTGCCTTGCGCAAAGCTTGCGCCGCCCACAGGCCGGCGAAGCCGCAGCCGACGATGACGACGCGGGGAGGCGACATCGCGGGGATGATACAAGTTGTTACGAAGTTGCCGCGCGACCCGGTGCACCGGGCAGGGGGACGGCGCGTTTCAATGGGCTCCACCATCCTCCGGAGGAGCACATGAAATTTGCACACACCGCCATCGCTGCCGCTCTGAGCCTGGCGTTCTGCAGCGCCGCCTTTGCGCAGGCCGGCACCGTCCAGCGCGACGTCAACCAGCAGCAGCGCATCGAGCAGGGCCTGAAGTCCGGCCAGCTCAGCACGCAGGAGGCCGCGCGTCTCGAGAAGGAAGAAACGCGCGTCGAGCGCGACCAGGCGCGCGCCATGCGCGACGGCAAGCTGAGCCCCGCCGAGAAGGCGCGCCTCTCGCGCGAGCAGAACCAGGTGAGCCGCGACATCTACCGCGAGAAGCACGACGCGCAGACCGGCAACCCGAGCTCCGCCTCTTCGCAGCGCATGCAGGCCGACGTCCAGCGCAACATCAACCAGCAGCAACGTATCGAGCAGGGCGTGCGCTCGGGCAGCCTCACCACGCGCGAGGCCGGCAAGCTCGAGCGCGGCCAGGCGCGCGACACGCGCCTCGAGGCGCGCGCCGGCGCCGACGGCAACGTCACGGCGCGCGAGCAGCAGCGCGTCCAGAAGAACGAGAACCGCCAGAGCCGGCGCATCCACCGCGAGAAGCACGACGCGCAGACCAAGTAACATGGCCGCGTGACGGCCGCTGACTCTGCGTCCTATTTGTCTCGGCTCAAGCCCGGCCTCCGAGGGGAGGCCGGGCTTTTAGTTTCCGAAGAACATACGGCGCCGCGCGTCGGCAGCGGCGCGATCCGCGTCCTCGCCACGCCGGTGATGATCAACCTGATCGAGGCCGCGGCGCTGGCGGCGGTGGAGCATCTCCTGCCGCCGGGCCACCAGAGCCTCGGCACGCTCCTGCACGTGCGCCACATCGCCGCCACGCCAGTCGGCATGCGGGTGAGCGCCACCGCCACACTTGAAAAGGTCGATGGCCGCACGCTCAGCTTCCGGGTCGAGGCGCGCGACGAGCGCGAGCTGATTGGCGACGGCACGCACGAGCGGGTGGTGGTCAACGTGGCGAAGTTCGACCAGCGGGTGCAGCGCAAGCTGGGCCGGTAGCGAAGCGGTACAGATTCTGAACTTGTCGGCGCCGTGCTCGCGACCGTCGATGCGACGATGGATGTGGCAGGAGGCGCGGCGTTCTTCCGCGCGGGCCGCGCTGGGGTTGGACAGCTAGTAGGGCCGCGCCCCGAAGAGCCAGGGGTGCACGGCGAAGAAGGCCGCGAAGGCCGCGAGGCCGATGAGCGGCCGCTTCCAGCCGATCTCGCTCCAGACGATGCGGTTACGGCCCTGAGCGATGGCGACGAAGGGTATGTACGACGTCGCCGCCTCGAATCGGGCCCAGTCGGGATTGGCGCGCTTCCTGCGGTCCATCGCCAGGGTGCCGAGCGCCGCGAGCACGAGAAAGCTGCCGAAGAACACCAGTGCCTTCAGCTCGCCGCGCGCCAGCAGGTGCGCCGCCGCCCACAGCATCAGGCCCCACATGATCGGGTGGCGCGTGATGCGGATCACGCCGCGCGCGGGGTCTTCGCTTTTCAGCAGCGCGTCCGCACCCACCATCGTCGGATTGCGGAAGTAGCCGCAGGCGATGAGCACGAAGGCGATCGGCACGACGATCACCGGCAGCACGCGCAGCCCCGGCCAGAGCGGCTCCCGCGCCGTGTGGACGTAGGCCCAGATCATCCAGCCGAACGTGATCAAGGCGACCGCCGAATAGACGCCGCGGTAGGGCCACTCGCCCATGGCGGCGACGAGCTTTGGCCTTAGCGGCGTGCTCGCCGCGAAATGCGTGATCAGGAATGCCGCAGTCGCAGCGACGAGCGCCGTCATGCGGATACCATTATCTCAGGAGGAGGCCCCATGCAGGCGACCATGATGCGCGTGCCGTTGTCGCTCAATCATGTGCTCGAGCGCGCCGGGGTGCTCTTTCCCGAGTCGGAGATCGTCTCGCGGCTGCCGGACAAGAGCCTGCGCCGGCACCGCTATGCCGATTTC